>JBBQHO010000032.1:0-26563 GCA_038324055.1 Polyangiales bacterium | reverse complement strand
CAAGAGTTCGTCCGCCCGCTGACTGCCAAAGCGTTGCCAGTTGTGCTCGGCCGCTGCGCCCAGCGGTTTGACGGTCTCTGTCGACATTTGCCGGTGGTAGTAGGTGTAGAGCGAAGGGCCGCCGGTCGTGGACCAAGAGATACTCAGATCGAAGTCACCGGTCTGCAGCCTCTGGAACCAAGCTCCGAAGTCGTAAGTATGGAGCGTCGCGTTGATGCCGACCGCCTGCAGGTTCTTGGCGATGATCTGCCCGGCGATGATCCAGTCGGACCAACCCGCTACGCAGTTGACGTCGACGGTCCACGGGCTGCCGTCGGCGCGGGTCCGAAAACCTTCCGCGCCCATCCTGAGCCCCGCTTCGTCGAGTAAGGCCGCGGCCCGGGCTGGGTCGTGTTTGTTGAAATCGCCGACTTCCTCGATGATCGAGGGGTCTTTGTACTTGGCGTACAGATCCGTCAGGCCCGTGGCGGGCGCGGGATCAGTATAACCTTGCATGGCGATGCGCACGATCAGCTGGCGATCAATGGCGTGGCTGATGGCTTTGCGCACGCGCACGTCGCCGTAGGGCGCGTGCAAATGGTTTGGGTACAGCATGACCGTCCCTTCGACCTTGGCGAACTGGTAGCCGTGGTGCTCCGGATCCTTGCCAACGAAGATGCGGTCGATGGCCGGGATGAACAGCGCAGCCCAATCGATCTCGCCGCGCATCATCGCCAGGCTGGTCTGCTCGTTTCCTGGAAAGGCCGGCACGCGCACGGCTTCGAGTTTGGGTTTGCCTGGCTGCCAATAGTCGGGATTCTTTCCCAGCTCGTACACTTGGGTCTTGAAGCTCTTCACTCGCGTGAAGGGGCCCGTTCCGATGGGGTTTTCGTCGCGGAACGTGATGGGGTCTTTGACGTCCTTCCAGGCGTGCTCGGAGACGATCGGGCTCTCACCGACGAAGAACAACGCGGGAACGAATGGTTCTTTGAAATGCACGAGCACCTGGAAGTCGCCCACCTGTTCGACGGCGCGCAGCTTTACCCAGATGGCGTTCTGGTCGAGCGCCTTGTACTTCTTCAGTAGCTCAAAGGTGAAAACGACGTCGCGTGCGGTGAACCGTTGCCCATCCGACCAACGAACGTTGCGACGCAGGTCGAAGGTCAGCGTCAGGTTGTCCGCGCTCCAACCATAGCGTTCCGCGAGCCAAGGCACGTACTTGCCCTGTGCGCTGTTGTAGATGAGCAACGGCTCGTAAATGGCGCCGACCGTGCCCCAACGTGCCTGACTGACCAGAAACGGATTGAAGTGGCGGATCCATGTGGCCGATTGCGTCGGCACGACCACGACGACGCCACGCTCGTGCGCAGATTCCGATCTCGAACAGCCGACGACGCCGAGAAACGAAAGCGCGAGCAGGATCGCGCGCCAGAGGACACGGCGGGCGGGAAGTTTCGATCGAAAGTCCATGTCGTGCGCAACTGACGTTCCACGCGTGTACCACAGGACCCCGCTATTCCCGACATACTGGAATTTCGAGCGAGCGGCTCGGGGGCCGGGGAAAATTGCCGTACCTTCCGGAGGCTTGGCGCTGTCCGATTCTATAGCGCCGGTGCGCGTGCTCTCCTCGGCTTGCCGTTGCCGCGGCTTGGAGAACCCTTGCTCTTGCCCCTGCCCGAGCCTCTGTCCCTCGTCTACGTGACGGCCTCCTCGCGCGACGAAGCGACCAGGCTGGGGCGTACGCTCGTCCTCGAACGGCTCGCTGCCTGCGCAAACATCATTGCTGGCGTACGCAGCATCTGCGAGTGGCGGGGCGAGCTCGTCGAGTCGGACGAAGCGGTGCTCCTGCTCAAGACACCCAGCCATCGCGTCGCCGCGCTGACAGAGCGCTTGGTGGCGCTCCATTCCTACGACGTGCCTTGCGTCGTCGCGTTGGCCATCGAGCAGGGGCACTCGCCCTTTCTGGAATGGATCGCCCAGCAGACATGGAGCGGCGTCTAGTGGCAGGCGCAGTCGCGGCGCAGCGGCACGCACGACAGCTCCGCGCGGGGGCGGGCGTTGTGGGTTCGCTCATCGTCCTGGGCGTGGTGGACAACGTGACTGGCATCGAGCTGTCGCTCTATCCAGTGTACTTCTTGCCCCTGGCGCTCGCCGGAACGTGGTTGCCGCGTGGCTACGCGGTGGGCGCGGCCTTTTTGGCCACTTACGTCTGGGGACTGTCCAATTTTTTTGCGGGCTTGGAGATGACCACGCAATGGGTCTGGGTCTTCAACGTGACCAGCCACATCATTTCGTTTGTGGTTTTCGTGCTGCTCATCCATCGCCTACGTGCTCAGGCGGAGGCGCAGGGCCTGTTGGCACGCACGGATTTACTGACCCAGCTCCCCAACGCGCGCGGCTTCTTTGAGCACGCTGCCGTCGAGATCGATCGCCAGAAACGGCTCGGCGGCGCATTGGCCGCCGCCTATCTCGACCTAGACGATTTCAAGAAAATCAACGAACTTTTGGGACACCAAGGCGCCGACGAACTGTTGGCCACAATCGGTGGCGCGATGCGCGATGCCACACGCCGCTTGGACACGGTCGCGCGCTTGGGTGGTGACGAATTCGCAGTGCTCTTGCCCCACACGGGCGAAGACGAGGTCGCTGTCGTGCTGGAACGGCTGCGTTCGCGCGTGGGGGGCGCCGTTTCCAGTGGCTACGATCTGGTGGTGACCTTCAGCATGGGGGCAGTCGTCTTCAACCAACCGCCCGCCAGCGTCGAAGAGCTGCTGCGCACGGCCGACGCGCTCATGTATGAAGTGAAACGCAAAGGCAAGAACGCCGTCCAGGTACGCGTGCTGGCCGGCGCCTCATCCCGAGCGGCGACTTAGTCGAGCGGCCTGTCGACGACTTCGACGCGTACGTCGACTACACCGGCGCGCCGCATATCCAGCTCGTCAGCGGCAGCGCGCGATAAATCGATAATGCGGTTGGCGGGGCCAAACGGGCCGCGGTCGTTGATCTTGACGTAAGTGACGGCGCCGCTGCCGACGCGGATGACGCGCACGATGGTGCCAAACGGCAGCTTCTTGTGTGCCGCCGTGAAGGCACTGGGGTCGTAGACTTCGCCGTTGGCGGTTTTGTGCCCCGCCAGCGAGTCCGCGCAATAAGTGGCTTTGCCCTCCAGCGCGTTCTGGGCCCTGTGGTCTGAGTACTGCTTGGCTAGGCTGGATGCTTCGGGCGTGACGGGCGCAGGCGCCGAGTTCCAGGGGCGAGGCGTTCTTTCGGCAGCGCCCGTTTGTGGGGAGGCCGGGTTCACTTTCTCGGGCCAGCGGGGAGGCTTGGCGGCCTCTTGGCCGCAGGCGCTTGTGAGCAGGAGCGCGCCGCCCAGCAGCGAGAGGGCACGATAGGGGAGCAAGGCGGGCATAGGATCGAATAGTCCCGTCGGGCCCGGTCGGCCAAATAGTCCGCCCAAGACAGGCCCCACCCCCCAAAAACCAGAAAATACTCGACCACCGGCTCGACGCCCCCAAAGGCGCGGTGTAGAAGGCCCGTCCCCTACTGCTTGGGGTGCACCTCGGGGGTGCTGACCATGTTGCTCGAAATCAATCCGCATCACCCAGAGCCGCGCAAGATTCGGCGAGCGGTCGATGCTCTCGAAGCTGGCGAAGTGATCGCCTACCCGACCGATACCGTGTACGGGCTGGGTTGCGACCTCTTCAACAAGAAAGCGGTCGAGAAGCTCTACCAGATCAAGGGCATGGACAACGGTCAGAAGCTGGCCTTCGTCTGCCAAGATCTGTCCGATCTGTCACGTTACGCGGTCATGCACGATCGCGTCTACAGGATCATGAAGGAGTACCTTCCGGGTCCGTACTGCTTCATTTTGGAGAGCACCCGTGAGGTGCCCAAGATCGTTCATTGGCCGCGCAAGACGGTCGGCATTCGCGTGCCGGATCATCCCGTGGCCCAGGCACTCTGTCGCGAACTGGGTCGGCCCATCATCTCGTCGACGGCCGCACGTCACGGTTCGGGTCCCAACCCCGATCCGAGTGAGATCGACAGCGAATTTCCAGGCCTGGCGCTCGTGCTGGATGCAGGTCCAGGCGGCACGGTGCCGACCACCATCATCGATTTGACCAGCGACGAGCCCAAGGTCATTCGACCGGGCGCCGGCGACGTCACGCCGTTTTTGCCTCGCTGAGGTCTGCGGATTTCGTTGCCAGAGCCCGAAGCGGGGGGTATTGGGGGCGCATGACTTTCGTCGTCACCTCCAACTGCAACGGCTGCCGATTCACCGACTGCGTGGCTGTGTGTCCGGTGGAGTGCTTCCACGGCGACGGCGAAATGCTCTACATCGATCCGGACGAATGCATCGATTGCGGCGCATGCGTGCCCGAGTGTCCAGTGGAAGCCATCTTCGACGAAGCTCAGCTGCCCAAGGCCGAAGAGAAGTGGCTCAAACTGAATGCCGAACTCTCTCGCAAGCTGCCGGTGATTGCCGAGCAAGGCGAACCGTTACCCGGCGCGCAGAAGAGAAAAGAAGAACTCGGCTTCTGAGCCCAGTTTCCTCACGATCCGCAGGCTCTCCGCCGCTCCGCCTCGCGTGGTCAGAGGATGGGGCTGAGCAGGTGCGCGGCCGATTCGGCTAGCTTGTGCAAGAGCGGCTTGTTGCGCAGCCACGGCTCGTCGATTTCGACCGTATCGGGCAGGAGAGCTGCGATCCAGTCCGAAATCTGGGTGCACAGTCGCTGATCGTCCATGAAGCAACTCACTTCGAAGCTCAGACCAAAGCTGCGGCTGTCGATGTTGGCCGAGCCCACGGCCGAGAGTGCTTCGTCGATGACCAAGGCCTTGGCATGCAGCATGGGCCCCGTGTATTCGAAGATGCGCACGCCCGCGGTGATCAAATCGCGGTAGTAGGAGCGCGACGCCCACTTGACGAGATTCACGTCTGACTCCCGCGGCACGATGATGCGCACATCCAGGCCGCGCCCAGCTGCTGTACGCAGAGCCATGGTGATGGGTGAAGTAGGAATGAAGTAGGGCGTCACGATCCAGACGCGCGTTGCTGCTCGCGTGATGGCCAAGAAGTAGACGTCGTGGATCCAGGCCTCGGTATCGGGTCCGCTGGCGACCACGGCCACGTCGCTGCCACTGCGCGGAACTTCCCAGGCTGCTCGGTCGGGATCAAAAACGGCTTCGTCCGTGGCGAAGTACCAATCCTCGAGAAACACGTGGTTGAGTGCGGACACGGCTGGGCCCTCGACTCTGATCATCAAGTCGCGCCAATGACGTTCGTACTCGACCCCTACGTTCATGCCGCCCGTGAAGCCCACGCAGTTGTCGAGAACGGCGATCTTGCGATGGTTGGTGAAATTGATGCGCGGGGCATGCAACGGATTGAGAGGCGAGGGCAGGAAGATGGCGACCTGGACGCCTCCGGCCACGAGCATCTTTCGCAAGCGAGCGGTGCCGCTCTGGCTGCCGAAGCCGTCGAGTAGGAGCCGCACGGTCACGCCGCTCCGTGCCTTCTGGATCAAGGCCGCCGCGACGCGCCGTCCCGTCTCGTCGTCCTGGTAGATATAGTAGAGCAGGTGGATCGAGCGCTTGGCGTCGGCGATGGCAAGTTCGAGCGCTGCGAAGGCCGATGGGCCATCGCCTAGCAGTTCGAGCCGATTGCCAGCGCTCGAAAAAGCCGAGTCGATTTGGGCGCGCGCCGGAAGCAGAGAATCAAACTTCGTTTTGCCCCAAACGGGTTCGGGTGAACCGCGTTGGGCCTTGAACGAACGCTTCTTGCTGGCTCGTTTGCGCTTCTTCTTTTCGATGCGCGTGCGCCCAAACGTCCACCAGGCCAAGCTGCCAAGGAGCGGCAACGAGAAGAGCGACAATAGCCAGGCGATGGCCACGGTCGGACGGCCGCGCCGTCGCAGCAACACGCTGGGCACAGTGAACAACGCGAGCATCTCCACGCCGATCACCGCCCAGAGCAGTGCGGCGCTTCCAGTGTCGCCCAGAGCGCTCACCGCGAGTTCGATCAGCTTCACGGCTCGACCCTAGCGGCAGCGGCGTCGTGAGGAGAAACGAGGTGCCCGAGGAGGTTGGATCTGCGGGCACCGAGGAGGCCGGGGGACTACCAGGGGCCAGGCACAAGAGGGGGAGGGGGGGATAGAGGGAAGCGCCCGACCGACCGAGGCCACCCCCCGAGACTCCTCGGTGTCCGCAGACAACACTACCAATGCAGCGAACGTGCCAAACCCAGCGCCGAGGCCCTCGCGACTCGGTGAGCTGATTTCGGCTCGATGGAGGGGCGCCGGGTGGGCTTCCGGTCATGCGGACGTCCGGACAGGTGACCGCCCTGCGGCATCTGTCCGGACGGATCGGCCTTCAATAGTGCGGAGGTTTTTCGTTGGGCGGCTTCTCTTCGAGTACGTCGCGCAGTGCGGCTTCGCTCTGCTGAGCGCGCTTGCGCAAGTCGTACAAGACGCGGCTGTGCTCGACCAACACCTCGTTCAGCTCCGCAAGCAGCTTTTCTTGGTAGGCGAGTTTGGTTTCGAGGGCGACGAAACGTTCCTCGTCGTCGGCAGAAGCAGGGGCCGTGGACATAGGGCCGCGACGTTATCACACTCAGGGCCGTGGCACTGATCTGGTCCGAACTCTCGCACGACCAGGACCAACGGCGCCGGGCAGAGTTCGAACGCGAAGCGCGCGACTTCTGGCGGCGTCTCGTTCCCGCCACAAGTCAGTCGGCTCTTCCCCGTGTCTTCGCGGACGCGGGCCTCGAAGTGGAGTGGGGCGGCGCAGGGTGGGTCGTGCGCTATGCAGACCAGGTTGCTCGAGCTTCGGCCGAGCTGTTCATAGCTGCTGCTGCCGATCCCTGCGCGATTCGACTGGGCCGACAGCCTGAGCTGTTCGAGGTCGCTCTGGCTCGCGCCAGCAGCGAGACAGGTGTGGCGCTCGACAGCGCGCGGGTGCGTGTGGGTCTGACGCGCGGGCACCTGTGGGAATTGGTCTTCACGGTGCCCCTCGACGTCGAGGGTGACGAAGAGCAGTTGCAGCTCGCAGCCGAAGTTTTCGTGGAGCACTGTGTCGGCGAACGCTTGCTCGACGACTGGGTTGCGAGCGTCGAAGTCACACGCGGCGCTCGGCAAAGAGGCTTGTTGGTTTTTCAAGAACCAGCGCCTTCCACCACCTACCCGCTGGTCCAAACGCGCGAACTACTCGACCTTGGCATCGCGGGCATAGTCGGCGGCTTGCCGGATTCATTGGTCCGCGCAGACGGCGGCGAGTGGACGGCGCTCGACATTCCAGCGGCAACTACGGGGCTCCAACCCGAGCGCTTGTTCGCTTCGACTCTCTTCCCCGAAGCGCTCAAGGCAGCCCTCGAAGGCCTGCCGTTTCACTCCGGTCGCTTTACTCGCGGTCCAGAGATCTTCGGCTGGCTCGAATGGTCGGCGGTCGGCCTCGATCCAGCCGCGCGAAGGCAGCTGCGCGACCAGCGCGAGCGGTCTCTTTGTGGAGCCTTCGAGATGAGCGGCAAGGGTCGATTCATGGGAAGCGGATTCGGTGCCGAGCGCGACTATTTGGACGTGGTCGTCGACTGTTCCACGGACGCGATCGCCGAAACACTGCGCGCCGCGCTCGCCGCCCCCTGCGCGCACGCCGAAGCCTCCCTCGAGTTCGGCTTCTACGACAGCATTTGGGCCGGCGAGCGTTTGCACATCGATCGCAATGGCGCGCGCCCTGCCAACTCCGGTTGAAGCCGAGTCAGTCGAAGAGCCGCGTCAGCAAATCGTCCAAATCCTGCAGCGGGCCTGGAGTCTTGACGCGCCCGAGGGCGGACCGCGCCTTGGCGATCGTGGGCTCGACGAAACCAAGAAAATGGGGATTGTTGTTCACGCGCTCGAGGAAGACGAAGCGCCCCGCATCCTTGAGCTTGCGCTGCACGGTCACGAGATCGAACTCATAGAGGACGCGCTCAAACTCGGTCGCGATACCCCTGGCCTCGCAGTATTCGGCCAGGCGTTCTTCGATGAACTTGCGGCTGAACGTCTGGTAGCTGTCCGTCAAGAGCGCAACCAGGTCGTAGACCCGTGGACCCAGCATGGCGTCTTGAAAGTCGATCCACACCAACTCGGGGCGGTCGGGCTCGGTGGTTCGCCGCACCATCAAGTTGCGACTTTGGTAGTCGCGATGCACGAAACCACGGGGCCAGCTGGCAATCGTCGACGCCAAGTGCTCGGCGGCACGATCGAAAATGGCGCGTTGTTCGTCAGTCAGTTCGATGCCCCGCGCAGCCAGGGCCCATTCGCGAAAGTGCTCGACTTCCCAGCGCAGCAAGTCGGCGTCGAACGCGCGCTCGCGGACAATGCAATCGTTTGGCAGTTCGTGCAGAAGCTGCTGAGCGCGCGCAAGATCGGTGACGGCGCTCTTGTACAGATGCGCGCGGTGGTGCTCCGAATGCGTCAGATAGTGGGCCAACGTGTCGTCGCCCAAGTCTTCGACCAAGAGGACCTGCCTGTGTCCAGCGTCGTGGTGCAAACTGGGCACGCGCACACCGGTTGTCTCCAGCAGCTGCTGCACCTCCAAAAACGAGCTCACGCCGACCGCTTGGCGAGCCTTGGCGATCTCCTGGCTTGGCGACGGGACGTACATAGCCACCAGGCTCGGGCCGGTCGGAGCCTGCGCCCGAAAGAAGCGTCGCGTGGACGCCCCCCCAGGCATTTCCCGCGTTTCCCAGTCGGCTCGCGCGGGCTGACCGTTGTGCGCCGCGAAATCGCGTAGAGCTTCGGCAACTGCGCTCAGCGCCGCGTCTTCGTTGGTTTCTTCGGAGATGCTCATGAGCTGGTCGGCTGCCGCTTCTTTGGCAAGGCGCCCTAGGCTACAGCCAAGAGGTGCAGCGAAACAATCCATCACAGCATGCGCCCCTTGCGCCACCCCCAGCAGGTTGGGACGAACTCATCGACCGAGTGCTGACGCCGCTCTGGCAGCGACCGATTTCGGAGACGACGCGGCGGCGTTTGACGAGCTACTTGGACGAAGTGGTGCGCTGGGGTAGCCGCGTCGATCTGACCGCCGCGAGGACCTTGGAAGAATTGGTCGACCTGTCGTTGGCCGATGCCGCTGTGCTTGCCCGCGCGGAGCTGACCAGTGGGGCAACCGGCGATGTGATTGTTGATGTCGGCACCGGTGGAGGTGCGCCCGGCATTCCGCTGCTTGTGCTCTTGGCGGGGGAACGCGGCGACGATCTCCGCGCGACGCTGGTCGAACCCCGCTCGAAGCGCACTGCATTTTTGCGCAGCGTGATCGGGGGTTTGGCGCTCCGACGTGTCGAGGTGGCCCGCAGTCGCAGCGACGTGCTTCGCAGCCAGACAGCCGACGTCGCGCTGGCTCGAGCGACGTTGCCGCCGAAAGAATGGCTCCTCGAAGGCAGCCGACTTAGTCGACGTGCCGTCTGGGTCTTGTTGGCTCGCGAGTCCGCACCTGAGGCTGCTGGCCTCCAGCGGACGCAAGATGTCGCCTACCAGTGGCCGCTCACCCGAGCTACGCGACGTGCCGTCTGTTACGAGCGCAAGCCCTGAGCGACGCGCCTCGCGCGGGCGGTTCGGTCGGCACCGGAATATTGCAGTATCTGTCCAATAGGGTGTGTCATTTCGCCGCGGGGAGAAATCGGAGCTATCAGCGTAAGCTGAAGGGTCACGACAGTCCTCGACTGCCGAGGGCTTCACCATTCGATTCTCTTGCGGGTAAAATCTCCATGTCGCTCAATTCCAAGACTCGGTTCGTCGCGATCGTCCTCGGTGGTCTAGGTATCGCTCTCTCTGCACAAGCGGCGCTCAGCTCGGCTGGGCCCAGTACATTCGAGTTCCGCGCCATCGGCCCTGCGGGTTTGACCATCAACGGCGAAGGCTCAGGTCTGGTCGCAACCGAGGCGGGAGGTATCGTGACGCTGGTGGCGCCGCTCACCGAGCTCAAAACCGGCATCTCGCTGCGTGACGATCACCTGAAGAAGGCGCTCGAAGTCACGGCCCACCCCAAGGCGACCCTGGCCGTCGAGCGCAGCAAGCTGACCTTTCCTGCAGACAATAAGGAGTTCGACGGCTCGGCCGTCGGACAGCTGACGCTGCACGGCGTCACCAAGCCCACCAAATTCACCTACAAGGTGAAGCGCACCGGGTCCGACTACCACCTGCAGGCGCGCCTCGAGATCGACATCACCCAGTTCAATATCGAAGTCCCCTGCTACTTGGGCGTTTGCGTCGACAAGAACGTCAAGGTCAAGACCGGGTTCAAGCTGCGCGACAACTGAAGTGGTGTTTTTTCGCTTGGGACGTTGACGCTGCCGCGTTTGACGACGAAATGTGGAGGCAATGAAGAAGGAGCGGAAGTCGCGCGGCCTGTCGTTGGTGCTGCCCCTGGCAGCGTTTCTGTTCGTCCTGGGCTTCTCACAAAACGCTCATGCGTACGCGTGGATGTTGCAGCATGGCTATACGGCCTGTTCGACATGCCATGCCGATCCGAGCGGCGGCGAGCTGCTGACGCCGTACGGCCGCGTCACTAGCGACTTGATTCTGCGCATGCACTACGGCGCGCCCGCCAAGGACGACCCACCGCCGTCGCCGGGCGTGTTCTGGGGCGCGTGGGAGCCGCCCGAGCCGCTCTTGGTGAGCGGCTCGTATCGCAACTTGTACGTGATCCGTCCGAATCAACCGGGTCACGAGGTAGCGTTCGTGCCCGTCATGCAGGCGGACCTGTACGGTCAGCTGCGCCTGGGCAAGTTCCGACTGGGCGGAAGCCTAGGCTTGTCCAAAGTGACGGCGGGCTCGGCCAACGCTCGCGCGGCCCAGGTCACAGCGGGGCAAGGCAACGAGCTGAACCTCATCGCCCGCAACTACTACGCGGGTTACGAGTTCAGTAGCGAGTTCTTGCTTCGCGCCGGGCGATTGAACTTACCGTTCGGCGTGCGCATACCGGAACATACGGCGTGGGTGCGCGAGGCCACGCGCACCGACCGTGAGTCGGACCAACAACATGGTTTGGCCCTGGCCTATGTAGGTGAGCACATGCGCGCTGAGTTCATGGGTATCGGCGGAAATTTCCAGCTGGGTCCGGACCAGTTTCGCGAGCGTGGGTATTCGGCCTACGTGGAAGGCATAGCCAACTCGCATCTCGCGGCCGGCATCAGCAGCAAGGTCACTTTCGCAGAGGTCGATCGGCTGACCTACGAGGCGAACACCTTGCGTCAGGCGCACGGTCTGACGTTGCGCGCAGCGCCGTTCGACAACCTCTCGCTTCTGGCGGAGGTGGATGCGCTCTTTCGGACCAATGCCGACGCGGGCTACGTGGGGTTCGCTCAGGTCAACTACGAAGCCATTCAGGGGTTGCACGTCCTGGTCACCGGCGAGATCCTCGACCAAGGCCTGGCGCAGTCGGCCCTGGTCACCTCGACGGGTTACGGTGAGCCCAACCTAGGCGGCTGGCTGAGTCTGGATTGGTTCTTCTTCAAGCAGCTCGAGTTCCGCACCGACCTCATCACCCGTACCACCGACAAGTTCACGCTCATCGGTCAGCTCCATTTCTATCTCTGAGAGGTCCGCGTGTACCAACTTTCACCCCAACGTACGCCCCTCGCGATCGCCACGCGGCGACTCGTCCTGACCTCAGCCTGGCTCGTCTCGCTCAGCTTCGTGCCTGCGACGGCTTCTGCTTCGCCCAGCTTTCCTGGTGCCATCGAGCAGTATTGGGAGATGGCCTGCGCCCCCAAATGCTCCATTTGCCACACCGAGAATCCAGGCACGGCTAGCACGCCGGACCAGCCGTTCGCGGACAGTCTCACGGGCCTGCGCAAGGATGCCGACCTGCTCGCCGCACTCGATCGCCTGGACCCCAAGCGGGACGTCGATGGTGACGGCATCCCCGATCAGGACGAGCTGCGCGCCGACCCGCCCACTGATCCGAACGTACCCGGCAGCGGTTCGGAGGCGCAGGTTTGCGTTCCTCGCTACGGCTGTGGCGCCGCTCGCATCGCTCCCGAGCCTCCGGCGCAGTCACCGTACCCGGCGCTGGCACTGGTAGGGCTCGTGGCCGCTGTGCTGGGGCGTCGTCTGTGGACCGCCTCGAGCGCTCGCTCGAACTGAGACCTCAGGATCCGCCGCCGCCGCCGCCGAGGTTTCCCTCGCCGCCGTTGCCACTGCCACTGCTGCCACCCAGGTTGTCGCTGCCGCCGGTCGCGGTATCGCCGCCCGCAGAACTGCCATCGGCGGTGTCCCCGCCAGCGCCACCGGAATCGCTGTCGATGAGACTGCGGTCCACCTCGGTGATCAGGGTGCAGCCGACGATGGGAAGACTGACCGAAACGATCAGGGCGACAACGATACGATGGTGCTTACGCATGCTTGAACTCCAGTAACGGCGCGCATTCTTCCCAGGTGAGAGCGGAGATGCAAGACCTGAAGGTCTCAAACCCGAATTCACCTCCTCGTCACCGAACACTCCCCTCGCCATGACCGCGCGCCTTTGCCTGATTGACGGCACCTTCGAACTCTTCAGGGCGTACTACGGAGCGCCCAGTCGCACATCTGCCGCGGGCTTGCAGGTGGGCGCCGCGGTCGCCTTGGGACGGAGCCTCGGTGCCTTGGCGCGCGGCGGCGAGTTCACACACCTGGCCGTCGCTTTCGATACGGTCATCGAGTCGTTCCGCAACGATCTATTCCCAGGCTACAAGACGGGTGAAGGCATCGAGCCTGCCCTCTTCTCGCAGTTTCCGCTCGCCGAGGAAATAGCCGACGCACTGGGATTGGTCGTCCTGTCGATGCGCGAATTCGAGGCCGACGACGGTCTGGCCACGCTGGCTGCGCGTTTCGAGCACGAGCCAGCGTTCGACTCGATCGTCATTGCCTCCCCCGACAAGGACCTGATGCAGTGCGTAAAAGGCTCGCGCATCGTCACTTGGGATCGTCTGCGCAACCTGCGCTACGACCACGTCGGCGTGAGGGCCAAGCTGGGTGTCTTGCCGGACAGTATTCCCGACTACTTGGCGCTCGTCGGCGACAGTGCGGACGGCATTCCTGGGATCCCGCGTTGGGGCGCACGCAGTGCGGCCGTCGTGCTTGACCACTATGGCCACCTCGAGGGCATTCCGCGAAGCGCCGCCGAGTGGACCATCAAAGTACGCGGCGCCGACGCCCTGGTGCGCGAGCTTTGCGCGCACGAAGCCGAAGCGCTGCTGTACCGCGCGCTGGCCACCTTGCGTCGCGACGTGCCGCTTTCGCACACGATTGTCGATTTGGCGTACCGAGGTCCGGATACCAGCAAGCTCGCCGTACTCGCGGAAAGGTGGGGGCTGAGTGGTCCGCTCGGCTCGGCGTCGTGAAATCCCGTGGTAGGCTCATGCCCATGACGCGGATTTTCGGCGACACCAGAGTTCGCCTTTCCGGCTGCGCCGGCGCCCTGCTCCTGCTGGTCGCGACGACCAGTCGAGCGCGTGCCGATTCCTACGACGACGAAGTGGCACCGGTCACTCCAGACGCGCCCGACGAGACGCCCACTCCACCGCAGGCGCCTGTCGAAACGGGCGAGCGTCCGCTCGATGCTGGGGGCCTCGAGGCACCGGGTGCAATGCCTGAAAAGGGCGAGGAGCGCAGTCAAACCGAACGCGAGCTGGACACCGCCGATCGTGATGATTCGGGACGCGGTCTCGAATTTGTCTGGCTGACGGGTGAGCTCGGTTTCCAGGCCGTCGACCTACGCGCGGCGGGTGGCGAGTTCGTTGGTGGCCCTGTTGACTCTGGCGCTTCGGGCGTCGTCTACGGTGGCGCGATCGGCCTGCGGGTTCTCTATTTCACGTTTGGCGCTCGTTTTCGCAACGGCAGCCTCAGCCATTTTGATCTTTGGTCCCTGGCCGGTGAGGGCGCTCTGCACCTCCCGTTCGGGCACTTCGAGCCCTACGCGACTTTGGGCGTCGGCTACACGGCGCTGACGGGCTTGGTCGTCCCGGGTGGGGCGTCGGGCATGGCCCTTTCTGCGAGTGGTGTGGACGTGCGCGCTGCGCTAGGCGCGGACTACTACCTGAGCGACACGTTCTCCGTCGGCGGCCAGGTGGGAGGCGATCTCCTGTTCCTATCGCGAGCGGCGGCATCGGGGGGCAGCGATCCCAGCGTGGCGCAACCAGGAAGTTCGGTAGGTCTCGGCTTGGTCGCAAGCGTGCTCGTGGGTCTTCACTTCTGAAGTTCGAGGACGGATCTTGGCAGGCATTCGTTTCGTCATCACGCTGCTGATTGGCTCCGGCGGTCTGGTTTTCGCCTTCTGGCTGTGGCGGCGCGTCGAGCGGACCAGCCATTTTCCCATGAAGCGAGCGCTGCTCTTGGCGACGAGCGGTATGGTGCTTTCGGTCCTGGGGACCTTGATCGAACGCGCCACCTTGAGCTTCACCGGGCTCGGTCTGGGCTCCGACGGGCGAGGCACGCTCGGCTCGGCACTCGTCATGGTGCTCTTCTTCGCGCCGCTCGAAGAAGCGCTGAAGGTCGCGTGCGTGTGGCCCGCTTACGTGCGGCGCCGTCTGCTCACGGGTCAACTCGGTGCAACGCACGCAGTGCTGGGCGCAGGTGGCTTCGCCTTTGCCGAAACGCTGTCTTGGTTTCTGCTGTGGGATCAGAACAGCTGGCTCGACGTGCTGCGCGCCGGCATCGCGCTGCCAGCACATTTCTTCTTTGCCGGGCTCTGGGGCTACATGCTCGGGGGTGGTCGCCGGGACCGCTGGTTTGGTCCCATTTGGCTGCTCTCGGTGCTGCTGCACGGCATCTACGACCACATCATCTTCGGGCGTGGCCCGGGCCTCTTGGTCGTCGTGGTGCCGATGCTCCTGCTGATGGCGTTCGGCGTTCGCAGCGTCCTGGGTGAACCAAGTTCGTATTCGGGGCGCCGTTCGGTTTACTCGCTGCTGGAGGCACCCAGCCTCGGAACGGTCCGAGAGGTCATGGCCCGCAAAGGTAGGCCGCTGCTCGTTCACTGGATCTTGCTGGGGGCCTTGGTCACCTTGGGCGTGATGTTGTCGTTCTTGGCTGCAGCCGTATACGCCGGGCATCGGCTCGGTATCGACTTTGCCTTGGCCGACGAGGCGGGCATCGAAGGCGCCGTGCCCATCGCTCTGCTCGGCGGCGCTCTCCTCCTGGCGTTTCCGTTTTCGGCCTATCTGGTGGCGCGAGCCAGCGGCTCGGTCAGCGTACTGGAGCCTGCCTGGGCGACGGGCGCTGCCATTCTAGTCGTGGTCGGGCTGTTCAGCGTCACCGAACCCACCGCCCTACTGGTGGCCCTGGGCATCGCGCCTGTCGGCTTTGCGCTCGCTTGCGCGGGCGCTTGGTTCGGCCTCGAACGCAGCTAGGGGCGGATTCGATTGACCTGTGGCGTGCGACCCAGGGCAGCTCAGAAGCACAACTCAGCGAGCGTTCGGCACGATTCGATTTGCGTCGGAGCGATGGCTGCTTCGTAGGCGCTGCGCTCGCTCACCGTGATGGATCTGCAATCGGAAAGCTCGTTCAAGCGCACCGAAAACTCGTCCCTTTGGTCACTCGCGCACTCCTCCAACTGGACCACTCGAGCGCTCTTGCAGCCGAAATAGGCGCTCCAGTCGCCAAGCGATGCGCCACAATTTTCGAGTTCTGCCGATAGGTTCTGTCCCGGGACGCCATCGCCCGACTGGCACGAGTCGAAGGCCGCTTCGCAACTGGCGCGCAGCTCGCTGTCGGTAGCGCCGCGAGCGATAGCGAGTGCAACGGCTCTGCAACGCAGTGTGCCCGACGACACGAGGTAGCGGTATCGCACATCAGCTTGGCACAGAGCGATCCGCTCGTCCTTGCTCGTCTGCGCGAGTTTCTTGTTGGGGTCGACGCCCGACTTCACGCGGCCGCCGCTGATGCAGCCGATGGTCACCAGCGCCAAGGCCCAAGACGCAGCGGATCGTGGTCGGAAGGGGCGGTCGGCCATGGCTTCGTTGGTCGATACTCGCCCCAGCAACGCGCTGCAAGAAGTGCGGGAGT
This sequence comes from Polyangiales bacterium, assembly GCA_038324055.1. GTDB lineage: Bacteria > Myxococcota_A > Polyangia > Polyangiales > Polyangiaceae > NIC37A-2. The sequence continues at coordinate 10,568 of JBBQHO010000032.1, read as the reverse complement.
GCACGGGCGATCCGAAATTGAAGCGGCGCGGGCGGGCACTCAGACGCGTGTTTCGATCAAGCGCACCAAGAGTTCGAGATCGACAGGCTTGACCAGATGCTCTTCAAAGCCGCCTTTCGCGCTTCGCCAGCGGTACTCCGGATCGCCGTAGCCCGTCAGCGCCACCAGGCGGCACGAGGGGACGCTGGCGTCGTTGCACAACATCTCGGCGACCTCGTAGCCGTCCATGTCGGGAAGACCGATGTCGACCAAGATCATGTCGGGCTCGAACTTCTTGGCGAGCTGGATGGCTGCCAGGCCGTCGTGCGCAACGCTCACCTCGTAGCCGCGTTCAGTGAGAAATTGACCGAGCAGACAGGCTGCATCGGTCTCGTCATCGAGCACCAAAATCTTGTGCGTGGCGAGGGAAATAGGATCAGTCATCGGACTCGGCTCCAAGGGCGACGCCCCCTCGGGAGCTCGACCTTGCCACGCCTTGCGCGCGTTCGCGTGTGGCGTGTTGCCTCACCGAGGTACGGCGGGAACGGCTTCCCAGGTTGTCTGCCAATTGGGTCGGTAGTCTTCGGCCAGCAGTCGTTCCAGTTCGAAACGTACGAACTTTCCGCGTAAATGCGGGCTCTGACTGACCCAAAGCTCGCGGGTTTTCGTATTCATGACTACGCCGTGTGTGGCGATAAGGGCATCGATTGCCCGTCGGTCACCAGCTGGCAGAGCAGCGCCATCGACCGCGTTCTGATCACGGAGCCACGCGACGAGATCGACTACGCCTACCGGCCCTCGAGCTTGTTGGATCAGCGCGTCGCCGCGCGCGCGTCGATCTTGCGTGGATGTGCCCGCGAGAACGCGCAGATTCTTGGGATCTTGGCGGGCTGGCCCTTCCAAGTGGTTGGTGACCGCCCCCACCCCAGGCAGCGTGCGTGCGAAAGGCGCACGCCCTGGAATGCGTTCGATGGCGAGAGCGTCGCCTTGGCGATCGTTCACGATCACCAAGTGGCTCACCATCGGCTGTTTTGCAGCCAGAGCAGCCAGAGCCTCTGCCGTCGTACGTGTCGTTGCGAGCACCCGGCGCAGCGCGTGCACTACGGGCTCCCCGGTCGTCGTCGTTTCTCCTGCGCGTGCGCCGTGCACGACGATCGCGAGGCCCTCCGCATTCATGCCGCTGACCACACCGACGAGGCCAGGCCAAGCGACTGAAGCGAACGGAATTTGCCCGTCCTCGCGCACGAAGAACACGGCTTTTTGCTGATCAAAGATGTCGTCGACCTCGAAATCGAAGGCGCGAGCCAAGAGCGGTCCGCCAGCGCTCGAGTGCGCCTCGTCGGCGGTGAACGTCGTGCAGCCAATCAGCGGCGAGTATTCGAACGACAGCGAGATGTCGTAAAGCGCAGACAGGTAGACGAAGCGTTGAAAGGTAGGAAAGAAGCGTTCGTACGGATCGGGCGAAAAGGCGAGGGCTTGGGCTGCAAGCTCGCGCTGCCGTTCTGAACTCATCCCCTGATTCACGTCACGATAGCCGAACACTGCGAGATCCAGAACAAGTGTGCGGAGCGGCCAACTGGGGATCGCCTGCTCGAAGGCGCCGAAGAGCTTTCCCTCGTTGGCGACCATCTGTTCGTAGAGCAGCTTGCCGTGCGCCCAGCCGATTTCTTCGGGTCGACCGCGGAGGCCCACTTCCCAAATGCCGTTCCGGCGCAGCGCATAGTTCGCGCCTGCATGTCGAATGCCGTCTGTCTCCGTGCGTTCGACCGTCGGGACCTCGATAACGGGTGGCTCGATAGCGCCGACGGCTCGTACGACACCATGAGTGATACTCAATGCCACCATCGCCAGCACGAGGCCGAAAAACGCGTACCGCAAGATGCGGCGGCGCCAACGTACATGCGGCACGGACCAGACGGTCGACAGCACGCGCGCAACGATCCGCGCCGGATCCTTGATCGAATGGAAGTGCGTGATCCGTTCCTTTTCAGGCGGGTAAAAGACCTGGAACGGCACGTGCTCGATCGGCATGCCCCGACGCGCGGCGCGCAGTACGACGTCAGCCTCGAAGGCGAATCCCCGATCGCGCGCGCCCAAGGCGGTGGTCTCGACGACTGGATATCGTCGCAGGCCGGATTGCGTGTCGAGCAAGCGCTCGCCTCCGAAGAAAGAAAGAACGATGTTCGAGAAGCGATTCGAGAAGCGATTCGCCGCAGGCGCCCCAGCGGCAGCGAGATCGCGGGTGCCGATCAAAAGCGCAGTCCGCGGCCGAGGCGACCGAAGCAATCGAACTGCGGCATCGGCCGGATGCTGCCCGTCGGCATCGAGCGAAACCACCATCGAGACCCCGCAATCCAAGGCCCAAGCGAGCGCGGTCTGTAGCGCTGCGCCTTTGCCCCCATTTTCAGGATGCGTCAGCACGACAGCCCCGTGCTTCTGCGCCACCTCCGCCGTGCCATCGCGCGACCCATCGTCGACGACCACGATGGGTGGCAGGGCCGAGTCGGGAGCCTGCTCGTGCCAGGCGGCGCTCAGAGCAGCGAGGACGGAACCAAGACTGCGCTCGGCGTCCAGTGCCGGGATGACGAATGCCCCCGAGACGCTCAAGGCGCCCCCGGCACATTCGATGGGCCGACCCAGAAGATGCGCTCATCCACTGGGTGTGTGCCGAGCAAAGTCAGGCTGCCCTCGTCCGGGTGGCGGGCGAACAATGCCAATGAGTGACTTTCTTGATTGGCGACGAGCACACGCTCGTTACCCAGAAAGCAGAAGTTCCGTGGCACGCGACCGCCGCTTGGCGTCGTGCCGATGAGGTGGACTGCGCCGCCGTCGCAGGAAAACACAGCTAAACTGTCGTGGCCGCGATTGGAAACGTAGAGAAAGCGTTCGTCGGCGCTCAGATGAATGTCGGCGCCGCTGTCACCGGGCGCAAAGTCACGGGGCAAGGTGCTGACCATCTGGACGAGCCGATGGCCGCCCGCGCCTCGCTCCAGAACCAGCAGTGTGCAGTCGTTCTCGTCGACGACGTACAGCCAGCGGCCATTCGAGGAAAACGCCAGGTGCCTGGGGCCCGATCCCGGCGGAGTGGCGATGGTCGAATGCGGAGTCACCGCACCGGTCGACGCATCGAAGGCGAGTACAGTAATTCGGTCGGTCCCCTTGCTGGGCACGTACAGTTGACGATTCTCGGGATCGAGCAAGGCAGCGTGGCTCCATTGGCCGGTCTCGAGCGATTGCCCCGCCGGAGTCAGCACACCCTGGTCATCCAGGCCGAACACGTGCAGCTGGCCGCTACCGTAGCTGGCCGCCAGCACCCAATTCTGGCTGCGATCGACGGACACATACGCAGGTCCGCCGGGGCACGGCGTCGTAGCGAGCAGAGTGAGTGCACCATCGTCGGCAACGCGAAAACTGGCCAAGGCGTCCGCGCCCTCGACCGCTGCGTAGGCTCGCCGCTTGTCGGGTGCGAAACAGAGAAACGACGGAGCTGGGCCGACCGAAATGGCCTGCTGGACGACGAACTCATCAGCTTGAGAAGAGAGGACGAGGACATGCTTTTCGCCCCCCACGTACACCGTTGTCATGGCGCGCCGGGTATAGCAGTCCGGAGCGACGAGACCTTGCAAGCAAGGGCAAAGCTCGCAAGAAAGTGATCACATGGACTCCCCTCTGGCCCCAGATTTGCTGCGCGAGGTGACGGCGCGGGCCAAAAAGCAGATCCGCAAGCGCATGCAGTCCTTGCGTAGCGGGCACCCTGCAGCCGCGCTCGCGCTGCGCAGCCAGCAAGTCGTGACGAGGCTCTTGGCTGAAGACTGGCTGCTAGCCGCCCGTAGCGTGGCGTTGTTCTGGCCTATCCTGGAGCGTGGTGAGGTCGACTTGCGCGGTCTGGACGAAGCGCTCCGGGCCCGCGGTTCGGCGCTCTACTATCCGTTCATGGAACCCACGGCGACCGGCTTTCGCACCGGCTTTCGCTTGAGTTCGACGCTGGGTGACGTAGTTGTGCGCGGCGGCAAGTTCGCCGAACCACCACCAGGAGCGCCGGAAGCAACTCGCGGTGACGTCCAGGTCGTGCTGGTTCCGGCCCTGGCTGCCGATGGGCGCGGTCACCGCATCGGTTACGGTGCGGGGTACTACGACGCGACGCTCGGCGATCTGTGTCCGCCTGCTGCAGCGACCATCGTTGTGTTCGACTTTCAGCTGTTGGCGGAGATCCCGACCGAAGCCCACGACCTGGCTTGCTCACGGGTGGTGACCGATCGGCGCACGCTGGTGATCTGAATGACCGCGGGGCGGTGCGTCACTTGCGACGTCGCGCGGCACAGGCCTCGCGATCGGCACAATGCCCGTAGAGCTCGTGCTTGTGGTGGGTCACCACGAAACCGTAGCGCGACGCGATGCGTTGCTGCAGTTCTTCGATCAGCGGCTCTTCGAACTCGGTGATCTGCCCGCACTCCTCGCAGATCAGATGATCGTGGTGGGCGTTCTCATCGGCCACTTCGTAGCGCGTCATGCCGTCGCCGAAATGCAGCTCGTTGGCGATCCCGCCCTCGGCCAGCATTTTCATCGTGCGATAGACCGTGGCGTAGCCGATCCGCGAGTCGACCGACCGAACGCGCTCCAGCAACTCGTCGATCGTCAAATGTTCCGTGGAGTCGAACAACGTCTTGATGATCAGGCTGCGCTGCTCGGTGGTGCGCAAACCCTTCTCGATCATGTAGTCGTCGAGATTTTGCCGCAGGCGCTCGAGATCGGGTGCTCGTGGTTTGTCGCCCAGCAAGGCGTCGCGCGTTTTTTCGCTCACCCACGCCGTTTGCCACAGCTCAGAGCTGGCGCCCAGGGTCACTCGAGGCGCTGCGACGCAGAAGCACAACGGCCGTAATTCCGGCGGCTACCGCCGCGAGCAGCGGGGCGAACGAGGGGGGAAAGAGCAGGCTGGCGACGGCGACGCTAGCCAGGGCAGCGGGCAGTAGCGAGAACAGGAGCCCCATCCAGGTCTCGCGGCGCAAGGCCTGTGCCTCGACGAGAGCCCGCGCGCCTTGCAGCGGAAGCTCCCCACAAACGCTGATGGCGCGGTCCCGGGTACTCACCGACGGGAGGCCGAGCACGACCGGGACCTTGGCGGCATGGAGAGCGCTGTCGTCGAAGCCTGTACGTCCCACGACGGCCACGACGGCTCCACCTTCGGCGAGGCGCCCCACCTCGAGCCCGCGTTCGGTAGCAGGGATCTCGGGGCGCAGGTGCTCGACACCCAGGGCACGACCGACGGCCTCGCTCGTCTGTCGCGAGTCGCCCGACAACAACACGGGTTCGAACCCTGCCTCGCTCAGCTGCTGAATCATCGCGCGTGCGCCGGGTCGTAGACCGTCGACGAGCGCCAAAACACCGAGCAAATGTTCGTCTTCGGCGACCAGCAACGCGGTCTTGCCCTGACTTTCGTACTTTCGCAGCGTCTCCTCTGCGATGGCGATGCTGATTCTTTCACGCAAGAGCAGCTCGCGGCTGCCGACGACGACGGGCGCGCCACGCGAGCTGACGCACAGCACGCCCAGACCCGTGACGACGTGATGGTGCCGCGAAGCATCGGGAGTGACTTGACGCGCTTCAGCCGCTCGCAGAACGGCCGAGGCGATCGGGTGGGGCACGACGCTCTCGGCGCCCGCTGCCAGAGCCAAGACTCGCTCCAAGGTGGCTTCGCGCAGAGCCTCCACCTCGGCCACTTCGGGCTCTCCGTGCAAAATGGTGCCGCGCGCACACAGCACCACGACCGATACCTGGCCGGCCATATCGAGCATGCCGGCCGACGGGAAGAAGATGCCCGAACGGCCCAAAGCCGCGAGGCGGCGCGCCCCCAGCTCGGCCGGCAAATGAAGCAAAAGTGCCCCAGAAAGTGCTCCCCAAGTCGCGGCCCACACGCCAAGGCCCTGAGCCGGACTGGCGCCGAGCAGAAACGCCGTCAGGCCGAGTAGGGCGCCGGCGAACGGAGCGCCTTGAAGACCGAGCCGTTCGGCGAAGCGCGCAGCCGGCAAAGAGCGATCGAGGCGCCTTTTGCCGTGCTGCACGAGGAGCGCCAGCGTGCGCTCGGCGCCGCTAGCGGTGCAGACAACGCGCAGGCTGCCGCTCTGTAGGGTAGCACCAGCAAGCAGCCGCGAGCCCGGCTTCACCTCGCTGGTCTCGCCCGCATCTGGCCAGGGCCATAGGATGGCTTGGCCGGACACGACTGCACCATCGACCGGGATGACGTCTCCTGCTTCGACCAGAATCTCTTCGCCCGGACGAATCGCTGCGGGCGCAACACGCTCGCGCTCCTCACCGCGGGCGCGCGTCGCTTCGATCTCCAGCGAGGCGCGGATGCGGCGGCGTGCGCGCACCGTGATGCGTTCGAGTCGCTCGGCGACCCGTTCCTGAATGACCGCAGACGCCAGCAGAACTCCGACGAGGCCGAGCGCTGGGACCAGGGGTTCGTCGGCGCGCGCGCTCAGAATGAAGGCCACGGCCCCCAGGGCTGCGGGAGCGAGCCGCACGACGGCGGGGCCCAAGAGCCGTCCGGGGCCTAGCGCCGGCTCGGGACGGATTCGACCCAGATGATTGGACGGAGCCGGAGCGACGGGTGCTGCGGGGAAACTGATCATCGACGTGGTCGGCTCCGGGCGCGGTTCGCTCGGCGGTTGGGGGGCGTCGATGGGTTCGGGTTCGGCCGGCGGACTCGAGAACGAGAAATTGGCCGCGTGTTCGGCGTCGCAGAAGAAGAACTGCCGACGGGCGCTGAATCGAACTGCGCCGGCGCGAGTCGGATCCAATCGCAAGCCGCAGCTCGAACACGCGACGTGGGACTGGGATCGGGGGGTCAAGGTTCCAGGTGCCCAAGAGCCCAAAGCAAAATGGCCTTGGCCGTGTGCAAACGCGCTTCGGCCTGTGCCCAAACGAGGCTCTGGCGCCCTTCGAGGACCTCTGCGGTGATTTCTTCTCCGCGGTGAGCCGGCAGACAATGGAGCACGACGGCCAGTGGATCAGCTTGGTCGAGCAGCTTCTGGTCGAGAAGATAGCCGGAAAAATCCCGAATTCGCGCCGCTGACTCCTCTTCTTGACCCATGCTGGTGAACACGTCCGTCGAGACGACGTGCGCGCCGCGAACTGCTTCTTCGGGAGAGCGCACCACGGTCACGAGCGCACCGCGTGAGCGCGCTTCTTCGAGCCAATGCGCCTTGGGCTCGTAGCCCTCGGGACAGGCCAAGCGAAGTTCGAGACCGAGCAGGCCGGCAGCCTCGATCCACGACGCCGCCATGTTGTTGCCATCACCAAGCCAGGCGAACACCAGGCCTCGAAGGCGACCGAAGTGCGCGCGCACCGTCTGCAGATCCGCCAACAGTTGCATCGGATGACTTTCGTCGGTCAACGCGTTGAGCACAGGAACCGTGACGTTGTCGACCAGCTCGCGAATGCGACTCTCGGCATGCGTCCGCAAGGTGATGGCGTGCACCATGCGAGTCAGCACGCGCGCGGTGTCCTTCATCGGTTCGCCGCGCGCAATCTGAGAACCTTGGCTGCTCAGCACGATCGCATGGCCCCCCAGCTCGCTGACGGCAACTTCCAGCGATAGGCGCGTTCGCGTCGAGGCTTTCTCGAAAACGAGCGCGACCTGCTTGCCGATCAGGGGCTTTTCGTGGCGGCCTCGCTCGGCCTGCAGCCGATCCGCGAGATCGAGCACCTGGATCAACGTATCGGGGCCTAGATCGGCCAAGTTCAAGAAATGACGAGTCACGAGAGTTCTCCGAGCACGCGGTCGACGATTGACAGACCTTCGTCGAGATCCGCTTCTGAAATGGTGAGCGGGGGGGTGAAGCGTAGAGCCACGCCGCCTGCGACCGTCAGGAGCACGCCAGCGTTACGCAGGCGCGCCAGCAACGCGCCTGGATCGACACCCTCGTTCAAGACGAGCGCCTGCAGTAGGCCCTGGCCGCGCTGGCCTTTGACGGCCGCGTGTCGATTGGCGATCTCCGTCAGGCGCGCAGCCAACGATTCTCCAAGGCGTGCCGCCCGAGAAACCAGCTCTTCGCGCTCGACGACTTCGAGCGTGGCCAATGCAGCTGCACTGGCCAGAGGACCGCCGCCGTAGGTGGTGCCATGGCTTCCGGGCGGCAAAGCGTCCGCGAGGAACTCCTTGCAGAGCATTGCGCCAATCGGAAAGCCTCCACCCAAGGCCTTGGCCACACTGAGTGCGTCGGCTTGCACCAAAGCGTGCTCGAAACCCAAAAAGCGCCCCGTGCGGCCGATTCCCGTCTGGATTTCGTCCGCCAAAAGCAAACAGCCGGCTTCGTCGGCAATAGCCCGCAGGTGCGCGAGGAAGCCGTCGGGCGCTACGATGACTCCGCCTTCGCCTTGGACCGACTCGACCAGGATGCCTGCCACGTCCGGTCCCATCGCGGCGCGCACTGCCGCCGAATCGCCGAACGGGACGTGTGTCACGCCGGCGAGCGGGCCAAAGCCCTCGCGATACTTGTTCTGACCGGTCGCGGCCATCGCGCCCAAGGTGCGCCCGTGGAAAGAGTTGTCGAAGGCAATGACGCGGTGGCGCTCGGTCTGACCCTGCTGGAAGAAATGGCGTCGCGCCAACTTGAGCAATGCTTCGTTGGCCTCCGTGCCCGAGTTGCAGAAGAAAGCTCGATCCATGTGCGTCAAGGCGCACAACTTCTCGGCCAGCCGGATATTCGGCTCGTTGTAGTAGTAGTTGGAGATATGGATCAGCTTCTGCGCCTGAGCCGCAATTGCGCTGACCAATGCAGGATGGCTGTGGCCGAGCACGCTCACGGCGATGCCGGCAAAAAAATCGATGTACGAACGACCCTCCGTATCCCACAAACGGGCGCCCACACCGCGGTCGATGACGACGGCTGGTTTGGCGTAGTTCGGATAGAGGTGCTGCTCGGCCGAGGCCAGCAGTTCGTTCGAATGGCTCATGGGGAACCCGACTATCCCTCTGTTTTCCCAGTTTGCAACACCTGGAAGTACACAGCGCGGCCGTTCCGCCGTCGTCGAGTGCGCCCTCTGAGCTGCTGAGCAAGAGCCCTTCTGCCTTCGCGAAATGCGGCTCGCGGGCTAGGCTCGCCCGGCAAACGGAAAGAGGAAGTATGGGCCCAACCAAAGAATTCAAAGAATTTGCGCTCAAGGGCAACGTCGTCGACCTAGCGGTCGGCGTCATCATCGGTGGCGCCTTCGGTAAGATCGTCGACTCGGCCGTCAAGGACCTCACCATGCCGGTGATCGGTCGCATCGTCGGCAAGGTGGACTTCAGCAACCTGTACCTGAAGCTGGCCGATGCTCCGGCTGGGACGCCAGAAACGCTCGACGGACTCAAGGCCGCGGGCGTTCCTGTTTTGGCCTACGGCAACTTCATCACCATTGCTCTCAACTTCGTCATCTTGGCCTTCATCATCTTCTTGATGGTCAAGCAGATGAATCGTCTCAAGCGCGCCGAACCGGCTCCTGCGGAGCCGCCCACGCCCGAGGACGTGCTGCTGTTGAGAGAGATCCGCGACAGCCTGAAGAAATGAAAAAAGGAGCGAACTCGCCAAGCGAGTTCGCTCCTTCGTGGCGCCACTTGCTCGGCTACTTCACGTCCGAACGCGCTGTGCAGGTGGGCGTGCAAGTCAGGCTGCCCGAGGGGCCGTCGTCGCAAGCTTCCTTGCCTGCGGCGATCTTCTTGTCGCCGCAATAGGGGGCCTTCTTGCAGACGCTCGTGCAGCCGCCGTACTTCCCGTCGTTACCCTTGGGATCGTCGCACTCTTCGGCGCCGTTGCGGACCTTGTCACCGCAGTACGGTGCCGGCTTGCAGTCGTAGCCGCACTTGCCGGCGCCGTACGCCGTGTTGCTTGGGCCGTCGTCGCACACTTCGCCGTCATCCTCGTCACCCGTGCCGGGCCCGCCATCGCCGCAATAGGGACCAAACGTGCAGTCCGTCTTGCAACCGTTGTAGGCGGTGTTGTCGTTCTGATTTCCGTCACCGGCATGTGAGGCGTCGCCATTGTCGCAGTCCTCGATGTTCGGCTGCACGATGTCGTCTCCGCAATAGGGGACGTCCGCACAGTTCGCTCCGCAAGACTCTGTGTCCGCGAACGCGACACCCGCCTGTGTGTCGTAGGCGTAGGTGTCGTCGTTGAAGCCGTTGTCACAGGCTTCGGGACCATTCTCGATGCCGTCGCCGCAACTTGGACCGATCACGCACGACACCGTGCACTTGCCCGCCGCATCGTAGACTGTTTCGCCAACGTTGCCCGCCGGGTCGTCGCAATCCTCGTAGGCCGAGGCCAGAACACCGTCGCCGCAGAAGGGGCCGTCCTCGCACAGCGAAGTACAACCCAGATAGGGCGCGCTTTGGGGTGTTCCCACGTATGCGAACGGCCCGTAGTCGCAGGCCTCGCCCATGTTCTCCAGGCCATCGCCGCAAACGGCCGCGAAGTCGCAGTTGCTGCCGCAGCGGTCGACGTTGTCATTGTTGTCTCCGTCGTCGTCACCGTCGCAATTTTCGGTGCCGTTGCGAACGCCGTCACCGCAGTAGGGCGCCTGCTGGCAGTCGTAGCCGCAGCCGTTGCCGT
>JBBQHO010000031.1:0-27396 GCA_038324055.1 Polyangiales bacterium | reverse complement strand
CCGACATGTTGGTCAAGGGACGCTCGGTGGCAGAATGAAGAACGACAACGTGTGGGTGAGCTTGTTCTTGGTGGGCGTCGTCGCTCTCAACCCTGGGTGTGCCCTGCTCACCAAGAGCGCGCCGATCGTGCCGCGCTATTTTACTCCCGAGTTGGAGTCCGCCGACGGGGCGCCGCCGACGGCGACATCCGATGGCCGCGCTGAAGAACGCCTGCGCCTGGGTCGCATCGATGCGGGTCCGCACCTGCGCGAACGCATGGCGTATCGGACCTCGGCCCAGGAAATGGGCTACTACAACGATCGGCGCTGGACCGAACGCCCCGAAGCCTATTTGCGCAGGGCCCTCGCCCATTCCTTGTTCGAAGAACGCGGCATCACCCGCGCCGTCTCGGGCGCCGCGCCGAATCTGGACGCCGAGTTGGTCGCCTTCGAAGAGATCAAAGGCGAGAAGCACAAAGTGCGCGTGCGCGTGGTGATGAAGCTGGACGACGCGACCTTGGGTTCGCTGGAACGAACCATCACCGTCGAACAGGACGTGTCCGGCAACGACGAGGACGATCCAGGGCCCGTCGTACGTGCCTTGTCGACCGCGCTCGACGAAGCAGTGAGCCAGATTTGCGACAAGATCGAGCTGCGCTTGGCCGAGATTCCGCCGGCCGCGCCAGCACCGGGGCCGCCTGCCGGCACAACGTCGACGACCCTGACCACGACCAGCGTTCCTCCCGAGTCCGCAGCGCCGCGGTGAGCGTCGACGCTCGTTGCAGAGGCAATTTGCCTCATGGCCTGGAGCGAGAGTTTGTCTAGGTTTGCATAGATGATTCCGCTCTATCGCGCTCTCGCGCTCTCGGGCATTTTCTTGGCCGCGCTCGGTTGTGGTGGCGGTCGTCCGCTTGCCAAGCCTGCAATCCCGCTCACGACGCCCACGCGTCTGTGCGCGCGCGGCGAGCACCCTCCTGCGTGTCAGGATCCGTTGGTCGTCGAGTGCTGGCTCGGCTCGGATTCGCTGCGTGTCGATGGCTCCGCGGAACCCCCGGGTGGCGATCAAGGCACCAAGCTGTTCACCGTTTCGATCGACGATGCCGGGCAGACGCGTACGTTTCGGGCAAAATGGCGGGGACCCAGCACGTCAGGCCTCATCAACGAACCGCGCAAGGAACTCGCTGCTTACGCGGTCCAGAAGCTGTTTCTCGAGCCGGACGAGTATGTGGCGCCGCCCACGGCCGCTCACTGCTTCCGCGAGGCGGACTACCGGGCTTTCTCGACGGAAGTCGATCAGCCTTTGCCGGGGACAGACTGCATTCTGGGTTTCTTGAGCCTCTGGCTCGAGGATGTGAAGACAGTGGGCAGCGCGCACAAGGCGGGCTGGCTGCGGGACGGGGAAAACATCTGGAGTCCTGGCCTCTTCGCAGCCGACGCCTACTACAAGCGCTCGATCGCTCAAGCCAACTTGTTCATGTTCGCCGTCAACCATGGCGATCCGCATCCGCTGCAGTTCATTCTCGAGCGTCTCGATCCCGGGGTTCGCATCTACGTCGTGGACAACAGCATTGCGTTCCGCAGCATCAAGAATCCGAAAATCCTGTTCGAGACCGACTGGTCGCAGATCCAGGTCCCGGCCGTGCCGCAAGACACCCTGGCGCGCATTCGGGCCCTCGACGAGGACGACTTCGACCGTCTGCGCGTGCTGGACGAGTTCGTTCCTGCTGCTGGTGGACTCGAGAGGCGCTCGACAACAAGCCAAGCGCCTGTCGTCAGCGGTCTGGACTGGGACCAGAAGGTGCTGCGCATCGGCTTGACGCCGGGCGAGGTCGACCTGGTGAAGGCGCGACTCGCGGCCCTGACCAACCGAGCCGATCTGGCAACGTTCTGAGCCATCTGGCACCGAGCTTGCCTTGCATCCCCCCGAGGACACGAACCATGCAACTGAACGCCAGTCTGTCGAAAACGGATATCCGCCTTCTGCTCGAACAAATGCTTCCGCTCAAGATCGATCTGGACGGTAAGGACGGCAATCGTCTGCTCGTTTTCGACCGTCTCGAGGCGCTCAGCCTAGTCGCCGAGCGCGGCATTCGCGTCGAGCTGAGCGGCGAAGTCATCTGGCCTGTTCTCGGACTCGACGTCCCGGTCCGGATCAAGTCGTTGAGTGCGTTGATTGGTCTGAGCCGCGAGACACGTCCACAGGCGAATCTGCTCGTCGGCGTGGAGCTCGAAGATGCAGACCTGGCCTGGGTGCCTGGCGTTGTGGACCAGGGCATCACCGAGCGCATCAACAAGGAACTTCGCGAGCGGCAGTCTGGGCTCGCCTGGAACTTCGAGAAACTGCTCAGCCATAGCTTTGGGCTACCCGATGCGTTGCGTTCAGCGGAGAGTATCTCTCTGGCCGTGGCGTCCAGCTCTTTCCACGTAACCGCTGAGCAGATCACCCTGGGTGTAGCTCTCCAGGCGACGGTTCTGGCTCGTTTAGCTCCGTAGGGTTCCGAGTGCTGCAGGGACCGGCTCTCGCAAGCGGACGCCGGACACGTCAAGACTCAGTAGTGACTGCCGAGAGCGCTCAGCAGGAGGAACGTCAGGCCAGCAAACAATGCGCTGGCGGGTAACGTGACGACCCACGCTACGACGATCTTGCCCGCGGTGCCCCAGCGCACGGCGCTGATCCGCTTGCTGGCACCGACGCCCATGATGCAGGCGTTGATGCAATGCGTCGTGGAGACCGGCACACCCATCGCGCTAGCACCCAGGATGGTGAGCGCGCCAGCCGTCTCGGCCGCGAAGCCCTGAAGCGGGCTGATGCGGATGATTTTGGCGCCCATGGTTTTGATGATGCGCTTTCCGCCGCCCGCCGTGCCGAGAGCAATGGCTGTGGCGCAGGCCACCATGACCCAGCGCGGCACATCGTAGCTCGAGCCATGCAGAGTGGGTGCAAACCAACCCGGCAAATCGGGTTTGGCCCCCGATTGGAGATAGGCGGCCAGGGCCATGGTGATGACGCCCATGACCTTCTGGGCATCGTTGGATCCGTGGGAGAATGCCATGGCGCAGGCGGAGGCCAATTGGAGTTTCCGTGCGCCCGCATTGACGCTGTGCGTCTTGCGGCGGCGAACGACCCAGAGGATGCCAACCATCAATACCCAAGCTGCCACGAAGCCAATCAGCGGCGAGAGCACCAAGGGAATGAGCACCTTGTGATAGAGCGTCACCCAATTGAAGGCGTGCACGCCGCTGGCTACCATCACTGCCCCGGCCAAAGCGCCGATCAGCGCGTGGGACGAGCTGGACGGGATGCCGTACCACCAGGTGACGAGGTTCCAGATGCTGGCTCCCACCAACACCGACAGCACCAAAGTCTGACTGACCAGGTGCGGTTCGGTGAAGCCGTTGGCGATCGTCTTGGCCACGGCCGTACCGGTCAGCGCGCCAATGAAATTGAAAATCGCCGCCACCAGCACCGCGGTCCGCAGCGGAAGCACGCCGGTGGAAACCGAGGTCGCGATGGCGTTGGCCGCATCGTGAAAGCCATTGATATAGTCGAAAACGAGGGCTGCAACGACGACCGCGAGCAGCAGTTCAAGCATGCTTCACCGCGATGTTGGTCAGCGTCTCGGCGGCTGAGCGGCTCTTGTCCAGGGCCTTCTCGAGGTGATCGAGCACCTCGCGGGCACGCAAGATTTCCTTTGCGTCCACGGCCGGATCACGGAATAGCCGGCTCAGCTCGTCGCGAAAGATTCGATCGCCCTGCTTCTCGAGCTCAGCCAGTGTCCGGCACCGTTCGATCAACTCGTTGTACTTGTTCTTGCGCAGCAGCGGCATGACCTCGGCCAACACCTTGCAAGACTCGTGAATGAGTCGAATCAAGACACCGATGGCCTCGGTCCGTCCGTCGACGTCAAAGACCAAGAATGCACGCGCCGAGACGTCGAGCAGGTCGGTGATGTCGTCGAGACGCTTGGAGAGCCGCTGCAAATCTTCGCGATCGATCGGCGTCACGAAGGTGGCGGCCAGCGCCGACATCATCGCGTCATGGATGCGGTCGCCCTCGTTCTCGAGCTTCTTCACTTCGCTCCGGATCATCTCGTAGTCGGCTGCCGCTTGAGCCGCTGGCAACAACGCCTCCGCCGCTTGCAGAGCCACGGCCGCCTGGTCTTCGAGGAAGGTGTAGAAGTGGGTCTCCCGAGGGAGCAGCCGTTCGATGAATTGCTGAAGTGACATGAGACGGTTCGAGAGGGACGAGGGGCCGGCTATATCCCCAAGACCGCGCCCAGAAACAATTGGTTCCGCCAAGCAGCGGAAAACCACCTGGAATTTGCACCGTTTCGTCGCTCAGATGTTACCCGACTTGTTCGGTCGTGACGCTGAAACTCTTGAGCTCGTTGGGTCCAAAGGTAGTGTTCAGGGCCACATCGGCCGCGTCACGCCCTCGCGCGATCAGGACACGCCCGATGCGTGGGGTGTTATTGCGCGGATCGAATGTGCGCCACTCGCCACCGAGGTACGCCTCGAACCAGCCCGCGAAATCCATCGGGCTGTAGGGTGGGGGCACGCCAATGTCGCTGAGGTAGCCAGTGCAATAGCGCGCGGGAATGTTCATTGCTCGACAGAGGGCGACTGCGAGGTGCGCATAGTCGCGGCACACGCCCCGGCGCTCGTTGAAAACCTCGAACGCGGTTTTGGTGGGGCTGGCAAACTCGTAGCCGAACTGAATGTGATTGTGGACGAAATCGCAGATGGCCTGCACCCGGCTCCAACCCGGAGGCACCTGGGAGAACATGGCCCAAGCGGCTTCGGTGAGGCGGTCGGTCTCGCAGTAACGACTGCCCAACAAAAACACCAAGGTTTCCTGAGGCAGCATGTCCACAGGATGCTCCTGAGCCCAGCTGACGACCGGATCCGGAGCACCGTCATCGTGGATCAGCGCATCAGTCCAGATGCGCACTTGGCCGGCAGGCGCGACGATGCGATTGCACCAATTGCCAAAGCCGTCGCGATACGAACGCAGGCGGGTGGCAGGCGACACCAGCATGTGATCGGGGCGCACCAAATCCGAAGCGCGCGAAAAATGCACGTTCAGCGTCAAGATCAACGGTGTAGGCTGGGGGAACTGATAGACGAAATCGTAGCCGACGCGAATTTGCATGATCTGCACGACGCGCGCCGTTTCGGGTAAACGCATCGCTCCTGGGTGTGTCAGCTGGAAATTCAGCTTCGAACGCTGGAGCAAGCTACCACGGAAGGCACAGTCACCACGACTGTGCGGCTTCGCCACGGGCGTGCCGAAACCTCCCTTCTGAAACGTCGTGGAGGTACGATTTGTCGCGCTCGGAAACACGCATCGAGGCAGCGACCGTAGTGGCATCTCGAACTCGGTCGCATTTGCCGAAACCAACCGCGTCGCGTAGGCGTACCCTGCGTAAACCCCTGGTCTATCATGACGCGACTCCCTCTACTCCTCGTGCTTTTTGGCTGTGGCTGCTCGGGTGCCGAGCCTGGTTCGATGGAGCCCGTCACCTTTCGTGTGACCCTTGCCAACGTGTCGGCTCCACTGGAAAAGCCAGGAGGCGAACTGCCTGCCTCGTTCGCTCCGGGGGCCTGGGCCGTGCACGACGCCGATGAACCCATTTTCACGTCCGGGCTCGCCGATCGCGACGCGGGCCTCGAGTCGTTGGCCGAAGACGGCAACCCCAGCAATCTGGCGGCCAGTTTGCGCAAGCGCGACTCCGTGGCGACCACGGACACCTTCGATTTGCCGGACAGCGAGTATGCGGCTGGCGTAGTTCGGCCAGGCGCATCGTTCATGTTCGAAATCACCGCCATCCCTGGCCAGCGCCTGTCGTTTGCTGGCATGTATGCCCAGAGCAACGATGTATTCCTAGCCACCCCGCCCGAAGGCCTGGCGCTGTTCGACGCCGCAGGCGAGCCGCGTAGCGGTGACGTCAGCGCAGATCTCCAGCTTTGGGATACGGGCAGCGAGGTGAATCAAGAACCTGGCATCGGAGCAGATCAAGCGCCGCGCCAAACTGCACCCAATACCGGCCAAGACGAGCGCGGGCTGGTACGTCCGCTGGACGACGGCTTCAGCTATGCCGACCCGTTCGTCACCGCGACCCTCGAAGTCCTCTGAGCCTTCTGCTCGAGCGCGGGCGCCCCGGGAAGGGTGAGCGTCGACGTCCGGGCACGTGTACGCTGGGGAAATGGACGGTCCCAAGAACGACGCGCTCGACGCCCCGCGCCCCAAGAGGACCCCTGGACGACCGAACGCCAAGAACCCTCGACTGGTCGTGCGCGCTCTGGCTTTGTCCGACCTCGACGACATTCAAGAGGTGCACAAAAAGGCCTACCCAGGGTTCTCGCCGTGGAGCCGCGAGAACCTGGAGAACCACCTGCGCATCTTTCCCGAGGGCCAGATCGGCGTCGAGTTCGACGGCAAACTGGTCGCCACTTCCAGCTCGCTCATCGTGGATTCGTCGACACTGGAAGGACATCACACCTACGAGGACGTTTGCCCACGTGGCTCGATCGATCCCCACGATCCCGAAGGCGATTGGCTTTACGGCATCGACATCGCGGTGGACCCTTCGCATCAAGGGTTGCGTCTGGCGCGGCGTATCTACGACGCACGCAAGCTGCTGGTTGCGGACCACGATCTGCGGGGAATGATGTTCGGCGGGCGCATGCCTGGCTACAAGCGTCACCAGAAGACGCTGACTCCTCACGACTACCTGCGTCGGGTTCTGCGCAAGGAACTCCGCGACCCCGTAGTAACAACCCAACGAGCGAACGGCTTCGTGGCCCGCGGCGTGTTGAAGAACTACCTGCCTTCGGACACGGATTCGGGCGGCTACGCGGTGCTCATGGAGTGGGTGAACCCCACGTGGAGCCCCCCCGACCGGCCGCGAACCACGAGCGTGCGGGTGGCCGCGGTGCAGTACGAGATGCGCTCGGTCAAAAGCTTTGACGAGTTCGCTACGCAGTGCGAGTTCTTCATCGACACGGCGTCCGAATATCGCGCAGATTTCCTGCTATTTCCTGAGCTCCTGACCAACCAGTTGTTGTCGTTGGTTCCATCGGACAGACCGGGGGGCAGCGCGCGCCAACTCGACCAGTTCACGACTCGCTACGTCGAGTTCTTCTCGGCCATGGCCATCAAGTACAACGTCAACGTGGTCGGCGGTACGCATCTGGCGGTGGAGAACGAAACTCTGTTCAACATCTGCTACTTGTTCCACCGCGACGGACGGATCGACAAGCAGTACAAGATCCACATCACGCCTGCGGAGGCGCGTTGGTGGGGCGTGAGCGCTGGACGGCAGATCGAGGTCTTCGACACCGATTGCGGCAAGGTCGCCTGCGCCATTTGCTACGATGTCGAGTTCCCCGAGTATTCGCGCATCACCAAGGCCAAGGGAGCGAACCTGTTGTTCGTGCCCTACAACACCGACATCCGATCTGGTCATTTGCGGGTGCGCGCCTGCGCACAGGCTCGGGCCATCGAGAACAACATGTATGTGATCACGGCGGGAGCCACGGGCAATCTGCCTCAGGTGGAGGGCGCCGACATCCACTACGCGCAAAGCGCCATTTTGACGCCTAGCGACATCGCCTTCGCGCGTGACGGCATCGCTGCCGAGGCCACGCCCAACGTCGAGACCATGCTGGTGCACGATCTGGATCTGAATACGCTGCGGCGCATGGAGAGCAACGGCACCGTCCACACGTGGACCGACCGACGCACCGATCTCTACGGAATTCGCTTCCTGGACGGCGCGGGCACGCTGACCATCTGAGTCGCCATGCGCGCGCCCCGCGTCAGTCGCCGAACGCTTGAGTCCAGTAGCTCGTGTACGGCGAACCGCTCACGCTGGCGTAGCCGACGCCGATGGTATGGAAGTTGCCATTCATGATGTTGTTGCAGTGGCCGGTGCTGTTCATCCACTGCGTCATCGTCGCGGCTGCAGTCGAATTGCCTGCAGCGATGTTCTCGCCCCACGTTCCCGTATCGACGCCCGCTTCGTCAAAGCGGATGCCTGGGCCTTTTCCGCAGCGGAGCGTTGTTTCTTCGCCCTTTTTCCCGCAAGAATTGCCCGTTGTGCACCCGGAATTGTCGGTGCAGACGGTTCCCGACGGATTCCAGGTCGTATGCGAGAAATAGTCTCGCTCACCCATGTCTTGGCTGTGCAGACGCGCCGCGCAGCGGAGGTGCGGCTCCATGGTGAGCGCGCCCACGGCCGGCTTGCTGACGCCCCCACAGGTGGCACCGCTTGCTCGGTACTGATTGACGAGCACCAACAGCTGCTGCTCGGCGCTCGCCTGAACCGAGGGCCAACCGGAGGCCTCCGCGCAAGCTGGCGTACTGGGAACGTCGGGATCGTCGCCGCTCGTTCCACCCGAAGACGAGCCTCCCGAACTCGTTCCACCCGAAGTGTTGTTGCTGGAGCCACCGGACCCCATTTCGCCCGAAGAGGAGCCACCGGAGTTCGCGCCACCCCCCACCCCCTCATTGCCGCCCGTGTTCGAGCCGCCGACGGCATTTACACTACCGCCCGAGTCTGAGTTGCCGTCGCTCGCGCCGTCAGCACCACCCGTACCAGAAGGGCCGCCGCCACTGTCGTCGGGGACGGAAATCTCTCCTGAACAGGCCAAGAGGAGCGCGCTGCACAGAGAGTACTTGGTGATTCGGGCCAATCGATTGAGCAACAGCCGCCTCCTTGAAGAGTGAAGCTCCAAGTTGCCAGAAGGGCGCGCCCCTGGGGCGACAAACCTGGAGGAAGCGCCTGGCGTGGCCACTGGAATTTCAGCAGAGCTGCGCTTCTTCGCTCGAGCTCGAATATTCGCTACCTCCCGGATCTCAGGGGCTGCTGCTCCGAGACGCCATGAACGCTCGATAGCCGCCATAGCTCGTTATCTCTTCGGCACCTTCGAGCCCGCACGGCTCACAGACGAAGCCCTTCACCCAGCGTCCGTCGGCAAGCTCGATGCTGCCGATGGCCAGAGGCGCGGGCACGACGCTCAAAAACGAAGCCCATTGCTCGATGGGAAGGCTCCAGAGTTCGAGCTCGATCGGCGACCCAGTCATTCCACGCAGAAGGCCTGGTTTCAGAGGGTTCGTGCCGGAAAGAGCGAACAAGCGGTAGCGCGGCGCGGTGCACGTCGTCTCGGCCCAACGCGCGCCGCGCGAGGTGAGTTGGCCGTTGAGACCCATACCCGACAGGTGCGCGCCGACCACGGCGATCAATTGATCACCGGGCCGCGCGGTCGTTCGAGGCAGAGTCTGATACGTCTGGCCCGTAGCGCCCAGCGGTAGGCGGAGCCGATCCTGAAAACGCCGACCCAGGTCGAGCAACATCTCATCGCGCCAGGCGCGACCGAGCAGGGTGATGCCCGCCGGTAAACCATCACTGCGAAAGCGCCCGGGCACGGCCAGAGCCGAGAGATCTGCCAGGTTGGTGAAGTTCGTGTAGGTGCCCAGCTTCGAGTTGGTGAGCACCGGCGACGCTGCAACCTCGTCGATCCGGAAAGTGGTCGGTGTCGTGGGGACGATCAAGCCTTCCACGGCTTCAAGCGCAGCGTCGATCACGCGCGCGAGTTCAGCGCGTTGGTACTCGAAGTCGAAAACCTCGACTCCGGAAAAGCGCGCGCCGCCCTCGATGATTCCCCGAACTACTTCGTTCAGGGCGCTTGGTTCGCGGGCCAAGAGTTCGCGCACGACCCACAGGCGTTCAGCCACCCACGGCCCTTCGTAGAGCAGGCGCGCCAAGGCGCGAAAAGGGGTGAAATCAATGGGGACGAGAGTGACGCCAATTTCTCGCAGGTCTTCGAGCGAGGCTTCGAACGCAGTTCGGGCCAGTTCGTCGCCAAAGAATTCGAGTTCACTCGGTATGGCCCAGCGTGTGCTGGCGGCAGCGGGAATCGACGGCAGCGGTCGGCGCCGCGAATAGGCATTGCTGGGATCGTGGCCCTCGAGTAGCCGCGCCACGAGCCCACCGTCGTCGACGGTGAGCGAGAAAACCGAAACGCAGTCAAGAGTTCGACACGCCGGCACGACGCCGCGCGTACTGACGCGACCGACCGTCGGCTTCACTCCTACGACGTTCTGAAAAGCAGCGGGGACTCGACCAGACCCTGCTGTGTCCGTCCCCAGCGCAAACGGGACGAGGCCCTGAGCAACGACCGATGCCGATCCGGAACTGGACCCTCCGCCAATGTAGTTCGCATCGAAGCGACTAGGAGCGATGCCGTAGGGCGATCGAGTACCGACGAGTCCCGTGGCGAACTGATCCAGGTTCGTCTTACCGACAACGATGGCGCCCAGCGCACGCAAGCGCTCGACGACCGCGGCATCTCGCGCCGGGCGATACGAGTAGGCTGGACATGCTGCGGTGGTTGCGAAACCGAGTGCGTCGATGTTGTCCTTGACGGCGAAAGGCACTCCAAATAGCGGTAGCTCCGCGAGCGAGCCTGCCGTTTCTCGTCGCGCCTGGAGCTCGAGCACTTGGCTCTGCACCAGTTCGGGAGACGCCAGAGAAATCCAAGCGGGGTCGGAGCCATCGAGAGTCCTGCTCCAGGCAATCAAGAACTCGGGCTGGAGCGCGCCTCTCTCATACGCCTCACGCCAGCGTTCGAGCGTCCAGCCGACCGTGTTTGGTTGATCGTTCGTCTTCATCTCGGCGAGCACGAGCGTAGCGCCGCTCGGCCCTCCCCTGGAGAAGAATGCGCGATCGAGCTATGTTGCCTGGACGTGCATGCGACGCTGGACCGAGAGTTCTCATGATCAATGATGGTGGCGCCAAAGATCCGGACGGAAAACCGGACGAAATACTGACGTCACACAAGGACGTGTCGGGGCCTGGTCGGCTGCGTCTGCGGCCCTCGCCCAATCACGTGTATTTCGACGCCGTGGCCCGGCATGGCTCGATTCGAAAGGCTGCAGACGCACTGCGCATCGCTTCGTCTGCGCTGAATCGCCGCATTTTGGACCTCGAAGACGAGGTCGGCTCTCCCTTGTTCGAACGTTTGCCTCGGGGCGTGCGCCTCACCGGCGCAGGCGAACTCTTCCTCAACTACGTGCGGCGCTCGCTCAAGGAACTGCGCGCACTCGAAACTCAAATCGAAGGACTCCGCCGTCAGGTTCGGGGCACCATCCGTATTGCCGTGGCGGAATCGGTCACGACCAGCCTGCTTCCGAACGCGATCACCAACTACCAAGCTACTCATCCGGGAGTCGGCTTCCATGTCACCGTGGACGGACCGGATCGTTTGGCCGAGGCCCTCATCAACGACAGCGTCGATCTGATCCTAACGCACGATTCTCGTGAAAAATCCGCCGTTTCCGTCTTGGCAGTGGCCGTGCACCCCCTGTGCGCCCTCGTCGTCCCCGGGCACCCGCTCGCCGGTCGCGAGGCAATCCAACTCAGCGAATGCGCGGCTTATCCGTTGGCGTTGCCTGACCATACGCTGGCCGCGCGCACGCTACTGGACATGGCGCTCGAGCACTCTTCGGTGACTTTCGCGCCCGCCATGGAATCGAACTCCGTCGAGTCGTTGAAGACATTTGCCCGCATGGGCAGTGCGGTTTGTTTCAGCTTCCACCTCGGCGACGAAACAGAAGTTTCTGGTTTGGTCGCGGTGAAACTCCGCGACCCTTATTGCGCCGAAGCGCGACTGTACTTGGCAGCGCGCCGCGGACGCGTGTTACCCGTTGCTGCAGCGTCATTTGCTGAAGAACTGGCCGACGTCCTGCAAGCAAAGCTCGCGCCCGTCCCGATGTCGCGCGCGTAACGCTCACGTTTTGGATTGTGGTCGGATTGTTACTGCGCGGATCCGAGCACCAGTGCGCGCGTGATTTGGCGCTAGTGACGTTTTCTCGCGCGACGTACATCAGCCGCATGCCGACGATCGAGAGCGCGCCTTACGCTTGGCCGTACAACGGCGATCTGCGACCCGAGAATACCGCGCTGGTCATCATCGACATGCAGATCGACTTCTGCGGTCCTGGTGGTTACGTCGATTTGATGGGCTACGACATCTCGCTCACCCGGGCCTGCATCGAGCCGATTCAGCAGGTTCTCTCGGTCATGCGTGAGCGCGGCTTTCACGTCATTCACACCCGAGAAGGGCACCGACCGGATCTTTCGGATCTGCCGGCGAACAAGCGCTGGCGATCGCGCCAAATCGGTGCGGGCATCGGCGATGAAGGACCAGCCGGGCGCGTCCTGGTTCGCGGCGAGAAAGGTTGGAACATCATTCCCGAGCTTGCTCCTTTGCCGCACGAACCCGTCATCGACAAACCGGGCAAGGGCTCCTTCTACGCGACAGACCTCGCACTCCTGCTCCGCAGTTTGCGCGTGGAGAACCTGATTCTCACGGGCATAACCACAGACGTCTGCGTCCATACGACCATGCGCGAAGCCAACGACCGCGGCTTCGAGTGCGTCTTGATCGAGGATTGCTGCGCTGCCACCGATCCGGCGAATCACGCCGCAGCGCTATCCATGATCAAAATGCAAGGCGGCGTGTTCGGCGCAGTGAGCGACTCGCGCGCCCTGCTCTCGGGCCTCGCTCGACTGGGGAGCTCATGACCGCTGCAGATCCATTCGAGCGCATCGTGCTCTCCGGCCTATTCGGCGAGTTCTCGCCGCTCGATCACGGTCATTTCGTGCCCTTCCGACCGGGAGTCGAGATCTTGCCGCTCTACGGAATGGACAGCTCCGGACCCAAGAAATCCGATTCGTCGCCCTCGGCCGCGTTCCTCCGCTACGAGCCGGGAGCCTCGGTGCCGACGCATCAGCACCTCGGCTACGAGCACATCTTCGTGCTTCGAGGCTCGCAGCGCGACGCGTACGGCGTCTACACGCGTGGCAGCTGTGTGATGAGTCCTCCGGGTAGCAGGCACTCCGTGTCGAGCGACGACGGCTGTCTGGTCTTGGCTATTTGGAATCGGCCCGTCGAGATCCTCGAAGACTGATCTTTCCTTCCCCCAATTCGTTTCCCGTTTTCGTCAGGAGTTTCCCCATGACCCAAGTCAGCATCGATTGTCAGCCGAGCCCGCTCGTCGTCGATCCCAGCCGCTGCGCCGCAGTCATCATCGATATGCAGCGTGATTTTCTGGAGCCGGGTGGCTTCGGCGAGTCGCTGGGCAATGACGTTTCTCTGCTGCGGGCGGCTGTCGGCCCGATCGCTCAGTTGCTCGCCGGTCTTCGCGCTCGGGGCATGTTCGTCATCCACACACGCGAAGGCCATCGGCCCGATCTGAGCGACGCGCCGCCCGCCAAGGTGATGCGAGGTAGCCCAACGAGTCGCATCGGCGCGCCCGGCCCCATGGGCCGCATCCTGATCCGCGGCGAGCCGGGGCAGGACATCGTGCCGGAGCTTTACCCCATCGACGGTGAGCCCATCATCGACAAGCCGGGAAAGGGCGCGTTCTATGCGACCGAACTCGAACCGATGCTCAAGCATCGCGCAATCGACACCTTGCTGGTGTGCGGAGTGACCACAGAAGTGTGTGTGCACACGACCGTGCGCGAAGCCAATGATCGAGGCTACCGCTGCATCGTCCTCGCGGACTGTTGTGCTTCTTACTTTCCGGAGTTCCACGAGGTGGCGCTCCGGATGATTAGCGCGCAAGGGGGCATTTTTGGCTGGGTCAGCGACTCCAGCCGAGTGCTGGGCGCGCTCGAAACCTACTCCGAAAGTCAGCAGAAAGCAGGGTGAGTACAATGAGTGACTTCAAACCGAAATTGTGGACGCCGGGTGATTGGAATGCCTTCTTCGGGTTCGGAACGAACATCCTAGTCAACCTCTTGGTGCTGACCGGACTGCTTCGCTTCGTGCTCAAGATGCCGGACGAGATCGTGTTCGGTCGCATCTTGCCGGCGGCCGGTCTGATGCTGTTTCTCAGTACGGTCTACTACGCTTACTTGGCGTACAAGCTCTCCAAAGAGACGGGGCGCGACGACGTCTGCGCCCTACCATCGGGCGTGAGCGTGCCGCACATGTTCGTGGTCACCTTCGTGATCATGCTGCCCATCGCCCTCACGACGGGTGACCCCGTCAAGGGCTGGGAAGCGGGCCTCACCTGGGTGTTCATCCAGAGCTTCGTGTTGATGGTCGGCGGTTTCATCGCGCCCATCATCACCAAAATCACGCCGCGTGCGGCCTTATTGGGCACTCTGGCCGGTGTGTCCATCACATTCATCTCGATGCGCCCCGCACTCGAAATGTTCATGTCGCCGCTGATCGGCATCGTCTGCTTCGCCATCATCCTGGTGTCGTGGTTCGGCAATGTGCGCTACTTCAAGGGCGTTCCGGCCGGGCTAGTCGCGATCGCGGCCGGTTCGTTGATCGCCTGGGGTTCGACGGCGCTCGGCCTGGGACACGGGGGCATGAGTCTCGAAGCATTGACCGGCTCGCTCAAGAGCTTCGGCTTCTCATTCCCGATTCCCGCGTTCGACCACACCTTCGCTGGATTCGAGTTCTTGGGCGTCATCCTGGTCACTGCCATTCCATTCGGCATCTATGACCTGGTCGAAGCCATGGACAACGTGGAAAGCGCCGCCGTCGCTGGTGATCACTACCCGACCACCCGCGTACTCACAGCAGACGGCGTGATCAGCCTGATTGGCTGTTTGATGGGAAACCCCTTCATCCTGGCAGTGTACATCGGTCATCCGGGCTGGAAGTCGATGGGTGGGCGCATCGGCTACTCGGCAGCCACCGGCCTGATGGTGATCGTGCTCGCGTGGACCGGCATCATTCCGGTGATGGTGACGCTGATCCCCGTCGTCGCCATCTCTCCCATCCTGCTCTACATCGGGATGTTGATCGGTTCGCAGGCATTTCAAGAAACGCCCAAGAGCCACGCGCCCGCCATCGTCTTGGCCTTCACACCCCATTTGGCCGCGTGGGGCAAAATGCTGATCGACAACTCTCTGGGCGCTTCCGGCACCAACGCAGCTGCCGTTGGCATGGACAAGCTGGCGCAGGTCGGCGTGCTCTACGAGGGTCTGTCGGTGCTGGGTGGCGGCGCCATTCTGGGTGGTCTGATCCTGGGTGCGATCGGTGCGTTCGTGGTCGACAAGGACTTCACGAAGGCGTCGGGGTTCTCCCTGGCTGGTGCAGTTCTCACCTTCTTCGGCTTCATGCACGGCGAGGCGATCGGCATTGGAGAATCGCTCATGGTGGCGTCGAGCTACGCCGTCGTCGCCGTCTTCTTGTTCGCCTGCGCCAAGCTCGCGACCTCTGGTGCTGCCAAAGAAACGCTCACCGAAGTTTCATCCGTATCGGAAGCCTCGCCCGTCGCGGCGGAATGAATCGCCTGTTCCCCCCAACTACCCCTCGAAAGGATCCTTCACTCATGCCCCAAACTTCCTCGTTTCGTCCACGACGTCTGTCCGTCGTGGCACGACAACTCACTTCCCCGGCGTTCGTCGCCCTCTGGACTCTTGGCGCGACGTCAGCGCTGGCCCAGCCCGCCACGGCCGAACCCGCGCCTGCCGCAGCGCCCGAAGAACCAGCTCCCGAGGCTGCACCGACGGCCGCTGTGCCGGTGCCTCTCGACGTGAAGGTCGAGGAGGAACCCACCGCGAATGCCGCCGGTCCCGCAGACCCCATCGAGGCCGAAAAGCCTCCCGAAGAGCCTGGCGTGCTCGACGAGTTCGTGAAGACCTTCACCATCGGTGTCGGCGCCCGTACCGGCCTGAACATGGGTCTCAGCGGTCCAACGCAAGGTCAGCTCACTCTCAATGACGGTCTCGTCGACCAAGCGAACATTCGCCCTTTCATGGCCGGCAATTTCACACCGAACCTCGGCTTCTTCACGCAGCTCGAGCTCGGCACGGCCAACGGGTTGGGCAACTTCGCCATCTTGGACGCCATCGCGCAGGTCAAGATCGTCGACGAACTACAAGTGTGGGTCGGCCAGCACATTCCGGCCAACGACCGCAACAACATGAACGGTCCGTTCTTCGGCAACACCTGGAACTTCGCAATCGCAGTACCGTCCTACCCGTTCGACTCTGGTGCTCGTGATCGGGGTGCAACCGTGTGGGGCTTGGTTGCCGGTGGCATGCTCAAATACCACGCCTCGATCGTCGACCTGCAACCCGGACGCGACGTCGGACAAGCGCGCTACGGCGGACGCGTCACGTTGCACCTCCTGGAACCGGAAAATTTCTACTACAATTCCGGCACCTATTTCGGCGGCAAGGACGTGTTGGCCATCGGCGCAGTCGTTCAAGGTCAGAAGGGCACGGACGGCGCCAACAACGACTTCTTGGGTTTCTCGGCCGACGCCATGTTCGAGAAGAACACGGGAGCAACGGGTACGTTCACGCTCGAAGGTGGCTACTGGAACTTCGAGAACACCGGAGCCGGGTACGTGGTGAATCAGAACACCGTCGATACCGGCCTCGGCGTGGCCGGCCCGTACCCGGGCCAAGCAGGAATGGGCGTCATCTCTTGGCTCACACCCGACAAGATCGGTGTCGGGCAGATCCAGCCCAACGTCAGGGTGCAGTACGGCTCCTACGGCGCTTCCAAATCCGTCGTGTTCGATGCAGGCGTCGCCTACGTGATCGACGGCTTCAACCACAAGTACCACTTGAACTACCGGCACCAAGACGTCGGCCCCGACGGCGCGACCGTCAGTGGCGACATGCTCCAGGTCGGCTTTCAGTACATGATGTCGAAGTAATCGAACGGGGGGCTAGCCGCGCGCGCCGAGCGGGGGCGCGCGGCGCGGTTCGGCTCGGGGAGGTTCATGGCTGCGCAGCGGGAGGCTTGCGCGGCAGCGTCACCAAGAAGTTGGTGCCGTCGAGTTCGCTACTCGTGACCTCCACCTCGCCACCATGGGCGCGGGCGACTTCGCGTACGATGAACAGGCCAAGTCCAAGTCCCGACCGTTCACTCGAGCCCCGAAAGTACGGTTCGAAAGCGTGAGCGATGGCTTCCTGGGACATGGGGAGGCCCGCGTTGTGGACGTTGATGGTCACGGCCTCGAGTCGGCCACGAATGGTCACGTGGATGGGGGCCAGCGGCGAGCCGTGCGTCACGGCGTTGCCGATCAGATTCGACAGCACCTGCGCCAACCGATCGGTATCCCATTTCCCCCAGGTGTCGCCTTCGGCGTGGACATGAATGAGGCGTCCCGGGCTCAGGCCCGTGAATTCTTCGACGATCTGCTCGGCCAAGACAGCAACGTCCGTCGGGGCCGGCCGGAGAGGCATCGCCCCTTGCCGCGTGCGAGTGAAGTCGAGCAGATCGTCGATCATTCGCGACATGCGCTGGCCGTTGTCGGCGATACGACCGAGAGCGCGGCGTGCGCGATCGTCATATGCGTCCCCTACGAACAACAGCGCCTGAGCTCCCAAGACAACCGACTGCAGCGGCGTGCGCAGATCGTGGCTCAGCATAGCCACGAAGCGCTCGCGGAGATTGGCCTCGTAACGCAGCGTCTCGGCGCTCTCCCGCAAGGCTTCGGTATTCAGACGCTGCATCTCCAGTGCCGAGGTGGCCTGGGCCTCGTCCATAGCGGCATGAAAAGCCAACGCCACGTCGTGTTCGAGCACTACGCCGGTCGCGACGGCATGGTCGAGCACGACCTGCCGGAAGATCGCCAACTCACGCAACGTGGCGCGCAAGTCGTAGTTCTGGTCAAAGCGCATGAGGGCGTGCTCGTGCGCAGTGGCGGTCATGCCGACGGCCCTTCCGGCATGGGCCGCCTCGATCGGCACGGCTTCGAAGCGCGTCGCGAGCTGTTCGATCAGCACGGGCATGTGGTCATTGAGGGCCGGGGTCGAGAGTGCATCGGCCTCGGGAACCTCGCGGTCGGCCCGCACGCGACGTCGCCATTCGTCGAGGAGCGTGGTGCTGTGCCGACGAAAAAACTCGGCCATGCGCGCGGACATCACGGCCGACCGTAGTGCGCCAATTTGGCTTGGTCCATCGCCGAATCGCCCGATCGCTGAGCCGGTCGGAGCCGGAACGACCATCAGCGGAGCCGGCACAGCCGTCGTCTCTTCGTTGGGCATTTTTTCCGAGATTGCCCGTATTGTGTCTGCCCATGCCAACATGTGTTCGAATCTGGGCCCTCGCCCTGACCTGCATCGCCTGCGCTTGCTCGACTCCCGAGCCCAAGCCCAACCAGCCCGCAGCACCCACTGTCGGCTCAACCATCTCTACGGCGGAGCCCCTTCCGCCGGCAGGCTCGCCGGGCGCTGCTGCCACGGGCGAGCCAAACGGTGCAGGGCCCGCCGCGCCCTCCGAGCGCGTCGCGGATCCGGCCTCGAAGCATTGTTTGACCGAGGGCGGCCAAGTGCAGATGGTGTCGGTCGAGGCCGGGGAGCGCGCCGTTTGCGTCTTCTCGGACGGTAGCCGCTGCGAAGCATGGCGTTTCAAACGAGGCGACTGTGGACCGGGCGCGTGCAGCGACGCGTCTGGGATGTGCGAAGGAAAAAAACCATGAAGAAGTCGTTGTTCGTTGCGGCCGGCGTTCTGGGGATCTGTGGTGTGTTGTCGAGTGCCGGAGCCCAGAGCTTCAACATGACGCCGCCCCAGGTTCCCTCTTCCAAAGACATGAAGAAGGCGACCCAGGACGCTTCAAAGGCAACGGGCAGTGTGGTCAAGAAGGCCACGAAAGGTCGCGCGCAAGCAGCTTGATCCGAAGAAGGCACCGCGACTGACTTCGTTCAAGGTTCAGGCGAACGGCAAGGCGCCAGCCTTGCCGAGGGGATCGAGCCTGTCGTTCAAGAGCCCTGCCTTGCCAACCGCAGAGCAGCTGCAAAAGGCCTACGCGAAGCTAGAGAACGCCGCTTCTCCGGCGACTCGCGCAAAAATCGCCGATTTGGCCGAGAAGGTGAAAAAGCAGAAGCTCGGCTTCACCGTCGGCGTCACGTCGGTCTCGGAGATGAAGCTCGCGGACATCACAGGCGCCCCCGAAAAAACGCCGAACGACAACGACAAGGAGAAATCAGCCGAACGCGTCGCTGCAGACAAGCGCAACCAGAAGAGCAAGAGCACCGAACCCAGCCCACATCCGGTCGCGGCAAGCGACTACAATGGCGACGCCGCGCCGTACTACGCCGCGAGCCCGGGATCGGGAGCGGCCGCGCCTTGGATGGACCCCAAGAAGTTTCCTCTTCCTGCGCAGTGCTCGGCCGGAGCCGCGGCGTGGATCTCACGGGACGCCTTGCCGCCGGTCCGCAATCAAGGTGGCTGCGGCAGCTGCTGGACCTTTGCCTCGACAGCCGCGCTGGAAATCAACGAAGCTTACGAAAACGGTGCGTTCTACGATTTCTCGGAGCAGAGCGTGCTGGACTGCGCCGAGAACTCGTACGGCCAAGACGTCGGCACCTGCGATGGTGGAGTGACCTTCGAGGTCTACGACTTCTTCGGCAAAGCAGGCCCCGGCATCGAGTCCGCGGTGCCGTACGCCGGCGTCGAGAAGAGCTGCAACAAGGAAAAGCTCTCGGCGTACCGCAGCATTTCTTACGGTCCGGTCGCGCCCATTGGCACCATTGCGAGTGTGCAGGCCATCAAAGAAGCGATTTGCGCGCGCGGCGCTGTTTCCGCCAGCGTAAACGCCACCGACTATTTCCAGAACTATCGGGACGGCACGTTCGCGGAACCAAGCGCGTCAGCCAAGACGAACCACGCCATCACCTTGGTCGGATGGGACAACAAGCGCGGCGCTTGGTTGCTTCGAAACTCGTGGGGACCCGACTGGGGCGAAGCCGGTTACATGTGGATCAAGCAGGGCACGAACGGCGTAGGTCGCAACGCGCACTGGGTGGCGTCCGGTCCTGGAGACGGCGGAAGCGCAGCGGAGGGATCGAACCAAGGCGCGTACTACACGCGTGAACCCTGGATCCGAAACGCGAGCGGAGAAACCTTGAACGTCAAGGTTCAATACATCGGTTGGACGGGCAAAGACGGCTTACTCTGGTTGCCGCAGCAAGACGCCTGGCTCACGTTCAAGGTGCCGGCCAAGTTTTACGGCCCTCTGAAATCCCCGTTCGTGGGGCCGCTACGAGGCGCACAAATGCGCCTGACAGCTGCCAACGCTTCCGGAAAGAAGACCTGGAAAACCTACGAAACCACGCCCATCGACCTGGCACCCGACGGGATCTACTGGGCCGAAAATCCGCAGCGCTTCGAGATCGAAATCAATTCGAAGGATGTGGTCAAGAAGACCCAGGTCAAGGCTCCCGTCGCCGTGAACAAGGGCAGCTGCGCCCAGTGGGCGCTCTCCAAGGTCACCTACAAGGCCAAGCCGAACTACGAGTGGGACTACGACACGGCGCCCGACTTCGTGTTCGATCTTTACTCGGGAAACTACCTGGGCAGCTCGACCGTCGTCAGCAACAGCTTTGCCGCCTCCTGGTCGCTCGACCCCGCGACGGCCACGCGCTTGGACTCCAAAGCTAGCTTCAGCATCCAGTTCTTCGACGTGGACGGCGCTACGGACGACGGCGCCGATGAAATCGAAGCGACGCTGCCCGAAGACGCCGGCAAAGGCATATTCAAGGTGAGCAACCCCTGGGGCGATGGCGAGGTCACCTGGACGTGTGTGAAGGCCAAGTGACCCGACTGGGACGCGGGTGGCCGCATTCTCGGCGCTGAGTCAGGGTAGCTCGGGGTAGTGATTGGGGATCCAGCGCATGCTGGACAGGGGGGGGCGAACGTATTTCGGATCAGGCTTCTGCTGCTTGGAAAACGACACGGGCTCGGGCGTCAAGTCCTTGTAAGAAATGCAGCTGAGAAGGTGGCTCACGCAATTGAGTCGCGCGCGACGCTTGTCGTCGGCTGCTACGACCCACCAAGGAGAATCGGGCAAGTCCGTGTATTTGAACATCGCGTCCTTGGCCTTGGAGTAATCGACCCAGCGCTCGCGCGACTCGAGATCCATGGGACTGAGCTTCCAGCGTTTGATCGGGCTGTGATTGCGCCCCTGGAAGCGCTGCTCTTGCGCCTGGTCGCTGACCGAGAACCAGTATTTGACCAGCACGATGCCCGAGCGCATCAGCAGGCGCTCGAACTCCGGCGCCGAGCGCAAGAATTCTTCGTACTCGTCGTCGGAGCAGAAGCCCATGACGTGCTCGACCCCAGCGCGATTGTACCAACTCCTATCGAACAGCACGATCTCGCCGGCAGCCGGCAAGTGCGCGACGTAGCGCTGAAAATACCACTGCGTTCGCTCGCGCTCCGTGGGGGCCGCCAGGGCAATCACGCGACAGAGACGGGGACTGATGGCCTCTGTGATGCGCATGATCGCGCCCCCTTTGCCAGCAGCATCGCGCCCCTCGAACAGCACGACGACGCGTAGGCCCTTGTGCTTGACCCAGGCCGCCAATTTGACCAGTTCGATCTGTAGCCGAATCAGTTCGGTTTCGTAGATCTTGCGCGGTAGCCTATGGACGAATCCCTCCTCCCCTTCGCCTTCGAGCGGCGAGAGGACGGCGACGTCGGCCTGCTTTTTGTCCTTCTTTTTTCCCATGTTCCCTTTCGTCGTCGTTTCAGCCTTTTGAGCGCCGACGGCATCGGTTCGAGGGTAGGTCTGCGCCCGAAGAAGGCAACGCGGGGCATTTTGCCTCGTGATCGAAATGGCCCGCTCGTGCATAAAGCTTCGACATGCTTCGAACCCCGTTTTCCCGCTGGCTGATTCTGTCCTCGGGCCTGTGGAGCTGTCAGGGGGCCACAGGCAGCGACTCGGGGGACGCCGGACCTGGCTCTGGCGGCGCAAACACGACGGACGGACCGAGCGACTCAACCGGCGAAGACTCGACCGGCGACCGCGGAGCTGCAGGCGGAGCGGACGGCGCTGGTGGCACGCGACCCACGGTCGATTGTGTCAATCGCAGCTTTGCCTGCTGGCCCATGCCGCACCCGATAGGTTCGGGGCTGCCCCACCCGCAGAGCTACCGGGACCAAGGCGACGGGACGGTAAAGGACGAGGTGACTGGCTTGGTTTGGCAGAAGGCCACTCTCGGAAAGTTTTCTTATGCCGACGCGCAAAGCGCGTGCGCTAGCTCGACGCTGGCCGGCGCGCCCTGGCGTGTCCCCAAGCGTGTTGAACTTCTGTCACTCCACGACTTTACGCGTGACAGTCCGGCGCTCGACGAGCAAGCCTTCGACGGCACGAGTGGCTTCTTCTGGACTTCGTCGCCGTGGGTCGTCTCTCAGATCGACACCAAGCCGCAACTCTCGTGGATCGTGAATTTCGCCGAAGGCCTGACCAGCAACGCCGGTGACCGTGCGGGCGTCTACAACGTGCGCTGCGTTCAGGGCGTAGACGACGGGCAAACGGCCATTCCCGAAGGACTCTACGAAGTCAACGACACGGACGAAGTGACCGACACGCGCACGGGACTCGTGTGGCAAGCCGGCGACTCGGGCGTGCTCGGTGGCCTCGAGGACGGCGAGGCCTACTGCGCCGCACTGACCCTCAACGGCCACGCCTGGCGCCTACCCAGCATCAAAGAACTGGTCACGCTGGTCGACGAGAACCCGCCCATCAGCGACGTATCGCCCGCCATCGACACCGCCCATTTTCCCGGCACTGCAGAAAGAGACCCTTACTGGTCATCGTCACCGTTCACTGCCTGGCAACTCGACGCGGGCGAGCCCCAATGGGTGATCAATTTCTTGGACGGCTTTACCCAGTACGGCAAAGACCAAGCGCGCTCGCGCTGCGTGCGCTGAAGGTCAACTCGCTCGTGCTTTCATCTGCTTGGCTGCCAGGGCGTACCCGCCACCTGCACCGTCGATGAAATGCACGTGCTCGCCTTCGTACTTGCGCACAATGCACGTCATCAGAGCTGCGTCGGAGAGGTGAATCCCGTACACCAACGAGCCTTTCTGTTGCCCTTCAAGGAGAAGAGCCTCGATGCGGGCCAGTTCTTCGGCCGTGACGTCGAGTACCATGCGCAGCGTGTCATCGAATTTCCGGTAGTCGGTGTTGAGTACGACTTGCTGGGGGTAACGACCACCATCGAAACCGGCGAAACTCGTCCTACCGAGCATCAGACGACGGCCGACGCGGTTCTCGAAGCCCGCGACGAAACGCCGCTTGCGGTAGCCCATGCTCCCTGGCTTTCCACCGCGCAGGGCCGCTTCCTGGTGAAACGCGCTCTCGTTGGACGCCAAGTGAAGCGCGGACAGGTTCACCGGCGAAGCCCCCTGCACGACGGCTTCAAGTCCAAGCACGATCTGGCGATACGTTTCGTGGGCGTGAGCAGCGTCGCCGAGCGCGTGTACCAGAATACTGGCTACCTGACCCCGCCGGGCAGGCAATGGCTGCCAGCGGCATTCGAAGCCCGTGTGGTCCAACACCGTCGGCCCCTCGTCGGCAATCGCGTAGCGCGCGCCGACCTCCAAATCCTTGACCCATTTTTCTGCAGCCGCAACCCCTTCACCCGCCAGCATCGCGAACGACGCGTGGGGACTCGTTGGCATACGCGCGACCAAGACCTCATGACCGCGTTCCATCAATTCGGCGATAGGCACGATGCCAATGCGCAGAGAAAGACCGAAACCCGCCAGTGCACTCTGCCTGGTGCCGCGCAAGGCGGGCACCAACTTGTCGAGCGCGAAGTTCGGCACCAACAAAGTAGCACCGTCACCACCGAACACGAACGGGAACTCTACGCCCTTCAGCGCATTTTGTGCTGCGACAATCGACGCCACGCCCGTCGCGTTCACGTCCTTGTAGCGGCCTTCTTCGATGGCCTTGGTCGAACCGCTGACGTCCGTGATGACGAGCGACCAATCGTCTGGCGCCCGCTCATATTTGGCGACTTCCGTCACGTCCAAGAACGACTCGAGCGGCCGCAGGTTCTTGTAGAAATCACGACTGTCCGAGGGCTCGGTGGGGGGCGGCTTCGACATCGTTGGATAGAGACAGTCTACTGCGAACGCTTCTCTTTGCCGAGCTTGGCGCAAGCCGCGCGGCGGAAGCAGTCTTCGACGTGGTCGTTCACCAAGCCGACGGCCTGCATGTGCGCATAAATAATGGTGGAGCCGACGAAGTTGAAGCCACGCTTCTTCAGATCCTTGCTGTAGGCGTCGGACAAATCGGTGCGAGCGGGAACGTCGCTCATGCCAGCCGGTCGGTTCTGCAACGGGCGCCCCTCGACCCAGTGCCAGTGGTACGAGCTGAAGGATCCGAACTCTTTCTGGACCTGGAGGAACGCACGCGCGTTCTTGACGGCTGATTCGAGCTTGAGACGGTTCCTGACGATGCCTGCGTCAAGCATGAGCTTGTCTATCTTCTCGGGCTTGAAGCGCGCGACCTTCTCGGGGTCGAAGCCGGCGAATGCCTTTCGGTAACCCTCGCGCTTGCGCAAGATGGTGATCCAAGACAATCCGGCCTGAGCTCCCTCCAGCAACAAGAACTCGAACAGCTTCGTGTCGTCCATCACGGGCACCCCCCATTCCTGGTCGTGGTAGGCAACATACAGAGGGTCGGTTCCTGCCCAAGCGCAGCGCGTCTTGGTGCGAGTCGAGTTCACGGCATCCATGGGGTTGGTTTTACAGTCGGCCCCCGTCGAACAGAACCCACGGAAGTTTCGTTCTCCTGCCCGGGCGGGCAACCTGACGTTGATCAGCGAGCCGCCAGAAATCGTCAAGTGAGGCTCATTCGCCGTCGTGCGCTTTTTGCTCGCGTCGCACCGTGCGATAAGGCGGCGCGTGCGCGAAAGAATCGGCCCGCCGGGCGACGACAGCCTGCGGGGGCATCCGGCCTATGTGGCGTACTGGTTCGTGCGCATCACCGCGAGCTTCGGCTTTCAGATGCTTTCGGTCGCGGCGGGCTGGCAAATCTACGCCCTGACCAACGATGCCTTCCAATTGGGGTTGATGGGCCTCGTGCAGTTCGTGCCATCGCTCGTCCTAGCGCTGCCCGCAGGGCACCTGGCTGACCAGTTCGAGCGCCGCAAGATCGTCCTTTGGGGCGTCGTCGGCGAGTGGGGGGCGCTTTGCGCACTGACGGTCCTGACTTTCCTCCACGAGGCGCACGAAGTCGGCATCCTCAGCCTGGTGTTCGTGATCAGCGTCTGTCGCGCCTTCGAGTCTCCCTCGATGCAATCGATGCTGCCTGCGCTCGTCCCTCTTGCGAGTCTACCGCGAGCGATGGCAGCCAACGCTTCAGCCGGTCAAGCTGCAATGATCTTGGGCCCCGCATTGGGTGGGTTCTTGTACGTGGCGGGTCCAGGCGCCGTGTACGCGGCCTGCGCTGTGCTTTACCTCGTGGCCGTGATTTTGATGGCACGTCTGCGCTATGAGCACGCGCCCCCGCGACGCGAGCCCGCGACGTGGCAGACGGTCTTTGCGGGCGTCAGCTTCATCAAGAATCGGCCCGACGTCCTCGGTGTGCTCTCGCTGGACCTGTTCGCAGTGCTACTCGGCGGCGCCACGGCTCTCTTGCCCATCTTTGCGAAGGATGTGCTCCACACGGGGCCCTGGGGCTTTGGGCTGCTCCGGGCGGCACCCGCCGTCGGCGCCCTCGCCATGTCGTTGTGGCTCTCGCGGTACGCCTTGCAGAAGAACGTTGGCAAGACGATGTACGCGGCGGTAGCCGGATTTGGAGTCGCCACCATCGTCTTCGGCTTGTCCAAGCAGCTGTGGCTGTCGCTCGTGGCTTTGGTGCTCATGGGCGCGTTCGACATGATTAGCGTGGTGATTCGCAGCGCCCTGGTCCAGCTCGATACGCCGGACGAGATGCGCGGTCGCGTCAACGCCGTGAACGCCATCTTCATCAATACCTCGAATCAACTCGGCGAGTTCGAGTCGGGCATGATGGCCGGTTGGCTCGGCGCCGTGCCTGCGACTCTGGTAGGGGGAGCGGGCACGTTGGTCGTGGTGGGCGTGTGGCTGGTGTTGTTTCCGACCTTGCGCGTGCGTCAGCGCCTGCAAGGCGACCACTGACGAGCTGGCGCATCCAGCCTCGTTCTGGCGGCGCTGCTCAGCGAGCGCCTTCGTACGCTTCGAGGACCGCACCCAGGGTGTGTTCTTGTGGTGCAAGGCTCTGGACGGCGAAGCCGAATACGGCGGCGAAGAAGGCCAAGGCGAGCGCCGACTTGTAGGTGCGTCGCAGGACGCCTCGCGCCCAATGGCCCCGTTCGTGCCTCTTGTTCTTCTTGTAGACGGCGCCGACCACGGCGACGTCGAGCAGCACTTCCGCGAACAAAATGGGCGACGAGTACACGACGAAGCCGAGTGCGATCAAGCCACCCAGCACGGCCACGAGAGCAATGACGATCACCACGCCTTCATCGGCGCTGCCGACTGCTCCGACTACGTCCGACGCGGCGTCGCCCGCGCCGTCGAGTTCGAACGAACCATCCGCACCGCCGCCCCCGAACCCGCCTCCGGCCCCCGAGAAGACATGCCCGGCCGAATCGCCCAAATCCGCCAAATCGCCAAGCGCGCTCAGATCGGGAACGTCGCGCAAATCCGGGACCTCCAGTGGTCCGCTGAGCAACGCGGCTTGCGCTGGAGCGTGCCGACCGAAGCGCCAGTTGCGCGTTTGATATGCGATCCAGATGCGAACGAGGGACAGAAAAAACAGGTAGCCCGCAACCACCGCCAGACCGTAGCGCACGCCCATGCCGACGAAACCGAACGACACGAGGGAGGCCGAACTGAGGAACGTGCAGAGCGCGGCGATGGCCAGGATCAGCATCATCTGCATGCGCGGAAAACTCGACGCCAGGAGGCGGCGTTCGACTTCGCGAGGCGAATGTACTTCCGACCGCTCGACTCGAGCTGTGCCCCTGGGTTTGCGCTTCTTCTTGGCCATGTCTGCATGCGGCCCTTGGCCCCGGCCAAGACCCCCGACAGAGTCTGACATGAACCGAAAATTTTGGCTGGATTAGCTCGTTTTGCACTTCAGCGCGGGCGCGTCGGCAAAACGTCCAGGCTGAGGGGCTTCGGAAGCGATCGTTTCTCGCACAGGACTGTTGCGCGTTTCGTGCTTGTGGGACGCGTGCGGACTGGCAGGGTGCGGCCATGACCACCGCGCTACTCGATGCTCCGTTTCAACTCGGCGACCTCACTCTGAAGAATCGTTTCGTCATGGCCGCGATGACCCGGAGCCGGGCGATCGAAGGCAATGTACCGAATCCGCTGGCCATCGAGTACTACCGACAGAGAGCTACGGCTGGTCTGATCTTGAGTGAAGGAACTCAGGTTAGCCCCCAAGGGGTCGGCTACATTCGAACCCCAGGTATCCACAGTCCCGAGCAGGTGGCCGGTTGGCGCGCCATCACGGACGCCGTGCACGCAGGCGGCGGGTTAATCTTCGCCCAGATCTGGCACGTCGGTCGAATCTCCCATCCCGAGTTTCATGGCGGTGAGCTACCCGTCGCTCCCTCAGCCATCGCGCCCGAAGGCAACGTGTATTCTTCCGCAGGC
>JBBQHO010000030.1:0-27527 GCA_038324055.1 Polyangiales bacterium | reverse complement strand
CGGCACGGGGTTTGGGCTCCACGACGCTTACCTTGGGCTCGTCGGAGTGGCCGCGTTCCGAGCAGGCTCCTGGCCAGAGACCGAGAGCGAGGCAGACCGCGAGCTTGCGATAGAAGCTCACGGTCGACGTGGGGCTCGCATGTGAAGGCACCTGACCTTCAACATGGAGCCAACCATCCGGTGCTGCAAGCTTGCGTCACCCTTGGCTTGCGGTGTCGTCGGTTTTCGACCAACGCAAGCGCGGCTTGCGCGCGGCACGCGCCTCGTCCAATCGACCGAGACGAGCCAAATGCGGAGCTGTCTTCAGCAAGTCTGGATCGGTTTTGGCTTCGTGCACGATCTGATGAAGCGCGTCCACGAACTGATCGAGAGTCTGCTTCGTCTCGGTCTCGGTGGGCTCGATCATCATGGCGCCACGCACCACCAATGGGAAATAAACGGTTGGCGGATGAAAGCCGTAGTCAATCAGACGTTTGGCGATGTCGAGAGTCTTGATGCCGGTCGTCTGCTCGAGCAGGCGGTCAGTGAAGACCGCTTCGTGGAGCGAAGGTGTCTCGAATCCGAGAGGAAATAGGCCTTTGAGGCGGGCTGCGACGTAGTTGGCATTGAGCACCGCCAACTCACTCACTTGTCGCAAACCCACGGGACCGAGTTCCCGGATGTAGGCGTAGGCGCGCACCATCATCCCAAAATTTCCGTAGAACGAGCGAACGCGCCCGACGCTCTGCGGACGATCCGAGTCGAGCCGATAGCCTGCGCCATCACGCGTGGGTACGGGACCAGGCTGGAAAGGCGATAGCGCTTTGACGAAGGCCACGGGACCCGAGCCAGGACCACCACCACCGTGCGGCGTCGTGAACGTCTTGTGCAGGTTGAACTGCATGACGTCGACTCCCGCATCGCCAGGTCGGGCCTTGGCAAGCACCGCGTTCAGGTTGGCGCCATCGCCGTACACCAAACCACCTTTTTCGTGGACCATGCGAGCAAGCACGGGCATCGCCGACTCGTAGAGACCCAACGTGTTGGGGTTGGTGATCATGAGACCGGCTACTTCGTCGCCCGCTGCTTCGAGAGCCCGAGCCACGACTTCCGGCTCGACGATGCCGCGAGGTCCCGCAGGGAAGGCGACGGCTTCTAGGCCGTTGAGCGTGCAGGAGGCCGCATTCGTGCCGTGCGCGCTTTCCGGAATGAGCATCTTGCGCGGCGCACGTCCCTTGGACTGATGGTACGCACAGATCATCATCAGACCGGTGAGTTCACCTTGAGCGCCGGCCGCAGGCTGTAGGTTCACCTCGTCGAGTCCCACGATCTCCGCCAGGATCTCCTGAAGGTTGACCATGATCTCGAGTGCGCCCTGCGCCAGATGCGGTGGCGTGAATGGATGCAGACTGGCGAACCCTGGTAAGCGCGCGGCCCACTCGTTCACCTTCGGGTTGTGCTTCATCGTGCACGAGCCGAGCGGGTAGAACTGCGTGTCGATGGAGAAGTTCCACTGACTGAGACGAACGAAATGGCGGAAGGCCTCGGGCTCGCTGACCTCGGGGAACGCGGCTGGTTCCTCGCGAGTCGAGGCGCCGAAGACGCCACGAGGGTCCACGGCTGGGACGTCGAGCGGTGCGATGGAGGCTCCGGAGCGACCCTTCGCTCCACGCTCGAAAATGGGCGGTTCGTCGAACTGAATTCCTGGCGTCGCTACTCCGGGCACTCTCGCAAGTCTCCTCGTGGCCCGCGTTGGGCCAGCGCTCCGGCTCATCCCTGCCGGAGCGCAGCTTGTCAACGCCGTCGTGGACGAGGCCCCAATGGCCTCGAACTCACTTCTTCGACTTCTTCTTGGGCGCCGGCTGCTCAGCAGGTGCCTCCTCTTTCTTTTCTTCTTCGGGCGGAGCCTCGGGCTCGGGCTTCTTGTCGCCGGTGGCGCCATCGAAACCCTCGGCGCCCACGCGCGCTTCCATTTCGTCCGGACGCACGCTCTTGGGATCGGGCTCGACGTTGAGCTGCTTCACGCAATCCCAACCGTGGCCTGCGTCGCTCTCAC
Organism: Polyangiales bacterium; assembly: GCA_038324055.1. Taxonomy (GTDB): domain Bacteria; phylum Myxococcota_A; class Polyangia; order Polyangiales; family Polyangiaceae; genus NIC37A-2. The sequence continues at coordinate 25,492 of JBBQHO010000030.1, read as the reverse complement.
CGAGACCCCACTCACCCTTGAGCTCATGCGCCTCGCCCTGCTTGGGTGTCGTGTACTTGAAGTAACCCTTGCCCTCGCTGGTAGCCTGCGGACCGACGACGCCGATCTTGTGCTCCTTCCAGCTGAAGCGCAGCAGGTCGCCTTCGATCTCGCCGAACAGCTCGCCCCACTTGTCACCGTTGGTGTTGCGCCAAGCGCCCTGAACCGCGTTGTTCGTCTCCGTGATGTGGAGCATGCCGTACACCTGGTTGTAGTAGACGCCCTCCCAGTTGCCGCCGTCGGGCATCGTGCCGGGCGAAACTTGGGCGACCTTCACACCGGCTTGGCTACCGCCTCCACAAGCAGTGAGGCCGTTTGCAGCAGTCAGAACCAGGCCCGCGCACAGGGCCGAACGAATCCATGTCTTTCGGAGCATGGCGCGGACTTTACACGAAAGGCCGGCCCGGATTGAGTGCGATTTGTAGGCACGACGTCGAGCTCTGCTGAAACTTTCCGTGGCGGCTGGCTTTGGGCGCAAAGGACCAGAGCGCTCAGGGATCGACCTGCGGCCGCGCACTGAGTTGCGCCTCCGCCCAGAGAATGGCGGATCCCACATCGGCAAAGGTCTTCGTGGGGTACCCAGGCGGCGCGACGAAATGGATGGCCGTGAGCGCGCCGCGGATGAGCGGCGACGCAAGCACCGTTGCTTGGCCAGCCATGACGCTCCGCAGGTTGCCGCGATTCTCCTTGAGGAAACGGCTGGCAACTTCGCGTACGGCGATGGGTGCCCTCCGGACCGCCAAGGCATTCACGACCAGCGCGGTGCGCTGGCGCTTGTCGAGATTCTTCGACATGCGCGCAAAGAACTCCTCGACGGCCTCGACGGTCGGGTCCTCTGGAAAGTGAGCGACGATCAACCGCCCTCGTTCTTCGACGCGAATCATCCGCGAATCGTAGCCGAGCGAGCGCAAGCAAGGAATTCGCGCAGGGGTGCGATCTGGCCGAAGCACGCTCCGAGCGAATTCTCGGCCTGCAGGTCGCCCGGATTGACGAGCGCCACCGAACCGAGTTCAGCGGAGCGCGAGCTTGCGGGTCAAATCCGCTTTGAGCTCTTGCCCCAGCGACGAACCAAGAGCACGCGCCGCTTCTCGATCGCGCGGGAATGGCTGCGCGAGTTCGCGTCTCACGGTCGAGTTCTCGCGGCCGTCCTCGGCCAAGAGCGTGCGCAACCAGATCTCGTGACCGCGCCGCTCCGCGTAGGCAGCAACGGGAGTCTTGCAATCCCCTTCGATGGCGCTCATCACACCGCGCTCCGCCTCGACGCAGAGCATCGTGTCGGTGTGCTCGAGCGTCCTCACCAACGCCGCCAGCTCCACGTCGGCGCGCCGCATTTCGATGACGAGCGCGCCTTGGCCGACGGCAGGCAACGACTGCTCGACACTGAGCGTCTCGGTGATCTGATGCTCGAGCCCCAAGCGATTCATACCCGCTCGCGCCAGCACCGTGGCGTCGACCACACCATCGAGACACTTTTGGATACGCGTGCCGACGTTGCCACGGATGGGCACCACCGAAATGTCGGGACGCAGCTCGCGCAACTGGAGCGCGCGCCGCAACGACGAAGTGCCGATAACGCTGCCCGCAGGCAGAGCCATCAAGCCGAGTCCGGAGCGGGAAACCAAGACGTCGCGCGGGTCCTCGCGCTCGGGAATGGCGGCCAAGCACAAATCGCCATGTACATCGGGGGGTACGTCCTTGAGTGAATGTACCGCAAAATCGGCGCGACCATCGAGCAGAGCTTCCTCGATTTCTTTCAGAAACAAGCCCTTACCACCGATGTCGGCCAGCGGTCGATCGACGATCTTGTCCCCGGTCGTCACGACGTGGAGCTCGCTGAGTTCGAGCTGCGGATGAGCTCGTTCGAGTCGTCGCAAGAACTGCCGACACTGCGCGAGCGCCAACTCGCTCTTGCGTGTGGCGACGACGACCTTGTTCTTCTGCATGTTGGGGCTGCGATCTGTCAGTTGAGTTTGAGGGGGTCGGCCAAAGTCTTGGGCAGCTGGACGCTTTCGTCTTCGCCCTCCTCGGCCAGGTCATCCAGACCGAACGCCTGACGGAGCGAGCTCCCAAGGTCATCTGCATCCAACGTACCCTGACCGATGGCCTGCTCTCGCAACCGAACGGTGGGTACGTGCAGCATGCGGTTCAAGCTGGAGTCGAGCAGCTTGACCAAGGCGACGCGCTGCTCGGCGTCCAGATCGCGCAGCCGACCTTTGAGGCTCTTTTCGAGCTCGATTTCGAGGGCAGCGCGCAACTTGGCGCGCAAGGCTTTGATGACCGGAGTGGCCTGCTCGCCTTCGGCCCAGCGCTGAAAGTCCCGAACGGTCTCGTCGACCAGAGACTCGGCGCGTTCCGCCTCTTTGCGGCGCACCTCCGCTGATTCGAGCGCAACCCCGGAAAGATCGTCGATGTTGTATAGAAAGACGCCGTCGAGTTCTCCCACGGATGCCTCGACATCGCGTGGCACGGCCAAGTCGATGAAGAACAGGTTGCGTCCCTTGCGAGCCTTGCGCAGCGGCGCGACCAAAGCCTTCGTGACCAGAGCTTCTCGCGCACTGGTACTGGTGACCACCACGTCGGCCTCGCGCAGCACCGCCTCGAGGTCGGTCAACGGCCGCCCTTCGGCGCCAAGTTCGCCTGCGATGGCGGCGACGCGCTCGCGATTGCGGCCGACCACCGTCAGCTTGGCGCCGGCCTCGCCCAGCAAACGCGCCACGGTCTGGCCCATTTCGCCGCTGCCCAGCAGGACCGCGCGGTGGCCGCGCAGCTCGCCGAAAATCTGTGTCGCCAGTTGCACCGCAATCGACGGAACCGAGACTTGGCCCGAGCCGATCTGCGTTTCGGTTCGAATCCGTTTGGCGCCGCGGACGGCACGAGCGAACGCGCGATGCAAAGTGGGGCCGACCGTGCCCTGATCACGGGCCCGCTCGAAGCCTTGCTTGAGCTGACCCAGAATCTGTGGTTCGCCGACGACCAACGAATCGAGGGATGCGGCGACCTGTACCAGGTGTCGGACACCGGCGACGCCTGCGTGACTGTAGAGATGTCCCGAGAGAGCCGGAGCACGTGCCAAAAGCGCATTGCTGCAAGCCTCGCGACAACTCTCGACCGCCTCGTGCGTGAGCGCGGTTGGCACCGCGATCAACTCGACGCGGTTGCACGTCGAGACGACGAACAACTCGGCCACGAATGGGCCGGTCGTCAGCTCGACCAACAAGTCCTGCTCGGCCTCGATGCTGAGCGCAGCCTGCTCGCGCAACTCGATGGGCGCCGTGTGATGCGACACCCCAACGACCACGATCATGCCACGACCCCGAGAAGCGGCCGCAGCACATAGACGAGCAGCAGCAAAGTGAGGCACAAAACGCCCCACAAGGTGCCGTACGCGCTGCGTCGGCCGCGAAAGCCAAACAGCGCCCGCGAGAGGAGTACGCCGCCGACCAACGTCCACGTGACGTAGCCCAAGATCGAACGTGCAAACGACAGGCCAGACAACTCACCAAGCTGGGCAAAGAACAACGCGCCGCTGACGACACCGAAGGTGAGCAGCGGAAAGCCGATGAGCAGGAGGCGGTGGCCGAGACGATCCAAGACGTCGAGCGCGGGCAATCGTCCTTTGCCCTGACCCATGCGCTTCTGCTTGAGGCGGCGTTCGACGACCAAATAGAAAACAGCGGAACCACCAGCCAGGAGCACGAAGCCCAAACCCAGCAGGTTCGCCATGATGTGCAGGCCGAGAAGCAACCGCGAGATGTCGGGAGGCGGCGGCGGGGCACCGACGAACTGCGCTGCCAGGAGAAACGTGAGCGATAGAGGCCCTACGAACACGCCAAGCGCATCGATCTCGCGACCGCGACGGAGCACCAAGAAGGAGATAGCGGCCACCAGCGCGGCAGCGCTGAGCGCGAACTGGATGCTTTCGACCGGGCAAGCGCGCGTGAATTGGGATGCAACCCACAGGTGCACGGCGTGACAGCCGATGCCCAGGCCGAGGACGCTGGACGCCAGGCTCGAACGCATCTCCGTGCGCGATCGAACCAGCTCCAAAAAATAGAGCGTGGTGGCGACCGAGTAAGCGATCACCCCGAGAGAAAACGCGACTGTAGCGAGAATCTCCATGAATCGGCCGGGCTCGGCCGCTCTTATACGCTCAGAAACCGCTGGTCGCCACGAGACGCTCGCCCACTTCGAGCGGGCGGCTCGATTCGGTAACCAGGCAAACGGCGCTGTATTGCTCGCTGCGCAGCACCATCACTTCACCGACGATTTCGTCCGGGAACTTGTCGTCGTTGCCCCGGAGCGGCGTGCTCTCGGCCGGAGCCGTGTCGGCGGAGTCGAGCGGCACGCGTAGGCGCGCGTGGGTGGACGCTGTCTTGAGTTCGCGTCTCCAGGTGTCTCCGCGCCGCAAGACGCGCAAACGGTTGCCCGGAACCAACCCGTCTTCGCTGCCCTTGTCGATGAACACGACCTGGTACTGGCCGTAGTAGATGTTGGGATAGATGGCCGTGAGCACGCGAGCTTCGACATCCACGGTACCCTTTTTTGGAGGAACGACATCGAAGCGACGTCCTACGGGTCCGACCTTGGAACCGCGCTCGACGACGTCGAGCGATTCGATCAGCTGCCCTTTGGCAATGCGCGAATCGGGGTCCCAGCCGTCGATGCGGACGGTGCCGTACACTTTGACCAACTCGCCAGGGGGCTTGCGTGCCCCCTCGACGCCTTGCGGCGAGCGCACTTCGCGAAAGATGGTGAGCCTCTGACCCAAACGCAGATCGACCCCGTCTTTCATGAGCAGGTAGACCGTATCTTGGTCGGTCAGCATCATCTTCTCTTCTTTGGCGCCGACCAGCTCGCCCCAGACGTCGCGGTCTGGATCGCCGATGTAGCCTTGATCACGCAGAAAGATGGTTCCCGCAGGGACCGTGCGTTGCCGACCCACGAAGCCGCCGCGACCCGCCGAGTTGTCTTCTGAGCGCGACGGACCCGTCGTGCCAGCGGCAACGCCCGTGCGCAGCTGATCGCCCGGGTAGATCCAATGCGGGTTCTCGACCTGGGGGTTCATGCTCCACACGCGCGGCCAATCCCAAGGGTTTTGGAAATAAGTGCTCGAGATGTCCCAGAGCGTGTCGCCCTTCTTCACCATGTGGAATTCGGGCACTGGGCCACGCGGCTTGGCCGTGACTTGTCCCTCACCGGCGTAGGTCGAGTCGACGCCCTCACCACCGCGCAGCACCATTGAGCCCGAGTTGCTGCTGTTCAGGTCGAATCCGTCGGCCTTGCCGTCCATGCGCGGCTGCGAACTCGACGGCAAATAGGAGTTCATGTCCCGACTCGAGCCTGGGGAGCCGGTCACGGCGTTGCCGGGCGCTGCCGCTGTACCGTCGCCACCGCCCAAGGTGGTCGTCTGCCGCGGCGGAGCTGCGTTGTCGTCGTTGGTGCTCTGAGCCCACGCGAGCGCGGGAACCAAGCTGACCGCGAGCCAACTGACGAACGAGGGCCGACGCAGCCAGCGTAAGAGCGAAAGGACGGACACGTGAGAAAATGCTTCTGGCTTCATGGCGGATTCGCAGGACTAGAGATGGGCACTCGGACGTACCGACGACTTCTTCCGTGCCGGCGGCTGGTCGTCGAAGCCTCCAGTGGTGACCGTGCCCGCGTCTTCACCATAGGCTCGAAGCACGGGCCTGGGCGCCTCTCCTTCGACTTCGACGCCTTCGGAGCCGGAAGACTTCAGGCTAGGAGCGAGCTTGACGATGGGCAGGCCGGGATTGGCCACGGGCCGCTCTGGGGCGGAATTGGGCTCTGACGCGAGCGGGGCTTCGGCCGCGGTCGGGGCCGCAACCTCCGCCTTCTCCCTCAAGCGGTCACGTTCGGCCTCGACGTCGTCGAGACGTTGCTGCAGCGCTGCGTTGTCGGCCCGGAGCCGCTTGAGTTCCTCGCCAGACGCCGCCTCAGGCGCCTGCGGGACCGCCGCTGGTGTGCACGCGGAACAAACTCCAATAATTACAATAGCATAGATGACTACAAGCAGTCGCGACGGGGCACCTGGGCCCCGCCCAGCCCGCGTGCGGAGCGTCCAGTGGCGTCGGGGCGAGTCAGCGGTCATGCGCTCCGATCCTACGAGGAGCGAGCGTCTGGGGCCAAAATTGACGATGCCGAATGCGACGTCTAGTTTCGCGCGGTGCAAAACGAAGGTCAGGAAGTGACCGGACGTCCAGGACAGTCCGAGCCACCGCGGGCGTCTCGCGGTTTCGTTCTGCGACGACCATTCCTGGCTGCCCGGGCCCAACGCGGGCGCAAGCGGCCCCGCAAGCTCGACTTACGCAAGACTCTGTTCGTCCTGCCCAATGCCATCACCCTGGCCGCGGTGTTCTGCGGCTTCAACGCCATCCGGCTCATGGCTTCGCCGGGTGCGGGCCCGAACGAATTCTACGGTGCGGCCGTCCTGCTCATCTTCTCGATGTTCTTCGACCTGATGGACGGAAGAGTCGCCCGCCTGACCAAGACGCAGAGCGCGTTCGGCTTGCAGATGGATTCGCTCGCGGACATCGTTTCCTTCGGCGTCGCTCCGGCCCTCCTTGTCTACCAGTGGGTAGGACACCGGCTCCCCAGCCTGGGTCTCCTGGCTTCATTCGTATTCGTTTCTTGCGCCGCAATCCGCCTGGCGCGTTTCAACGTGCTCAGCTCGAGCGACACGGGCGCGCCGACCAAGCCAGGCAAATACATCGTCGGTCTGCCGTCGCCGCCGGCCTCCGGCGTGCTCATTTCATTGGTCGTGGCCAACCACGCATGGGAAAATCGGCTGAGCGATCCGCGCTACACCATCACGCTGCTCGTCATGACGATCGGTATCGCGCTGCTGATGGTGTCGAACGTCAAGTTCCGATCCTTCAAAGATCTGGGTCTCAACATCGCCAGTATCTCGTTCGTGGTGTTCGTCATTGGTTCGAGCGCCATCATCTGGCAGCAGACGGCCCCACAGTTCGTCCTGTTTTGGCTCCTTTCGTTCTACGTCTTGATCGGCGTGTTCGAGTCGATCCGCAGCCTGGCCCTTCGCCTCACGGGCAAGCAGCCCAAGCGCGAAGCCTCGGAACATTGAGCTCCCTGCTGCGTCGCTGGGTCCGTTCGCTCGCTGCGGGTCTCGGCCTGGTGGTCTGTTGCGGGTTCGCCGCTCTGCCGTTCGGCTGCAAAGTGGCCGACGAAAGCCCTGTGACCGAGACGCAAGATGCGGATGCCGAAGTCAGGTTGACGGCTCCGCCGTTTCGCGACGACACGCCTGGGACTCTCCTGGTCTGGGTGCGAGAAGACGGTGACTTTCAGACGACGAGCAAGGTGGGCGACGTGCCTGTCGGGCGCCGCGACGTCGTGCGGGTCATCTTCGACAAGCAATCGCCATCGTCGCCCGAAATGGTCTGGGTCGCCGACCTCAACCACAAGCGATCAGACGGCAGCTACGCGACCAAGAGCCTCAATCGCAAGGACTGGGAGAGTCGCGGAATCGAGCTGCGCAGAGCTCGCGTCGACGCGCAGAAGCCGAAGCCCCCAGATGCACAGGCCGTGGCCGCGACTGGTCTCCAAGCGATCGTCTATGGCGCCGATTGGTGCAAGCCGTGCCACATGGCCGAGGACTACCTCAAGCAGCATGGCGTCCAGGTCACCAAGAAAAACATCGAAGAGGATCCCGAGGCCCAGGCCGAGATGCGCCAAAAGCTGAAGGCCGCTGGGCTCGGTGGCGCCAGCATTCCAGTGCTGGACGTGGCCGGTACGCTCCTGGTCGGATTCTCGCCGACGGCCGTCGATACGGCGTTGCGCAGAGCCTCACCCAAGCCCTGAATCAGGCGAAGACCACGGTCTTGTTGCCGTAGCAGAGCACACGATCCTCGAGGTGGTGCCGCACGGCACGCCCCAGCACCCACTTTTCGAGGTCGCGGCCCTTGCGGATCAAGTCTTCGACCGAGTCGCGGTGGCTGACGCGCACGACGTCCTGTTCGATGATGGGCCCTTCGTCGAGTACCGGCGTGGCGTAGTGCGCCGTGGCGCCGATCAACTTCACGCCACGCTCGTGCGCCTGGTGGTAGGGCTTGCCGCCAACGAACGCCGGCAGAAACGAGTGGTGGATGTTGATGATGCGCTGCGGAAATTGCTGGACGAAGTTCTCGCTCAGAATCTGCATGTAGCGGGCGAGCACGACCAAATCGATGCGCTCGTTCGCCAAGAGCTCGAGCTGGGCCGCTTCGCGCGAGACCTTGTCGCCGACGTCACTTGGGAAGACGTGGAAAGGAATGCCAAAGTGCTCAGCGATCGGCGCCAGATCGGGGTGGTTGCCGACGACCAGGCACAGCTCGCCGTTCAACTCGCCAGCCCGATGGCGGAGCAGCAAATCGTAGAGGCAGTGGTCGTATTTCGAGACAAAGATGGCGACGCGCCTCCTGGCGAGTTCCCCCTGTGGCGTGGCGACGAACGAAAGGCGCGTGTTCATCGAGAAACGCACAGAAACTTCGGCGATGGCTTGCTCGAGCGTGTGGCGATCGGTTGTCGCTTCCTTGGTGTCGAAGACGATGCGCTGAAAGAACTGGCCGGCTTGGCGATCGGTGTGTTGATCCGAATCGACGATGTTGGCCCCATGCCCGGCCAGCACTTGAGCGAGCGCGGCGACCAATCCCCTGCGATCGGCGCAAGAGACCAACAGAGTAGCAAGCGTTGGAGCGGGTGCGCTGAGATCGGTCATCACTTTTCAGCTGTGCTCCGCGACCAAGGCGGTCAAACGCTCGAGGGCAAGGTCAATGACGCCTTCTTCGGGACCGAACGAAAAGCGCGCGTAGTTGACGAAGCGCGAGGTGCGCCCGAAGCGCCGCTGACCGGGGTCGATGTCGAAGAACTGCCCAGGCACGACGATGACCTTCTTGGTCAAAGCAGCGCGGAACAGCTCGTGACCGGTGCGGAGACCTTCCGGCAAACCGGACAAGTTGCCCCAAGCGTAGAACGTACCCCCGGGCTCGCGCTCGAAGCGCACGCCGATAGCGCGGAGTCCGTCCAGCATCTTCGCGCGCTTCTTGCCGAAAGTATTGCGGAGCGCCCGGGCCTCGCGCTCGGCGTGGTCGACGGTCAGCAAGCTGCGCGCGGCCAACTGCATCGGACGCGATCCACCGCCATCGAGGAAAGAACCGGCGCTGGCAACTGCCTCGATCACCTTCTTGGGTCCCACGGTCCAGCTCATACGGAAGCCCGGGTAGCGCCAGTTCTTGGTCAAGCCGTCGAACACCACGATCGGATCCTTGTCGACGTCCTCGACGTACTCGGCGGCACTCACCAGCGCGGGACCCTCGCTCCAGATGTAGTGGGCGTAGAACTCGTCCATGAGCAGCGTGCAGTCGAGTTCGCGTGCCGTAGCCACCCAGGCCTGCAGCTCGCTACCGACAACGGCTTTTCCGGTTGGATTACAAGGGTTGGAGAGGAGCAGCGCGCCGAGACCGCGACCCAAAATCTCGCGACGCAGCTCGCTGATCGAAAAATCGTAGCCGCGCTCTGGATCGAGCAAGATGGGAATCGGAGTGAAACGCCGAAAGACGTCGAGCAGCTCCTCGTAGGCGGTGTAGTCCGGCAAGAAGTGGCCCAAGTTGATCGAGCCAATGGCCGCACAGGCGCGCATGATCGACACGCGTCCACCACCCGAGATGGCCACGTTCTCGGCCGAGTATTGACTGGGAAGACCCTTGCGAAAAAGGCCATTGTACATCGAGGCCACCGCCTCGCGCACTTCCCACAGACCCGCGACGGGCGCGTACTCGAGTTCGTCGGTCGTGAACGAAACGGTGCCGAGCCGCTCGGGAGCGCCGGGCAGCGGGCCCGTCTCCGGCTGACCCTGACCCAAATTACACCACTCGGCGTCGCCCGGACGATAGCCTGCCGCTTCGGCCTCCGCGGTGACGTAGATCACGCCGGTTCGGGGCACTGCGCGAAAAGCGCTGGGGGCCGGAGCAGGATCGAGCTTCGAAGCCATGTCGGAGAAGCCTGGTGAAAAAGCCCGCTCCTCACAAGCGACGCCTGCCCCAGTCCCTAAATTTAGCGGGTTTGTGCGAGAAAGCCGCGTCGTGCTTGTGCGCGCTGCCCCGAGCGAGTTCTGCTCGGCCCGATGCGACGCGCGCGCTCGGACTATGGCCCCTGGGCCTCGGTCTACGATGGGCTGGGCCGACTCTACTCGGGCGGCGCCATTGGCCGGGCCAAGGCGTGGCACATCGATCGTCTCGTGCCCGGTTGCAACATCCTCTACGCCGGCGCTGGCAGTGGCGGCGAAGCGCTCGAAGCCGCTCGCCGTGGCGCACACGTCACGTTGCTCGACTCGTCCCCTGCGATGCTCGCGCGCGCAGAAAGCGCGTTCGCGACCGCGAACCTCCCGTCTCGCTTCGTCTGCAGCACCCTCGAACGCCACGTGCAGAGTGACGGCGGCGAGCGCTTCGACGCCGTAGCCGCACACTTCTTCCTCAACGTCTTTCGCGCGGACGAACTGCCTGACGTGCTCTCCGGACTCGTACAACTGCTCGCGCCGGGCGGGCACTTGTGGCTGGCCGACTTCGCCGCTCCCAGGACGAATGCGCTGCTGAACATCTTGCAGCAACTCCACTATTTACCGCCGCTCGCCCTGTTCGGGCTCGTGGCCAAGAACCCTTGGCACGAACTCTACGACTACCCAGCATGTATCGCTCGGACGGATCTGCCGCTCCAGTTCGTGGCGTGCCACTCGGTGCGAGCCTTCGGCCTGCCTCTTTACGAAGCGCTCGGCTTTCGCCGCGAGGCCCAGACTTGAACGCTTTGGGGCGCGCCATCGAACTCTTCGTCGCGCTGCGCTTCTGGGTCGCGTGCATGATCACCGCACTCAGTGCCGCAGTCGCGCACGCCCTGGGACTGAGCCCCGCCCCTCAGGCGGTTGCGCTCGTCTTCTTCAGCGGCCTGGGCGTATATAGCCTCGATCATGTCGTTGATCGCGAACCGGGATTGGGAGCGTGGCCGCTACGGTTGTCGGTGCTGTCCGCTTCGAGCATCACGCTCCTGTTGATCGTGGCGCGCCCCGAGTTGCGTTGGCTCGTGGCAGGCGGCCTCACCTTCATTTCGCTCTACTTCGTTCCTTTTCGACTCGGCGGCCGCCAAGTACGGCTCGAGAACCTGCCCGGTTTCAAGCCGCTGCTCATCGGCGGTTCGGTGGCGGTTGCCGCGGTCGCGGTGCCGTGGCTCTCGACGAGCGCTCATGGGCGCCCGTGCCCCTACCCCATCGGCACGGGCATTTCCGTCGGACTCGTTCTGTTGGAGCTGTGTGCCGCCAACGCACTCCTGTTCGACATCCGCGACGCGCGCGCCGACAAAGCCGCTGGAATCGCCACCGCTCCCTCCGTCCGCGGTGTGGCCTTCACGCGCAACCTGGCCACGGGCTGCCTCCTGGTCGCGCTTCTGCACAGCTTGGGGTGCGCCCTGCGACCGGACGAGCCCACACGCTTCTACGTCGGAGCGGCCACTTGCGCGCTTTGCCTATTGGCGGCCGCATGGCTCCTCCCCGCGCGCGTCTCGCGCACTACGCACGCCCTCATTCTGGACGGCGCCCTTGCGATACCGTGGCTCGTGGCCGTCACCTGAACGCGGCTGGTCCTCAGGCCGGCGACGGATCCGAGCGCTTTGGCGCAGCGGGCGCGAAGCGGAGACCGACGAACAGCGTCAGCGCGGACAGCGCCACACTCGCCAGGAACGGCGCGGGAAAGTCGATGAAGCGGAGCGCTGGGGTCGTGAAGAGGCCGACGGCCAACGTCCAGAGTGCGGCGCGCGAGTCGACGCGCGTCCTTTTGGATGCGGCGAGTGTAACGACGAGCACCCCCGCAGTGCCGATAGCCGATGCCGATTCAACCAATGCGTAGACGCCGCTTGCACCTACGGCGACGGCGAGCGCGAACAGTCCCGACAGCACGAGCACGATGCGACCGAGCCACAGCTTGCCAGCTCCTGTCTGGATGCGGAACAGTGGCGTGAGCAAGTTGTGAGACAGGAGCGCCGAGTTCGAGAGCAGCACGCTGTCGACGGTGGACAGAATCGCCGCCAGGAGCGAGCAGGAAAACAGCACGCCACCGAGCGGGGTGAGAAAACGCGCTGCCAGCTCTGGCAGCAAACGCTCGGACTCGCCGAGGTTCGGCACCAGTGCAGGGCCGACGAGACCCAGGAAGACCGGAATCGAACCGACGACAAAATAGAGGCCTGCGGCCCAGAAAGAGCTCTTCCGTGCGACGCTGGGGCTCTTGGCTCCCAAGAGCCGCGCGGCCAATTCTTGGGTGACGAGTGAGCCAAGGATGGGAATCGACAAGCGGTCGAGCTGGATCCACGCGCCTTCGCCGGTCGGCCACAGCTCGAACCGGTCGGGCACCAGCGCAGGTGAAAGAGCGCTCCAGGGCTGACTCCACAAGACCGCGCCGAGCAGTCCGACCAGGCCCAAAGTGAGGATCGTGCCTTGGATCAGGTCGGTCATGACGTCCCCCCACATGCCTCCGAGGAACGAGTAGGCGATGACGCCCAGGCCGGAGAACGCGATTGTGGCTTCTAGGGGAAAGCCGCCCACATGCGCGACGATCAGGCCAAGCGCGCGCACCTGGGCTGCGCCCCAGAGCAACGAGGAAGGGACGAGCAAGAGGATGGCGGCGCGTTCGACGGCGGGGCCTGCTCGCTGTCGAAACAGATCGCCCAGCGTGGTGAAGTCGCCCTGCGACAGTGGACGCGCGAGCAGGAGACCCGCCAAGAGCAGGCAGAGGGCGTAACCGAACGGCTCGAAGCGACCACCCGCGAGCCCGTGATCGTAGACGACCCCAGACGCGCCCACGCAGCTCTCGGCGCCGAACCATGTGGCAAAGAGCGACATGGTCAGGAGCGGCGCGCCAAGGCTCTTGCCCGCCACGAAGTAGTCCTGCTCCGAGTGCACGCGGCGGGACGCCCACAGGCCGATGCCGATTTGCAGGGCGAAGAACCCGATCAAGACCAGCACGTTCACGGCCCGCGCAGTTTACACACGAGTCATGCCTTGCTGAAATGTGGGGCGCGGTGCAGGAACGCCCCATCGCTCCGCGACTGATTGGTGGTACGGTCCAGCCCATGAGCAGCGACAGCCTCCATGAAGATCCCGCGGTGCTTTCCAGCGCTACCAAGGACATGCACCGCGCCATCGTTTCGTTGATGGAAGAGCTGGAGGCAGTCGACTGGTACCAGCAGCGCGCCGAGGCGTGCAGTGACACAGAGCTGCGCGAAGTGCTCACTCACAACAAGAACGAAGAGATCGAGCACGCCATGATGAATCTGGAGTGGATTCGTCGGAACAGCCCCAAGTTCGCGGAGAACGTGGACATCTATTTGAAGAGTTCGGGCCCCATCACCCAGGTGGAAAAGGGGACCAAAGGCGAGGGCGCGGCGGAGACCTCGGCGGTTTCGGCGACCTCGAGCCCGGACTCCCTTGGAATCGGCAGTCTCAAAGGACAATGAAAGTGGATCTCTTGAAACGAAGTCTCGCGCCTCTCCTCCCCGAAGCCTGGGCCGCCGTCGACGAAGAAGCTCGACGCGTGCTCACGCTCAACCTGGCCGGCCGCAAGCTGGTCGATTTCAGCGGACCCTTCGGCTGGAAGTTCGCAGCCGTGAATACGGGCAAACTGCTCTTGCTTGGTGACCAGATCGTCCCCGACGTGAAGACTGGCTTGCGCGAAGTGCAGCCGATGATCGAGCTGCGCACGCCGATCGTGCTCAACCAGATGGAACTCGACTCCGTGGCGCGTGGCGCCACCGCTCCGGACCTGAGTGCCGTGGTTCAAGCGGCCGAGCGGATCGCCCGCGCCGAAGACAGCGCCATCTTCCACGGCTACGCCGCCGGCAAGATCCGCGGGATCATCGAGTCGAGCCCCCATCAACCAGTCACCGTCACGGCCAGCGAGGATTGGCCGCGCGCGATCGGTGCAGCCAAGGAGATCTTGAAGGACGCCGGCGTAGCTGGACCTTACGCGCTGGCACTCGGCGCCAACGCGTTCGACGAAATTACCTCGGGCAGTCAAGAAGGCTATCCTCTGAAGAAGCGCGTGGATTCGCAGATTGACGGACCCCTGGTGTGGGCGCCTTCGCTCAGCGGCGCAGTGTTGTTGTCGACGCGTGGCGGCGACTTCGAACTCACGGTCGGTCAAGATCTATCGGTCGGCTATGCCTTCCACGATCGAGAGAGCGTCGAGCTCTACATCACCGAGTCGTTCACCTTTCGCGTCCTCGAGCCTGCGGCGGCAGTCGCTCTCACGCGCTGAGCCCAGCCATGAAGAGCCCCTGCAAATGAGGCATGAACCGGAACGCGATCCGTTCCTAGGTTCCTATCTCGACGCGACTGCTCACAAAGCCATGTTGCAGGATGTCGTGCGAACGACCGCCTACGACGAAGCGCTGCGACGCGCAGTTCGGCCCGGCGCACGTGTGATCGACTTTGGAGCGGGTACGGGCGTGCTTTCCATCTTCGCCGCGCGTCACGGAGCCGCCGTCGTCGACGCCGTCGAGCGAACGTCTTTCGTCGAAAAGGCACGGCGGATCGCCCAGGATAGCGGGCATCCGGAGATCCGCTTTCATCAAGCCGACCACCGGACCTTCAGCACCGACGGGCGCGCCGACGTGCTCGTTTCCGAATGGATGGGGCACTTTCTGTTCTACGAGGCGATGCTGGGGCCGTTGCTCGAGGTGCGCGATCGGTGGCTCGCGCCGCACGGCGTCATGGTCCCCCAAAAAGTCAGCGCACACGCCGGTTTGGTGACGGACGAGCAGTTCCACGAAGACTTGTCGTTCCTGGTGAACGGGCCCTACGGCATCGACTTCAGCGCGATTGCGCTCACGCCACTGGAGCAGTGCCACCTGGTCGCGCTCCAGCCGGACCAGCTCTTGGAGGCCGTCTTCGAGCTGGGCACCCTCGACATGAAGACGCTCGACAAGGTGCCGGAGCATCTCGAGGGTCGCGGTCGGGTCGAGCGTGAGGCCACCGTGTACGGCATCGTCGCTTGGTTCAGCATGGAGCTGGTAGCCGACTTTTTCATCGGCACGGGACCCCACGATCCGGAGACCCACTGGCAACAGGTCTACTTTCCATTCGTCGAACCCATCGACGTCTCGCCCGAGCGCGAGATCGCGATCGGCATTTGGCCGCCCATGCAGAACGAGGAGTTTCAGCCGACGTGGAAATGGTCATTCAATGACGGTGCCACGCAGGCCTTCACGGACTCGGCTGCGCGTCCCTGAAGACGAACGAGCCTCAGTGTTCACACCCCGTAAACCGGGAATTTCTGGCAGAGCGCGGACACGTCCTCACGCACGCGAGACAGCACGGCCTCGTCGCTCGGAGCTTCGAGTACGTCGGCAATCAAGTGAGCGATGCGCTCGGCCTCGATCACACCGAAACCGCGGGTCGTCATCGCCGGGCTGCCGATGCGAATGCCCGAGGTGACAAAGGGCTTCTCCGGATCCTTGGGGATGGCGTTCTTGTTGACGGTGATGTGCGCCAAACCGAGCGCGGCCTCGGCTGCCTTGCCCGTGATGTTCTTGGGTCGCAGATCGACGAGAAAAACGTGGCTTTCGGTACGGCCGGAAACGATGCGCAGGCCGCGCTGCTCGGACAGCACGCGCGCCATGGCGGCAGCGTTCTCGATGACTTGCGCCTGGTAAGCACGAAACTCGGGCGTAGCAGCTTCGAGAAACGCGACTGCCTTGCCCGCGATGACGTGCATGAGCGGTCCCCCTTGGAGACCAGGGAAAATGGCCGAGTTTAGGGCCTTCTCGTGCTCGGCCTTCATCAAGATTACGCCGCCGCGCGGGCCACGGAGCGTCTTGTGCGTGGTCGAAGTGACGACGTCGGCGTACGGCACCGGGTTCGGATAGAGCCCTGCTGCGATCAGGCCCGCGTAGTGGGCCATATCGACCCACAGAATGGCTCCGACCTCCTTCGCGATGCGCGAGAAACGCTCGAAATCGATGCGAAGCGAATAGGCTGAAGCGCCCGCGATCAGAATGCGCGGCTTGTGCTCGAGAGCTAGGCGCTCGATCGCCTCGTAGTCGATCTCTTCTTTGGCATCGAGGCCGTAGGCGACCACGTTGAACCATTTGCCGGACATGTTGAGCGGCATGCCGTGGGTCAGGTGCCCGCCCTCGGCGAGGCTCATACCCATGAGAGTGTCGCCAGGCTTGGCGAAGGCCATGAGGACGGCCTGATTGGCCTGCGAGCCTGAGTTGGGCTGCACGTTCGCGGCTTCCGCGCCGTACAGCTTCTTGAGCCGGTCGATGGCGATTTGCTCGACGACGTCGACGTGCTCGCAACCACCGTAGTAACGCTTGCCCGGATAGCCCTCGGCGTACTTGTTGGTGAGCTGCGACCCCTGCGCTTCCATTACGGCTGCGCTTACGTAGTTCTCGGACGCGATGAGCTCGATGTGATCCTCCTGACGCTTGTTTTCGGCCGCGATGCTGGCTGACAGTTCGGGATCGACTTGGGCGAGGGTATTTTTCTTGGAAAACATCGGAGAAGCTTCAGCGAAAAGAAGACCGTGGGGAGGCGCGGCGAGGGCAATAGTACAGCCTGGGACTGCGATCGAGGCCTAGAGCGCCACGAAAAGAATTCATGAGGGCATCAATTGCCTTCACCGACGGAAACAAGCCCTCAGCGCGGGCGGGGAATGCAGAGTGGCCGGAGAGAGTTGGAGGTCCCGCCAGGGCCCGATATGCTCCGGTCCGGGTATCCTGATGCCCGACCGAGAGACCTCCGGGAAGACAACGATGGGGAAAGCCAAGCGACCGGACCAGAGCAGCTCCGGTTCGACAGAAGCCGAAAACGCGGAGGCACCGCTGCCCCCCGGCTTGGTCGCGCGCGCTTCGCGCGGCAGCTTGAACGGACGTCCAGAGAGCAGCGGTCCGGGTGCCGACGTGGCCCTGCCCACCGGCGCGCCTTCGGGACCCCCGCCCCCTTCGTCGATTCCACCGTCAGCGCGACTGCTCGAGGGTGATCGGGAATCGTCCGCACCCCCCGAGCTGGGCGAACTCGACTCCAGTCCCCCCGACCTACCCGATTCCGTGGAGTCGTTGCCGCCCGTTCCCCGCTCGAGCCGGGCCGCCATCTCGAGCATGCTGCGCGCCTCTTCGAGTCCGGCTGCGATCGCGCCGCCGGTCTACACGTACATCCAAAGCGACAGCACACCCGAGCCGCCCCCACTCGATTCCGAAGCCCCGGATACCGACGTTGGTGCCACTTTCGATGCCGGCTCGGCGCTCCAGCAGGCGGAGCCGTCCAAGGCAAAAGAGAAAGCCGTGCAGACGGGCGCCGAGCATCCTCCGCCCAGCGTCCCACCGAGCATTCCGAGCGCCGCTGCGGTTGTGGCACCCCCCGGCTCGGTCACGGCGCTGAGCCATGTCGGGTCACAAGCGCTCGAAGGCGACGTCATCGCCGATCGCTACCGCGTCGACGCCATCCTGGGCGAAGGCGGCATGGGCATTGTCTACCGCTGCACCGATCTCAGCGTGCACGAGTCCGTCGCACTCAAGCGCGTGGTCGTCCCGGACACGGACCACGCCGAAGAGTACGTGATGTGGTTTTACAAGGAGGCGCGAGCGCTGGCTGCCCTGGATCACCCCAGCATCGTGCGCGCACGTGATTTTGGGCGGTTGCGCGATGGCTCGCCTTACTTGGCGATGGATTTGGCAGCTGGTACCAGCTTGCACGATCTCTCCCACGCGGGCGTGAATTGGCCGATCATCTGGCACGTAGTCGACCAGATCTTGGGCGCGCTAGCGCACGCTCATGCTCGCGGCATCATCCACGGCGACCTCAAGCCTTCCAACGTTTTGGTGCAAGAGGTCTTGGGCGAACCGCCGCTCGTCCACATGCTCGACTTCGGCCTGGCTTGGCTCAAGGCGGACACGCACGACGAGCGACTCGATGGTGAGAAGTCGCTGGAGTTCAAGCCGCACGCTGGAGCAGGAACGCCCGGCTACATGGCGCCCGAACAAATCCAGCACGAGCAACACCACGTGTGCGGCGCGACAGATTTGTATTCGCTGGGCTGCATTTTGTACCGTTTGATCGGTCGTGGCCCTCCTTTTGGAGGAACATCGAAAGAACTCTTGCGCCAACACGCGTACGCCGAGGTTCCGCGGCTGGTACCTGTGTGCGACCTGCCCGACGGCGTCACTGCTTTCGTCGAAAGACTTCTGCAGAAAAAGCCGTGGGATCGCTGGGAATTCGCAGCCGAGGCGCGGCGCGACTGGAACAAGTTTCGCCCGGTCAGCGTGAAGCCGCCCGACTACGTGCTGCCACGCATTCGGCCTTCGGCCGTCCGTGCGCTGCCCAAAGGGCACGGTTACGCGGGCCGCAACCCCAGCCTCGATGCGGACACCGAGCGCACCACTGGACTACTCAACATTCGGCAGAGTCCGCTCGTCGGTCGGCAGGACGTGCGCCAAACACTGCGGGAGATCTGCGACGAGGTGATCGACGGGATTGGCCCGAGCCATCGCCTCGTGATCCTCGTGGGCCCCGCGGGCGCGGGCAAGAGCCGCATCGCCGAGTGGCTCTGTCAGGCCGTGCACGAAGAGGGATCGATGATTCCGCTTCACGCGCGCTACCGGCCCGTGCGCGGCCCGCTGGACGGCGTCGTCGGGGCAGTGACGCGCTACTACAACTTCGAGCGCGCCGATCGCAATACGATGGAGCGTTCGCTGCTCCAGCGGTGGCGCATCAAGAAGAGCGACAAGAACGGACGTACTTGGGTGGCGGGCGCAGCTGAATGGCTACGTCCGTCAGGTCCGGGCGCCGACGTGCCGCTCGGGCCGAGTGGCGTGCGCTTCGCTCTCGACACCTTGGCGACCCGGCGCACTGTTTCGCGTCACGTCGTGCGCCGCATCGGCGACGGCAAGAAAATGCTGATCTGGCTCGACGATCTGCACAACGCCTCGGAGTCGACCTTCGAAGGTTTCCAACGCATGCACGCCGAGGATGTCGACCGCGCCTACGTGATCGTTGCCACGGTGCGCGCCGAAGACGTCCACTTGGGTACGCCGGCGTCCGAGCGACTGCGGCTGCTCCGCGAAAAGATGGACGGCGTCGCTATCGATGTCACGCCGCTCGAACCAGACACGACACGCGAGCTGCTCCGCAAGTCGTTGCCGCTCGAGGACGACGCTGTCGAGGAAGCGACTCGACGGAGCCGCGGCAATCCGTTGTTTGCCTTGCAGCAACTGCACGCTTGGGCGCTCGAAGGCAACATGGCGCTCCAGGGGGGCGTGTATCGCGTCCCACCGGAGGTTCTGACCGTCCGCCCCAAGACGACGGCCGAGCTGTGGGACAGCCGGCTCGACGCCGTTCCCAAGGAATACCAGCTGGCCGCCTACGCGACCGCAGCCATCTCGAGCGATCTGCGGCGCGAGGTGCTCCGGCCGCTGCTGACCGACCTGGGGCTCCCAGCCGACGACTGCATCCGCGCCCTGCAAAAGGCCGAAATTCTCATTCCTCGTGGCCCTGGTCGCTACAGCTGGCCCCACGCACTACTGCAAGAGCACCTCTCCGCGCAGCTCGCCGAGCTTCCCGATCGCACCCGCATCTACAGGGCGGCCGCCGAAGCCCTACGGCGCCACCCGCTGGCCGCGACGCGTCGCGTCGTGCGTCAGCGGGTCATGAACCTGATCCACGCTGGCGCGCCCGAAGATGCTGCGCATCTTCTGTTCGAGTTCTTGCAACATTCGTGGAACGGCGCGCGGGAGCCGCTCTCGACGCTGAGCGATCTCGATCTGTTGCGCGGCAAGCTGCGCGGCCATACGCGCGCCCAGCAAGACCGTTGGCGCGCGGAAGCGCTGCGTCACGTCGGACGAGCGGCGGAGGCACGCGAGTATGCCGAACGTTCTCGCGTGGCCTTCGAGGGCCTCGCGGACGAACTGAATCTGGCTCATGCGCGCCGTTTGCTCGGGCACATCAGTTCCGAGTTGGGCAACTCGATCGAAGGTAAGCGACACGCGGAGCTCGCGCTCGAGACTTTTCGCGCGCTAGGCGACAAACTGGGTCAGGCGCAGACCGAGGCCGTTTTGGCTGAAATTGGCTATTTGTTGGGAGACTTCGAGAGTGCACGCACTCTCGTGGCCGCCGGCGAGCGCCACTTCGCATCCATCGACCAGCCCCTCGGACGCGGGCAATGCCTGCTGCTTTCGAGTTGGATTGAGCACTCCGAGGGCGCGGTCGAACGCTCACGCCGTCTGGCACTCGAAGCGCGTGTCGAATTCGAACGTGTGGGCTATCGCTTGGGTACGGCGCAAGCCAATGCGTCGCTGGCCCACGTCGAGCACCGCATGCTCAATATGCGTAGCGCCGAAGTGGGAGCGCAGGACGCACTGATTGCCTTCGAGTCGCTGCGTACCCCCCGGGGTCAAGCCGCCTGCCGACGGCTCTTGGCCATGATTGCCATCGACATCGACGAGCCCGCGATGGCTACGCTGAACGCCGAATGGTCGTCGCGAATCTACACAGACATCGACGACCCGTGGGGCATCGTCGAGTCCAAGGTGCTGCTCGCTCAGGTCGCCTTGCTGAAGCGTGACTTCATCCAAGCCGAACGCCTGCTCGAAGAGAGCGCGCGCACCGATGTCGAGGAACCCGAACCGCACCAGCACCAGCTGCTCACCGAGGCATGGCTCCGGCGCGAGCAGGGCCAACAGAAAGAGGCCGCGGCCCTCCTCGATCGAGCGATGCATGTGTTCCCCGACAAGCGTCGAGTGGGCGATCACACCATGCACCTTTTGACCCGACTCGACCGGTACGCCTGGCCCCCCGAGGCCAGCGCGATGCTCACGGCCTGGCGCGTGGAGTTGCGTCGGCCAGCGGCTCCGGTTCAGAGTTTGCCGCAAAGCTGATAGACACAGGCCCATGTCGCGGTCGATGTGGGAACGAGCTCAAGAAGTCTTGGTCGGTGGCGTCAACAGCCCCGTGCGTGCCTACGGAGCCGTAGGTGGCGATCCCCCATTCATCGCCTCGGCCTCGGGTTCGAAGTTGCTGGACACCGAAGGGCATGAATACATCGACTACGTCGGTTCGTGGGGTCCTGCCATTCTTGGGCATGCCCACCCCCGCGTCGTCGCTGCCGTTCAAGACGCGGCTACGCGCGGCCTGTCGTTTGGTGCACCCACCTGGGCCGAAGTCGAACTCGCCGAACTGTTGGTGCGTCGCTACCCATCCATCGAGATGCTGCGCTGCGTCTCGAGCGGCACCGAAGCCACGATGAGCGCGCTGCGCGTGGCCCGTGGCTTCACTGCCCGCCCGCTGATCGTGAAGTTCGACGGCTGCTACCATGGCCATTCTGATGGCTTGCTGGTGAAAGCAGGCAGCGGCGCTGCGACGTTTGGCACCCCTGATTCGGCTGGAGTTCCAGCCGACATCGCCAAAAACACCATCAGCCTGCGCTTCAACGATCTGCCCGCCTTGCGCGAACTTTTCGCGCGCCAGGGCGGCGACATCGCTGCAGTCATCGTCGAGCCCGTCGTCGGCAACATGGGCTGCGTACCACCCGAGGCCGGTTTTTTGGCTGGCTTGATCGCTTGCTGCCGTGGGCATGGCGCGATCAGTATCTTCGACGAAGTGATGACCGGCTGCCGCCTGTCGCCCTCGGGAGCGCAAGGCCTCTACCAGCTCACGCCCGACCTGACGTGCCTGGGCAAGATCGTCGGAGGCGGTTTGCCGCTTGCGGTGTATGGCGGGCGACGAGCGATCATGGAAAAGATCGCACCACTCGGGCCTGTCTATCAAGCGGGCACCTTGAGCGGTAACCCCCTGAGCGTCGCCTCGGCGTTGACGACCCTCGAGCTACTGGACGACGCGCTCTACGCGAACCTGGAAGAGCGCGGAGCGGAACTCGAAACCGGCCTGGTCCAGGCCTTGCGCGAAACCGGTGTCGTGGGGACGGTGCAACGCGTCGGTTCGATGATCACTCTGTTCTTTCACCCGGGGCCGGTGCGCAACTGGGACGAAGCCAAAATGAGCGATACTGCCTGCTTTGGCCGCTTTCATCGCGGCCTACGCGAACGGGGCATCTACTGGCCGCCATCTCAATACGAAGCGGCTTTTCTCTCGAACGCTCACTCGAGCGCCGACGTGCGGAAGACAGTCGAGGCCGCTCGATCAGCGCTCGCCGCGTGCTGAACGACTCAATCCCCATCGCGCGGAGACGGCGCGGCGCGCGACGTGAACTCGAATCGCTCCCAGAGGCGGGGGTAGCGCGACTTCATTTGGGTCGCGTCGTCAAAGTCGAAGCGTGCACCCAGATCGGGCGCATGAAAGGTAGGACCTTCGGGGAACTCGCCGGTCGCCGCTTCGTGGGCCAACGCGCCGACGTAGAGCATCTGTTCGCTCTCTGCTTTGTCGCCTTCGGGAAAGACGTCGACCAGTGCGTCGGGATCAGCGACCACGCGCTCGAACACTTTCCGACCTTGGGCCAACAGCCAGCCGCGAAAGGCCTCGAACTGGTCGTCAGAGCAGCCGCCGTGCGCCAAGTAGGCCGCGCCCCACAGGGCCAAGGTATAGGACTCTTCCAGCACCTGCTCTTGCTGGACCATGTAGGCCAAGATGTCGCCGAGTGGCCGCTTCTCCAGCGCTTCCCGCAGATTTTCGGCCGTCTCGAACGTCTCGCCCCCGCTGTCGCGAGACGCATCAATCAACTGCCAGAACTCGTCGCGTGTCATCGGGACGAACGCTAGAGCGAGACGCGTGGCCTGGCGAGCCACCATGAGCACGATGGCGGCGTAGGCCTGCGATACCTGTCAAACGAGTGATTCTCAGCGGGCCTCGGGAGCGATAGGCCGCCGAAGCCGGACTTAGCTAGCGTTTTCTTGCGAGAAACGCCGCAGCTCGACCGAGAGCAGCTGGAGGAGTTTGCGCTCCAACGCCTTCGACCGGAGGTCGCGACCGTCCCAACGCAACTCGCCGAGATACCCCCAACGCCACGAACCCGAAGAGCGAATCGAGAGGCAGAGAGCTGTTCCCTGCTTTCCGGCGTCGAAACGATAGAGATCTTGTTCGAGTTCGACCTCGAAGAGGCCGGGCTCGTCGTAATTGACCGGACCCGCAGGCAACTCCGCCTCGACTGCTTCGACCGGTACGATCGCGACGGCTTCGTCCGCGCCCGGCGCCAATAGGTCACGGGCTGTTCCTCTTTCGGCGACGGGCTCGACTTGGCTGCCAGCGATCGGTTCGACGATGGCCACGTCGTGCGCGACGGCTGCCGCTTCCTGACCAACGGCGCGCACTTCTGCCTCTTCCATCGGCAGCGCCTCTTCCATCGGCAGCGCCTCTTCCATCAGCAGAGCTGGCGGCGCTGCAGTGACCGCCGCGGCGACGAGCGGCGGACCTTCCTCCGGCGGCGCGTCGCCCGACAGCGACTGGACGGGCTGACTAGCCGGGGTGGAGGCCCCCATCTCCTCGGCCACGGCAGGCACCACCAGGGCCATGGACGCCCGCCTTGCCTCCTTTTTGCTGACTTTTCGACCGCGCCCGCTCACCGAAGACCGCGCACCAGCACTACTGTTCATGTGCACAGTATAGACCCTTGCGAGCGCTCCGCAATGGCGCGCCTGTCCCGAATGAGGTTGGGCCAGCTAGTCGCGGCGGTGCTCTACCCATCGTCTGGAGCAGCGCATCTTGGACGCGAGCGGGGAGACCCAGATCACTCGGGCCTGGGGTCGCCCGAGAAGCGGCTGCGCCTTCCGCGGCGCGGTAGGGTCGGCTCCGCGCTTCATGGACCCTTACAAATCGGCCTTGGCCCTGATTGGCTTCGCTCTGCTGGGCGCCGCGTGGCTGCCGCACGTCTTCAAGCGGCACCCGCTCACTTTTCCCATCGCCTATGTCGCGGCGGGTATGCTGCTGTTCGCCCTGCCGCTTCCGCTCCCTTCGGCGAACCCTCTCCATTTTCCGAAGGTGGCCGAACGGCTCACCGAGCTGGCGGTGCTCGTCGCGCTGGTAGGCGTGGGTTTGCGCATCGACACACGCATCGACGCTCGACGTTGGCGGCTCACGTGGCGCCTGCTCGGCATCTCCATGCCGCTCACCATCGGTATTGGTTGTCTGCTGGGACACTACTTGCTGGGATTTCCGCTGCCTGCCGCCTTGCTTTTGGGGGCTGTCTTGGCGCCCACCGATCCCGTTTTGGCCACGGACGTGCAGGTGTCGGGGCCAGGCGAAGGCCACGAAGACAAGGTGCGTTTCGCCCTCACTTCCGAAGCGGGGCTCAACGATGCGTTGGCGTTCCCCTTCGTGAGGCTCGCCGTCGTAGCCGCTGCGGCGTCGGGAATGGATGTCGATTGGGGGGAGTGGGTCCTGAGGGACGTGCTTTGGCGAACCGTCGGCGGTGCCGTCCTGGGCGGCGTCCTCGGCTACGGCCTGATGTATGCCATTTTTCGCAGTGAGAGAGCGCCCACGCTCTCTCGAAGTAGCGACGGTCTAACGGCCTTGGCAATCACGCTTGCGGTCTATGGGGTCGCCGAGCTTTGCCATACCTACGGCTTCTTGGCTGTCTTCGTGGCGGCCGTCGTCATCCGACAACAGGAACACGCGCACCGCTATCACGAAACGCTCAATCTCTTCGCGGAGCAATGCGAGCGGTTGCTGATGGCAGTGCTGCTGCTCTTGCTGGGAGGCGCCGTCGTGGGAGGACTGCTTCTGCCGTTCTCGTGGCCACACCTGGCCTTTGCGTTGCTGTTCGTGTTGCTCGTTCGCCCCTTCGTCGGCTGGCTCGGCTTGCTGGGGTCGAACACTCAGGCGCGCGAGCGCTGGACAATCGCCGTGTTCGGAGTGCGCGGCATAGGCTCATTCTACTATTTGGCCTTCGCGGCCAATCACGCCGCCTTCGCCGACCTCCATGCCCTGTGGTCGGTCGTGATCTGGACCGTCCTGGCGTCCATTCTCCTCCACGGTCTGAGCGCCGAGTTGATCATGACGCGGCTCGACGACTGGCGGAGACGGGGCAAGCGTTGACTCGGAGCGCCACCAGGAGCGCCCTGTTCTGCCCACGATTGCCGCCCATGCGGCCACGGAAGGGCATGTGTTGGTGACAGCAAACCTCAAGCACATGCCGAGGATCCCGGGCCTCCAGATCGAAGATTGGTCGCTAGGGCCGCGCTGAAGGCCAACCCGTCGGCCAAACGCGGCCGTCTGGCCGATGGGGCCTCCCTGCCTGCCCCACCCACAGGGTGACCTTCCGGTCACTACCGACGATCGCCCGGAACATCGATTGTCCGTCTCGCCCCAACTCGGGGTCCCAACGGAAATCAAACGATGTCGAACAAGCAAAGTACTGTCAGTGGGAAGACGCACCTGCGCGTCATGGCGAGCAGCGTATTGACGCTCTCGACCTTGCTCTTGGCCTGTGGGGTGGAGGTCCCTGGACCTTCCGAGAAC
>JBBQHO010000029.1:0-27976 GCA_038324055.1 Polyangiales bacterium | reverse complement strand
GAGGGCAGGCGCTGCCGCGCGACCCTCCATCAGATCGACGTAGTCTTTCGCGGCTAGGCGCACCGTGCACTGGGCCTCTCCATCGCCTTCGACCAAGCTGGGTCGCTCGGTCAGGTTCAAGATCCACGTGCCTCCGCCTTCCCCTTCCAGCACGAACTTGTACACGGCGCCGATGTGACTGACGGCTTCGGGATGCCGCGCGATCTTGTCGGCGGCCTCGGTCATTTTCTCTCGAGCGGTAGACATGTCGAGCACGATCTGTAGCGGCACCGGCAGGGGGAAGGAAGTGGTGGCGCGGCGACTTCCTTCCGGTAACTGCAGCGTGCGGAGCCTCAGGCCTTGTGCGCGCGATCCGGGGGGTCGAAAACCCATTCATGGCGCGACTATTCGTCTACGGCTCGCTGCAGCGCGGTTGCTCGAACGCCGGCTTGCTCGAAGGGGCCGCGTGCCTTGGACCGGGCAGCACGGCCGACGGCCATGCGCTGGTCCTCTACCACGATGGCTTTCCCGCGCTCTACCGCGACCAGTCGGGCCGGGGCCGAGTGCGCGGCGAGCTCTATGTGGTGGGCAGCGCGCTGCTCATCGAACTCGATGCCTTCGAGGACGTGCCGGACCTGTACCAGCGTGAAGAGATCGAGCTCGCCGACGGCTCGACAGCTCAGGCCTACATCGTCACAGCGGAGGTGGCCTCGCAGTTCGTCGCCGTCCAAGGGGGCTCGTGGCGCGATTGAAATAAGAAAAAGGCCGAAGCTTTCGCTCCGGCCTCGTGGGACCTGCTGGGCAGCCCGAGCAGCTCGACTCAGCGGCTCGACTCAGCGGCCCGCCATGGGCTTGAAGGGTCGCTCGTCGTTGCCCGTGAAAATCTGACGCGGACGGGCGATTTTCTGCTCTTTGTCCAGCAGCATTTCTTCCCACTGCGCCAGCCAACCGACGGTGCGCGGAATGGCAAACATCACGGTGTACATCTCGACCGGGATCTCGAGCGCCTCGTAGATGAGGCCCGAGTAGAAATCGACGTTGGGGTAGAGCTTGCGGCTGACGAAGTACTCGTCCTCCAGAGCAATGCGCTCCAGTTCGTGCGCTACGTCCAGCAGCGGGTTGCGCTTGCCGATGATGTTGAACACGCGGTCCGCCAGGTGCTTGATGACGCGCGAGCGAGGATCGTGGTTCTTGTAGACGCGGTGGCCAAAGCCCATGAGGCGCTGTCCAGCCGAGCCGTCCTTCACGGCCTTGACGAATTCGGCGACTTTGTCCTTGGTGCCGATCTGCTTGAGCATGCGCAGCACGGCCTCGTTGGCGCCGCCGTGGAGCGGACCGTAGAGAGCCGCAGCAGCGCCAGCCACGGCGACATAAGGGTCGGCCATCGAGCTGCCGATCGAACGCATGACGTTGGTCGAACAGTTCTGCTCGTGATCGGCGTGCAAGATGAAGAGCACGTCGAGTGCACGAACGATGTCGGGGTGCGCCTTGTAGCGAGGCTCTGCCACGCGCTTCACCATCGACAGGAAGTTCTCGGAATAGCTCATGCCGTTGTCGGGGTAGACGAACGGACGCCCCTGACTGTGACGGTAGCTCCATGCAGCCAAAGTCGGCATTTTGGCGATGAGCCGGATCATCTGTAGGCGGCGGTTTTCCGTGTCGTGGACCTCTTTGGCGTTCGGGTAGAACGTGGAAAGGGCGCCGACGGTGGCCACCAGCATGCCCATGGGGTGCGCGTCGTAGCGGAAGCCGTTGACGAAACTGCGAATGTTCTCGTGGACGAAGGTGTGGTGGGTGATGTCGTCTTCCCACTTGGCCAGCTCGCCGGGGTGCGGAAGCTCACCGTTGATCAGCAGGTATGCGACCTCGAGGAACGACGCGGACTCGGCCAGCTGGTCCACGGGGTAGCCGCGGTAGCGCAGGATGCCCTTGTCGCCGTCGATGTACGTGACCGCCGAGCGACAGCTGGCCGTGTTCATGAAGGCTGGGTCGTAGCCCATGAGGCCGAAGTCTTCAGCGTCCGTTTTGATCTGACGGAGGTCCATGGAGCGGATGGTGCCGTCCTCGATGGGGAGCTCGTAGGTCTTGCCAGTGCGATTGTCTGTGACAGTCAGGGATTCCTTCGACATCGCGAGTGTTGTCCCCCGTCGCGAGGGGGCTTGCAACCCCAGGGACGCTCGAAAACTCTCAGATAAGTGGGCCAGTTCGCTCGCGCCGTGCGACCCGTCGGGTATGGGCCTCGAGCACCCCGTTCCCCTGAAGTCGCGGCGCGGTTCAGCCGTTCTTTTCCGGATCGTTTTGGGTACGTTCGGCGTGCTCGGCGTTTCTGCATGCTCAGCATCGGGCGATACTGCGACCTTGGCCCCGGCCCTCCTGCACGAGCGCTCGGCCAGTGCAGCCTTCGGTGTGGCCCAGTCGCGTTGGATGCACGTGCCGGTACCGCCCGAAGACGCCCCGAAACTGGCTCCAGTCGCGCTGATCGCGCCCGTTGTCGACAAGCCAGGAGCGGGAGCGCAGCCCATCGGCTACTTGCGGCTGGGCTCGCCAGTGTCGCGGTCGAACGACCCCGTGTCCAAAGAGGGCTGCGCAGGTGGCTGGTACGCCGTGCGTCCGCTGGGTTTCGTGTGCCAGGACGACAAAACCACACTCAAGCTCGATCACCCGCTCGTCCGAGCCTTCCCCGATGGCCCCGATCGCGATCGCCCGCTGCCCTACCGCTATGCGTTCGTGCGCTCGGTCGTGCCCAACTACCTCAAGGTGCCGACCAAGAGTGAGCAGGAGAAGTACGAGATGCATCTCGACCGCCACCTGCGCAGCTACCACAAGCTCAGCAAGAGCTGGGATCGGCTGGCGGCAGGCGCCAATCAGCTACCGTTGCGACCGAGTGGCGCAGCGCTGGGCCCCTTGCCCAAGGACGCCACTGCACCTGGCATGAACGAGCGCTACGGCGGACGCGGCGACGACGCGGTGCCTTGGTGGCTCCAAGGCGAGCGTCGCATCCCCAACATCTCCAGTTTTCAGGCGCCGCCCTACGCCGTCATCGCCGGGCGCGTGAAGCGTCACGCGGGCATTGCGCTGGTCGATAGCTTCGTTTCGGGTGACGAGTCGTTGGGGCGTCGCTTCGCCGTGGCCGTCGACGGTCGTTTGGTGCCCGCCGACAAGTTGAAGGCCGAGTCGGGTTCCACCTTTCATGGCGTCGAACTCGAGGGACGCAACTTGCCGCTCGCATTTTCCTTCCGAGAAGGCACGCGCGCCTGGAAATTCCAGGGTGGCGCGGCCAGCAAAGGTGACGCGCTGGCCCACCGCACGCTGCTTGAACTCACCGGCAAGGTGAAGAACTACCGCGACGAACGCTACGTCGAAGCCAAGGATGGCAGCTGGCTTCGTTCGGCCGACTTGAAGACCGCTTCGGCGCCTTCGGCGTTGCCGTGGTTCGCCAAGCGCGGCGTGCGCTGGGTCGATATCTCGCTGCTCAGCCAGACGCTGATTCTCTACGAGGGCACGACGCCGCTCTATTTGACTCTGATTTCGAGCGGCAAGGATGGACTGGGTGAGCCCGGTAAGACGCTGAGCACGCCGACCGGCACGTTTCGCATCTACCAAAAACACGTCACGACCACCATGGATTCGGACGTGGCCGAGAGCGAGTACGAGCTGCGCGACGTGCCGTGGGTCATGTACTTTCACAACGGCTATGCCCTTCACGGCGCCTACTGGCACGACGACTTCGGTCGCCCGCGTTCGCACGGTTGTGTCAATCTATCGCCCGTCGATGCGCGCTACATCTTCGACTGGGTGACGCCGGACGTACCGGCCGAATGGCACGGCGCATCGGCCGGCGACGCCATGGGTCCCGGCACCCTCATTCACATTCACCCCTGATGACCGAACTCCGCGTTCATTCGCCCTACGACGGCGCCCACCTGGACACGCTCGAACTCGACGACGCTCCAGCACTCGAAAACAAGCTCGCGCGCCTGGGGTCGGTCATGACGCGCCGCGCCTGGCTCCCCAAGTTCGAGCGCTACGCCATCCTGGAGCGGGCCACCGCGCTCATCGAGCAGCGCACAGAGAGCTTGGCGCAGCTCGCGGCCAGCGAGGGGGGCAAGCCCCTGCTCGATTCACGCGTCGAGATCGTGCGCGCAGCCGATGGTCTACGCGCCGCTTGCGCGGCTCTTCGCCAAGACCGTGGCCACGAAGTGCCGATGGGCTTGACGCCTGCCTCGAGCGGACGCTTCGCGCACACGCACCATGAACCAGTGGGCGTGGTCGGAGCTATCAGCGCCTTCAACCATCCGTTCAACCTGGCCGTACACCAGCTGGTGCCTGCAGTGGCGACCGGCTGCGCGGTACTCATCAAACCGGCGAGCAGCACGCCGCTCTCGTGTCGCGCGCTGCTGGGCATTCTGCGCGAGGCCGGACTGCCACAAGAGCAGGCCGAGATGACGCTCTTGCCAGCAGATTTGGCGCAGAAGTTCGCCAGCGACCCACGCCTCGGTTTCTTGTCGTTCATCGGTTCGGCGGCAGTTGGCTGGAAGCTGAAGAACCTGCTCGCCCCGGGCGTTACTTGTGCGCTCGAACACGGAGGAGTGGCGCCGCTGCTTTTGCACGAGAGCGCCGATCTCGACGCCGCGGTCCGAGGCATCGTCAAGGGTGGATTCTACCACGCGGGCCAAGTGTGCGTATCCGTGCAACGCGTCTATGTGCCGCGAAGCCAACTCCAAGCACTACTCGACCGACTGGTGCCCGCCGTCCGCGCGTTGCGCGTCGGCGATCCACTCGATGAACGCACCGAGGTTGGACCCTTGATTCACGCGGACGAACTTGCGCGCGTCGCGACTTGGGTCGACGAAGCCGTGACCGCGGGAGCCCAGCTGCTCTGCGGTGGAAAGCCATGGGGCCAGACGAGCTACGAACCCACGCTGCTGCTGAATCCCCCGAGCGAAGCGCGGGTGTCGCGCGAAGAGGTGTTCGGTCCGGTGGTGTGCGTCTACCCGTTCGACTCGTGGGACGACGCCATCGAGCGGGCCAACGCCGTCGATGCATGCTTCCAGGCAGCCCTTTTCACCAGCGATCTCGACGTGGCCCTGAGCTGTGCGCGGCGTCTGCGCGGCACGACTGTGCTCATCAACGATCACACGGCATTTCGGACCGATTGGATGCCGTTTGGCGGTCGCGGGCGTTCGGGGCTCGGTCTTGGCGGCATCGATCAATCGATGCGCGACATGACGGCCGAACGGATGATCGTATTTCGTTCGAGCGCGCTCTGAGCTCGGCTCAGCGCGCGGCGCATCTCAGCGTACGGTGAAGGTCTTGGACACGATCACTGGATCGCCGCCGAATGGCGGTACTTGGGTGGCCATGAACAATCCGACCAGGCAGCGTCCGACCGACGTGTCGTGGAAGGGCTCCGACACGAGGGCGCTCGAAGCGCGACCGGTGGGCTGGTACAGCACTTTGACGCGACCTCGGCCGCTCGGTCCGGCAGGCTCTTGGCAACTCACGGCACGCCCGGCCGCTCGCTCCAGTACCACCCCGGCACTCGGGGTGTCGAAGGCGGGTCCCGCTGGCTGCACAGCATCGGGCTGAGCCAAGCCGACGATGATCGTGCCCTTGTGAAACAGCTCTTCGAGGCGGGCCTTGCCCTTGAAGAAGATCGCCGGCCGGAAGTAATAGAGCCCGGTCAAAGCAGCGCCCAAAATCACGACGAACGACAGGAACACGATCCAGCCCAGGCCGCTGCGCGCCTCGGGTACTTTGGACGTGAACGCTTCGGCACTGGGTGCGCTCAGGCCCGGAGCGCTCAGCATGGTTCCACTCACCGCCGTGAGCGTGGGTGGCGGTGGAGCGTCTGTCGGGACCCCCGAGCGCGACAGAGGCGCGGGGATCGATAGCGGATGTGCGGACGGCGGCTGGACGGACTCGTCGTCGATCGAGGGCAGGCCAGGCGTGGACAGCACTGGCATGCGCGACGAGTTCACCCACTCCGGGCTCAGCATGGCGGGAACGGGGGCTGCTTCGGTGGCGCGTTCGGCGAGTGCTGTCGCCTCATGAATGGGCGACGGTAGCGGAGCCGCCCGGGACGCCTGCCCCGCAGCACCAGGTGCGCTGGCGATCGCCGGCGCTGGTACGCCAAGCAAGGTCGGATTGTGACGCCTGGCGGGAGCGGCGCGGAGCTGCTCGGCGGTTGCCTGCTGCGGCACCAGCGGCGGCGCACGGGGCGGCTGTCCTGCAGAGTGGGGCACTTCTGGAACGGCCGGAAGCGGCGAACGCTGCGACTCCGCCGAACGCCGCGCCATGTCGGGCAGCGGGCTATGCGCGGGTTTGAGGGTCGGTTGCTTGGAGGGCGACTGCGTCAGCTCCTTCAGATGGTCGAGTGAGCGCACGACCGTCGCTACTTCATCGTCCTCGAAGCCCGTGGCGTCCTGGAGGTCGGCCGCTGCGGGGTCAAACACGAGGGCAGGACGACTTGGCTCGGGCTTGCTCGGTTGCTCGGCTTCACCCAAAGCCGCGAACGCCTGGCGACTCAGCGCGTCCGACTCGGCCACACCGAGCGCTACCGTCTCGTCGCTGAAAGTCAGCAGCTGCGGGCGCGCGGACGGAGGGCGCGCGGACGGAGGGCGCGGCTCGAGCTCGAGCCCTGCGAGTTCGGGAATGTCGTAGGGTGGGAGCCAGTTCGTCGTCGAAGGCACGCGCACCAAAGTGCCGGGCTCGAACGACTGCTTGGTGTGTCGTCGAGTCAGCTCCGAAAGGCTCAGCTGGTGGCGGGTGCCTGACGGCTCCGCGACTTCCCAAATGACATCGGACGGCGGTGGCTGAGCGGCGCGCGGGGCAGGTGCCGGAGCGGCGAGGGGAGCGGCGAGGGGCGCGGCGAGGGGCGCGGCGAGGGGCGCGGGCGCGTGCGAAGCCGTCGACGGCGCGGCGTGCGCAGATGGGGAAGACGGCAAGCTTTCCGAGGGCGGTAGCAATGCGGCGTCGCTGCTGGCTGCGAGCTGGGTGCCGTCGATCAGAATGACCGCGTCGCACTTCTTGCACTTCATGCGAGCGCGTTTGCCCGCGACCTTCTCGTCGGGGACGTTGAATTTGGCGGAGCAAGCAGAACAGCGAACGAGCATGAATTGGGGTCTTGGAAAGGTAAGAGGAGGACTCGACGAAAGACGACGCGCCGTTGTTGCTCGAATCTGCGCGCTATCGCAAGCTCGACTCGAGCCATCAGCCGGTCACGGCACGCGGCACCAGACTCGGATCAGCAAGCTGCCGGTGTCGTGCCAGGGGCGGACCTCGACGCGGGTCACGTCGCGTGGATTTTCGATTGGCAGGAAGGGTAGAAGGCGGTCGCGTACCAAGTCGCTTTGCGCGATCGGACTTTCGAGTGCTTCGAGTGGCGCTTTGACCACGAACGTGCACATTCGCTCGATCGCAAACGCCATGACGCTGCTCGAATCGACGGTGGGGTCGTTGATCTCGATGGTGGGTCCGTCGGCCCGGAGTTCGCGCTCGATCGCCGCGTAAGTAGCGCGTCCGGCAGGCTCAATGGTGACTGCAATCTCGGGATGGGTATCGAGCGCTCGGGCTATGCGAGGAGAGAAGGCACCCGGCGCATTGGAAATGCGGTCGCCGTAGTGCTTCGTCGAGCGTGGCTCGCGCGCGTGTCGATCGCGCGAGATGGCGTCCAGCGTATCACGCCCTGCCGGCTCCTCGCTGAACGACACCACCGGTGGTGGGTCATTGGGAGGGCCGGGCGGACGCGCTTTGCTCACCCGCCCAGTCTATCACAGGGCCTAGCTGGCCCCGAAACTCCGAGGAGGGCAGGACACTCAGGCCAAAAAACGCGGGTCCGAGTGGTTGCCGAGCGGCAGAGACGTGCGACCCATCAGGTAGGCATCGATGCCCCGCGCCGCCTTGCGACCATCGGCGATGCCCCAGACGACCAACGATTGACCGCGTTGGCAGTCGCCAGCCGCGAACACGCCCGGCACGCTGGTGGCGAATGTCTCGGGATGGATGCTGATGTTGCCGCGCCCGTCGATAGCTACGCCGAGCTGCTCGAGCAGACCGGGCTTTTCTGGATGGATGAAGCCCATGGCGAGCAGCACCAAATCTGCGTCCAAAAAGAACTCCGTGCCGGGCACGTTGGCCAGACGACCGTTCTCCATCTTGACCTCGCAGCAGCCGATGCGCGTTACCTGGCCGTCGTGGCCTTCAAAATGGGTGGTGGTGACGCTGAATCGCCGATCGCCGCCCTCTTCGTGGGAGCTCGAGGTGCGCAGCATGAGCGGCCAGAGCGGCCACGGGGTCGAGGCCGCTCGCGCGCCCGGAGGCTCCGGCATGATCTCGAAGTTCATGACGCTGACCGCGCCCTGACGGTGCGAGGTGCCGATGCAGTCGCTCCCCGTGTCGCCGCCGCCGATGACGATCACGCGCTTGCCCGTAGCCAGGATGGCACCGGGCTCCGGCACGTCCTTGCCTGCGACGCGGCGGTTCTGCTGGGTCAAGAAATCCATGGCGTAGTGAATGCCACCCAACTCGCGGCCCGGAACGGGCAGGTCGCGCGGCACGCGCGAACCAATGGCGACGCACACGGCATCGAAGTCCTGCTTGAGCTGCTCGGCGGTGATGTCGACGCCGGCGGCCACGCTGGTCTGAAAGACGACGCCTTCGCCTTGCATCTGTGTCACACGGCGATCCACCAGCTCCTTCTCCATCTTGAAGTCGGGGATGCCGTAGGTGAGCAGACCGCCGATGCGATCGTCGCGCTCGAACACGGTCACGTCGTGACCCGCGCGCGCGAGCTGTTGGGCCGCTGCCAGACCAGCAGGACCCGAGCCGACCACGGCCACCTTCTTGCCCGTCTTTTCGGTCGCGGGCAGAGGAACGACCCAACCCTCGTCGAAGGCGCGATCGGCCGTGGCTCGTTCGATCAGTTTGATCGCCACCGGTTCGTCGTTGATGCCCAGGACGCATGCAGCTTCACAAGGCGCCGGGCACACACGACCCGTCATCTCCGGGAAGTTGTTGGTCGCGTGCAGCGACTCGATGGCCTCACGCGATAGGCCCCGATAGGTGTGGTCATTCCAGTCGGGGATCAGGTTGCCGAGCGGACAGCCGGTGTTGCAGAACGGCACGCCACAGTCCATGCAACGCGCACCCTGCTCCTTCAGCGTTTCCTGAATGACCGGGAGCTCAAACTCGCGATAGTTCTTGACGCGCTCGGTCTTGCCGAGCTTCTCGGGAGCTTTGCGTTGGTACTCGAGAAAACCAGAGGTCTTGCCCATCTGTCTTTTTTCTAATCGTTCTGCGGGTGGATGCGGAGGGTACGGTCTTGACCGAGATTCCCTGTGATTGTGTGCGCTGGGCCGCGCCCGGCGACCCAGCCGACCGGGTGTCGACTGAACCGCCGAGTCCGGCTGGCTCTGGAGTTCAGTTGCGGGCCTCGCCACCGAGCGGATCGTTCGGCTGCAGGACCTTCAAACTGTCTCGGTGCGCCTCGATGCGGGGCGCGCGCTTGGCGGCTTCTTCCATGACACGGCGGTACTCTGTCGGAATGACCTTGACGAACTTGGAGAGCGTCGTCTCCCAGTTCTCCAGCAACGAGCGCGCGCGCTTGCTGCCTGTGTACTTTACGTGTTCTTCCAGAATCTGGGCCATGAAGACCGCGTCGTCCGTGCTCAAGGCCTCGAGCTCGACCATGCCCATGTTGCAGCGGATGGCGAACGTGTCGTCCTCGTCCAGCACGTAGGCGAACCCGCCGCTCATGCCAGCTGCGAAGTTGCGACCGGTGCGACCCAACACGACCACACGCCCGCCAGTCATGTACTCGCAGCCGTGGTCGCCCACACCTTCGACGACCGCGGTGGCGCCGCTGTTGCGTACCGCGAAGCGCTCACCGGCCTTGCCATTGAAGAAAGCCTTGCCGCTGGTCGCGCCGTACATCGTCGTGTTGCCGATGATGATGTTGTCGGCCGCCTCGAAGGTAGCTCCCGGTCCTGGACGTACGCTGATCGTGCCTCCGGACATGCCTTTGCCCGTGTAATCGTTGCCGACGCCAGCGAGGTGCAAGCTGATGCCCTGGTTGACGAAGGCCCCGAAACTCTGGCCGGCGGTTCCGGTAAAATGCAGCTCGATGGTGTCATCGGGCAAGCCGCCGGCGCCATGACGGCGTGCGACTTCGCCGGCAAGCATGGTGCCGACCGTGCGGTTCAGACTGCGAATGGGCAGCTCGTGGCGCACCTTCGTGCGGTTTTCGAGCGCTGGTTTGCACAACTCGATCAGCTGCATGTCGAGCGTCGCCTCGAGACCATGATCCTGCTCGTGGAGCTTGGATACGCCCACGCCGGGGCGCGCAGCGGCGGGAGTGAGGATGTCGCGGAAGTCGAGCCGACTGGCCTTCCAGTGCAGGTTCTTCTTGACGCCGATGCGCTCGGAGTGACCGACCATCTCCTGGATGGTCCGGAAACCCATGTGCGCCATGTGCTCGCGCACCTCCTCGGCCACGTAGAACATGAAGTTAATCACGTGCTCGGGCTTACCCTCGAACTTGGCGCGCAGTACTGGATCCTGGGTCGCGATGCCCACCGGACAGGTGTTGAGGTGGCACTTGCGCATCATGATGCAGCCGGAGGCCACCAGCGGTGCGGTCGCGAATCCGAACTCCTCGGCGCCGAGCAACGCGGCAATCACGACGTCGCGTCCCGTGCGCATTTGACCATCGGTCTGCAAGAAGACTCGGCTGCGCAGATCATTCATGACCAGCGTGTGGTGCGTCTCGGCCAAGCCCATCTCCCACGGAATGCCCGCGTGCTTGATCGATGTGAGCGGAGAAGCGCCAGTTCCACCGTCGTGGCCTGAGATCAGGATCACGTCGGCGTGCGCCTTGGCGACGCCGGCAGCCACCGTGCCGACACCAGCCTCGGCCACGAGCTTCACGCTGATGCGCGCTTTGGGGTTTACCATCTTCAAGTCGAAGATCAGCTGAGCCAAGTCCTCAATCGAGTAGATGTCGTGGTGCGGGGGAGGGGAGATCAGCGTGACGCCGGGCGTCGAATGACGTGTGCGCGCGATGATCTCGTCGACTTTGTGACCGGGGAGCTGCCCGCCTTCGCCTGGCTTTGCGCCCTGCGAAACCTTGATCTGCAGTTCGTCGGCGTTGACCAGATAGTGCGTGGTCACCCCAAAGCGACCAGAAGCGACCTGCTTGATCGAGCTGCGACGCAGATCGCCGTTGGCGTCGGGCAAGAAGCGCCGCGACTCTTCGCCGCCTTCCCCGGTGTTGCTGCGCCCGCCGATGCGGTTCATGGCGATGGCCAGGTTCTCGTGGGCGTCGGCGCTGATCGAGCCGTAGCTCATGGCGCCGGTCGCAAAGCGCTTGACAATCTCCGTGACCGGTTCGACTTCGTCGATGGGGATGGGGGTTTCGGCGGGAATCAGCTGAAACAGGCTGCGGAGGGTGATGGGCCCGCCTGGCTGTTCGTCGATCAGCTTGGCGTAGTCCTTGTAGGACTTGACCTCGCCCAGACGCACGGCCCGCTGCAGGTTCGAGATGACGCTCGGGCTCCACAGGTGGCGCTCGCCCTGCGAGCGGAAGTGGTATTCGCCGCCGACGTCGAGCTGATCCTTTTCGGCCGACGAGCGCGGATACGCGGTCTCGTGTCGGAGGCGACACTCGATGGCGATGACGTCCAGATCAATGCCTTTGATGCGGCTGGTGGTGCCGGTGAAGTAGCGATCGATCATTTCGTCGGACAGGCCGATGGCCTCGAAGATCTGCGCGCCGTGGTAGCTCTGAAGCGTGCTGATGCCCATCTTGCTCATCACCTTGAGCAAGCCCTTGTTGAGCGATTTGACGAAATTGCCCTGCGCCTTTGCGACGTCGTAGAGCCCTTCGTGGGTGCCGCCCGTCACCATCTGCTCGATGGTTTCGAACGCCAGGTAGGGGTTCACGGCGCCTGCGCCATACCCGGTCAGCAAGCAGAAGTGGTGCACTTCGCGGGCTTCGCCCGTTTCGACCACGATGCCGACCTTCATGCGCGTCCCGTTGCGCATCAGGTGATGATGGACCGCTGCCGTGGCGAGTAGTGCCGGCAAGGGGCCCAGCTCCTGGTTCGCGCCGCGATCGCTGAGGATCAGCATGCTGTGGCCGTTGAGCACGGCGTGCGAGGCCTGTCGACAGAGCTCGTCGAGCGCCGCCTTGAGACCCTGGGTGCCGTCCTTGACGCGGTAAAGCATCGGCAAGGTGGGCGGCATGCGATGGCCCGCAGAGAAGTGACCATGCCGCAGCTTGGCCATTTGCTCGTTCGTCAAAATGGGGCTCTCGATCTCGAGCAGCTGCGCCTGGTCCGGCAGCTCGAACAAGACGTTCCCTTCTCCGCCGACGTAAGTCTTGAGGCTCATCACCATTGCCTCGCGGATCGGATCGATCGCGGGATTGGTGACCTGAGCAAAATGTTGCTTGAAGTAGCTGTACAAGAGCTGCGGCTTGTCGCTCAGGATGGCGAGCGGTGTGTCGGTGCCCATCGAGCCCACCGGCTCTTCGCCCGTCCTGGCCATGGGCGGCATGAGGAAACGCGTAGTCTCCTGCGTGTAGCCGAACATTTGCTGCCGCTTGAGCAGTGGCTCCAAATCGCGGCGTGAGGGTGCGGCCGGCGCGTCGACGTCGTCGAGCGAGATCTTGTTCTCTTTGACCCACTTACCGTAGGGCTTCTGGCGGCAGATGAGGTCCTTGACTTCTTCGTCCTGCAGGAGCCGACCCTGGTCGAGGTCGAGCAAGAACATCTTGCCGGGCTCGAGCCGACCATGACGTTCGACGTTCGACGGCTCGATCGGCAGTACGCCAGCCTCGGAGCCGAGCACCACCAAGCCATCCTTGGTGATGGTGTAGCGGGCAGGGCGCAGACCGTTGCGGTCCAGGATGCCCCCGACCTGACGACCATTGGTGAAGGCCAGGGCGGAAGGTCCGTCCCAAGGCTCCATCAGACAAGCGTGATACTCGTAAAAGTCCCGCTTGTGGGCGGGCATGGTCTCGTCGTTCTGCCAGGCCTCGGGCACCAGCATCATCATGACATGTGGAAGCGAACGTCCGGCCTGAACCAGGAGCTCGGCCACCATGTCGAGCCGCGCCGAGTCGCTCATGCCCGGGGCGATGGTCGGCAAGATGTGCTTGATGTCTTCGCCGAATACCTGGCCGTCGAACAACTGCTCGCGCGCGTTCATCCAGGCCTGATTGCCGCGAACCGTGTTGATTTCACCATTGTGACAGAGCACGCGGAACGGCTGCGCCAATTCCCAGGTGGGGAAGGTGTTGGTCGAGAAGCGCTGATGCACCATGGCCATCGCGCTGGTGAAATCAGGATCCTCGAGATCCGAAAAGAAGCGCGTCAACTGGTCCGGGAGCAACAACCCCTTGTAGACAATCGTGCTGGCGGACAGGCTGGGCAGGTAAAAGAAGCCCTTTTGCGTGAGCTTGCTGTCGCGCACCGTGCGTTCGGCCCATTTGCGGATCACGAAGAGCTTGCGCTCGAACATGAAACGGTCGTTGCAGGTCGAGCCGATGAACACCTGCGCGATATGCGGCGCCGTTTCTTGAGCGAGCGGCCCTGGCGCCGAAGGATCGACCGGCACCTCACGCCAGCCGAGCAAGCGCTGGCCTGTCGCGAAAATCTTGTCCTCGAGGATCTGACGACAGCGATCGCGCTCGCTCGGTAGCGGCGGCAAGAACACCAGGCCGACGCCGTAGTGCCCGCTCTCGGGCAGCTCGAAACCGAGCTTTTTGGCTTCCCGACGCATGAAAGTATCGGGCATCTGCGTCAAGATACCAGCGCCATCGCCGGTCAGAGGATCGCAGCCGCACGCTCCGCGATGCTCCAAATTGATTAGAATGTCCACGCCCTTGCGGACGATGTCGTGGGAAGCGACACCCTGGATGTTGGCGACGAGGCCGATGCCGCAGGCATCGTGTTCAAAGCGGGGATCGTACAGACCGTTGGGAGGAGGTAGGCTCATCGGGATGTTCCTGATTGGCGCGAGAAGGAAGCGTGACTCGGAGGAGAGTACTTCTCCGAGTGAGGGGCGCACTCAGTGGCGGCGCGGACGCGCCTGCAAGAATTCGGGGTCTTGGCGAGAAGGGCCTCTTGGAAGCCCTCTTGCTGAGAAAAGCGCTCAAAGCGGGTCCCAAAAGGGTAGAGAAGTCGCCTGCCTGATTGGGCTGGGAATTGGGCCACGGAAATGATCTACCTGCAAGTGGCGGCAGCATTAGTTCAGTGCTTTTTACGGAGAGTTTCGGGCTGATGAACGCACGGAGATCGAAATTGAAGCGCGCGCGAAATCGAGGCGTCATGGGAGGCTGTTCTTGGCTGCCCCTCATCCTCTCGGGGCTAGCCGCGCTGGGGTCGAGCATGGCCTGTTCCGGAGATAAGCAAGCGGCGCCGACAGCCGAAGTCGTCGTCCGGCCGCCTCTCTGCCCCACGGGGCTGTCCGAAGACCCCCCGCGCTCCAAACAAGAGCCCGGTATTCGTGCTTTCGAGGCCAAAGATTACGCACGATCGCAGCAGATATTCGCGCAGCTAGCGCAGCAATTTCCGGGGAGTGCCGCAGCACGCGCCTGGCAGGGTGACGCAGTGCTGTTCGACAAGGACAAAGAGGATCGTGACGCTGCCCGACTTGCTCGGCCGCTCTACCAACAGGCGCGCCAGCTGCACGAGAGTGGCTGTAAGCTGCAACGCAGGCCGCTCTACTACCTGCTCATGGGCGAAGCCTACGGTGCACTGCGACTGGCCAAGCTCGAAGCAGGCTACGCTGAAGCCGAGCTTGCGCGCGCCCAGACCGCGCTCGAACAGGCGGCTACTGAGTTCCCGACCAGCGCAGAGGTTCCGTACAACGAAGCGCGGGTCGCGTGTGCACGGGCCCAAAATCAAAGCGGAGGCGCGCTGGGCGCGCAGCTCGAACGCTGCCTCGTTGAACTCGAAGCTGCCTTGAAGGGTGCCGAGCGACTGGATCGACCACGCTTTTTGCGCACGCATCGCTCGACCCAAGATTGGATCGTGCGCTCGCGCACGCAATCGGAGTTCGTGCCTCTGCGCGCCGACGCGCGCTACCCGGAGCTCATCCGACGCACGCTCGAAGCCCAGGTCGAGTGAAGACGCTTCACTCGACGGCGGGCCCCATCGTGCATTTGCCGGTGAAAGAAACCCCCCGTTCGAGGAAAATTTCCGGCGCCCGGAGATCACCGGTGACGATGGCGGGCACGCGCAGCTCGATCGAACTTTTAGCGGTGATGTCGGCGCGGACTTCGCCGCCCAGCACCAGCACGCGCTCGGCGCTGACACTACCCCGGACGCGTGCGCTGCCGGCAATCACCAGCAGTTCGCCGCCTAGCAACTCGCCCTCGACCTGGCCCTCGAAGCGTGCACGACCTGCGAACGAAAAGCGGCCCG
The DNA here is from genome assembly GCA_038324055.1 of Polyangiales bacterium. Classification (GTDB taxonomy): domain Bacteria; phylum Myxococcota_A; class Polyangia; order Polyangiales; family Polyangiaceae; genus NIC37A-2. Next base: position 12,569 of record JBBQHO010000029.1, on the reverse strand, counting down.
TGAGCGCGGTCCCCTCGCCCAAAATGGCGTGCAGCTCGGCCTCGATAGCGTCCCCCGCCGGCGCTCCAAGCGAGCGAGGGGCCCAGGAGGATGGCTCTGGGGTAGGTGTCGAGGGCATGCGTTGGACCTTAGCGAGCCACACCCCAAGGCGAAAGCAGCGAAGGAAATGTCCGACGGCTGGATTCGGCTCGCACGGCGGTGGGCCGCTGGGGTAGTATCGGATTTCGGGCTTGCGTGAGGGGTCAGGCGGGCCGACCGCAGGCCGGCGAAACGGGTCAGAGGGAGCAAGAGCTGGATGAACGCGGGCGGAAGTGATTTCGAGATGTGGGAGTTTCCGGCGCGCGTCCTGGTCGTGGACGACGAACCGGAGATGCGTCGTACTTTGGCGCGTTTGCTTTCCGCTCAGGGCATGAGCGTGCTCACCGCGGCTTCGGGCCAAGAGGCGCTCGAAATCTTGCAGCGCGAGGCAATCGACGTGGCCCTGGTCGATTTGCAGATGCCGGGTCTCAGCGGCCTCGACATCCTCGGCGAAATCAAGAATCGCGCAATCGACGTCTACGTCATCATCATGACTGCGCACGGCGACGTCGACGTGGCCGTACAGGCGATGCACGCAGGCGCGCATCATTTTTTGACCAAGCCGTTTCGCTCCGGCGAAGAGGTGGTGCTGACCACGCGCAAGGCCGTCGAGCATCGTCGGCTCAAGGATCGCAACCTCGCGCTCGAGCGCCGGCTGCAGCGCTCGGAAAAGTTCGGTGATTTGATCGGCAGCTCGAGCCGCATGCACGAGGTCTACGAGCGAGCGATGGGCGTCGCAGGCACGTCGTCGACCGTGCTGATTACCGGCGAGAGCGGCACCGGCAAGGAGCTGACGGCTCGCGCCATTCACGTGCACTCGACTCGCGCCCACTGCCGGTTCGTGACCGTGAACTGCTCCGCGATCCCTGAAAATTTGATCGAATCCGAGCTGTTCGGTCACGTCCGAGGCGCGTTTACCGGTGCGACTTCGACGCGCCAAGGTCTGTTCGAAAACGCCGATGGCGGCACGCTGTTCCTCGACGAAATTGGTGATTTGCCGCCGTTGGCACAGGTCAAGGTGCTTCGCGCTCTGCAAGAGGGCGAGATCCGTCGCGTCGGGTCCGATGAAACGCGCCACGTCGACGTGCGCGTGATCGCGGCAACCAATGTCGATCTGCGCGATCGCATCCAGTCGGGTCGGTTTCGCCAGGACCTCTTCTATCGCCTCAGCGTGGTCGAGGTGGCTCTGCCTTCACTGAGCGAGCGCGCAGAAGACATTCCACTGCTTGCCTATCACTTTCTGCAAAAGCACGCGGAAGTGTCGCGCTCGGACGTCAAACGGATCAGCCCCGAAGCGCTGAGTTTGCTCCAGTCGCGCCCTTGGCCCGGCAACGTGCGTGAGCTCGAAAACGCCATCCAGCATGCGATTGTGTTCTGCCGTGGCACGACCATCCTGCCCGGCGATCTACCGCACGTCGCCGGAAGCGATTCAGCTGCTCCGCGCGCTCCCAGCATTCCGTCGGCGCTGGTCGATTTACCCTACCGAACGGCCAAAGAGCGCGCAGTCGAGGACTTCGAGCACGGCTACTTCACGGCGTTGCTCGCTCGGACCTCGGGGAACGTCTCCGAAGCCGCGCGCCAAGCTGGGCTGGACCGCTCGAACTTTCGCCGCGCGCTGCGCCGGGCCAAAGTGCGCGCCAAAGGCGTGAGCTGGGCGCCGGAGCCTTTCGAATCATCGCCTCGACCATTGGCCCGGCCGTCTTCGAGCCCACCGGAGCAGGAGGACGATGGCGGGGCCATCCTCGGCCGCGCGGCGGGCTCCCGCACGAACTGACTTGTTCACAGAAAAGCATCGCGTAACAGCGTGCGCAGTACTAGCCTGCGTCGGCTGATGAGGATCCGCTGGCTCCAGCCTGTTGTCGCCTGCTCTGGGCTATTTGCCGCGATTGGGGCGGTCTCGCTGGGCGCTTTGGCCCAAGTGGCAGAGGCGCCGCGTGCGACGGCCGAGGTGCGCGGACCGCAAGTGGTTTCGGTCCGGCGGACGCTCACTCTCGACCAATGCCTGTCGTTGGCCGAGAGCAACTACCCGCGCATCCACGAAGCGCGGGCGCGGTTGACGGCCAAGGAGAGCCAGCTGCGCGAGGCGCACACAGCGCCATTCAGCGAGTTCAACATGACCGCAGGCGCCGGTCTTGCGCCGATCATCCGAGGCACGTCGATCTACAGTCCAAACTCCGACGCCGCGTTGACTCCGAACATGGCCTTGGCCTGGCAGGTCGGCATCGAGGGCATCGTACCGCTGTGGACCTTCGGTAAAATCAGCAGCATTTGGGAAGCCGCCGAGGCGAACATTCAGGTCGGCAAGCACGACCTGAAGAAAGAAAAGAACGCGATCCGGCTCGAGGTGCGACGCGCTTTTTTCGGGGTTTTGCTTGCTCGCGATTCGCTCTTGCTGCTGCGAGACGCGCGCGGACAACTCCAAGGTCATCTGACGACCCTCAAGCAAGAGGTCGAAGGCGGCAGTGGCGATGACATCGGTCTACTCAAGATCCAAATGAACGAGGCCGAACTCGATGCTCGCGCCAGCGAAGCCGAAAAAGGCGAGACCATCGCGCTCGCCGGCCTGCGCTTCTTCACGGGCTCGAATGGTGAAATCGACGTTCCGGACGAGCCACTCAAGCGCGTCAGTCACGATCTTCAACCGCTCGCTCGCTATCTCGAAGCTGCGCGCCTCTTTCGCCCCGAGATCAACATGGTGCGGGCAGGCGTAATCGCCCGCCGCGCCCAGCTGCGCCTCGAAGAAGCCAAGTATTTTCCCGATGTGGGTGTCGTCTTGGCCGCCAAGGTGGTGCGCGCCGCGGAGATCACGGATCAGCGCAACCCGTTCGCTTACGACCCCGCCAACTACTCGTCGTATGGCCTCGGTCTGGCCATGCGCTGGAAGCTCGACTTTTTTCCACAGACGGCTCGTATCGCCAAGGCGCAGGCGGATCTCGAAGAGATGCGGGCGACGGAGCGTTACGCGCTGGGTGGCGTCGCGGTTGAAGTCGAGAAGGCATTCGCCGAAGCGCAGGACGCCAAGCGTCGACTCGACGCTTGGAGCCGCGCCACTCAGTTCGCCAAGCAATGGCTGATCAAGGTGCAGCAGGGCATGGACCTGGGTCTGTTCGAGGGCGAAGACATCGTCGAGCCCGCCAAAGAATATGCGCTCAAGAAGTTCAGCGAGATGAGCGCGACCTACGACTACAACGTAGCCGTTTCCCAGCTAGCCGTTGCGACGGGCTGGGAGGGCATTCTCGACCGCCCCTGAGCCGCTTTCCTGCGCGCCAGGCCCAAGGACGTCGGGGGAGGCAACTGCTCCCCCCGCCCAACCACTCCCCGAAGCGCGCTCCAATCAGCTGCTGGCCGCTTGAGAAGCGACCTTGTCTTCTTCTTCGTCCAGCACCTTTTCGATACTGACCAAGGCGTTCTTCACCGAATCGTTCACCATCTGCACGATGGTCGGCAGTGAGCCACGCAGTGCGTCGTAGTAACGCTGACGCTCGGTCGAGTGCACGATGACCGGCGGCAAGTTGGCGCGGAGCAGCAGGATGTTCATCAGCATGCGCGCGACCTTTCCGCTGTCTTGCGGGAAAGGGAACGTGCGGAGCAAATCGTAGTGCAAGCGAGCGGCCACACGGATCGGATCCTTCAATTTGTCGGGCTCGGGACCATGTAGCCACTCGAAGGCCTGCCGCACCCGCACAGCGATCTTGTCGGGCGGGGCGTACTCGTGGAAGTACAGCCGGTGCTGCGGGATTTCCTTGCGGTACTTGACCGACTTGAGATCGCCCTCCTCCGGATGGAGCTGGATGTAGAGCTTCTTGAGCGTATCGGCCGAAAGCGGCGTGTCGTCGCGGCCGAGTTCACGCACCCAGTCGATGGCGAGCTTGTGGCGGCGAATCTCTTCGCAGACCGGCTGCAGGCTCGAATCGGGTACGATCACGATGTTCGGATCGACGGCGGTCTTGAGTTCCTGGAACGTGTAGACCACGCCTTCGAGTGCGCTGTCGTGGTGGATCCACGACATGTCGAAGCTCTCGGCGTACTCGCGCTGGAAGCGTTCGGGCATGTTGCCGAGGCGCTTTTGAATCAAGGCCCAGCGTTCGTCGAGAGCTTCGGGCGGACGGGGCTTGCCGGCCGAAGGCGGCACGGCCGGACGCACGGGCTGGCGCTGGTGCGAGCTTCGCAAGTTGCTCGATCGCGGCGGTGATGCCAGATGCTCGCGCGTAGTACCGGCCTGGCTCGGGATGGCGTCGGGACGGTAGACACGGGCGGACGTGCCGCGTGAAGTGCCAGCGATGCGCTGCTGCTGGCGCGCTTGACGCGCCACACGGCCTTCGAGCGCACGACGGGCTGCTTCTTTCTCGGAGCGGACTCGCTCGCGCTCGGCTTCGCGAGCCTTGCGGTAGGCTTCGCGCTCCTTCTCTTTGCGCAGACGCTCTTCCTCGCGCTTCTTTTGAGCATCGAGGCGTTCTTTCTCCTTTTCCTTCTTGAGCCGCTCCTTCTCCTTGTCCTTTTCTTTCCTGAGCCGCTCAGCTTCCTTCTTGAGGCGCTCCTTCTCCTTCTCTTTCAGGAGGCGCTCACGCTCGCGCTCTTTCTCTTTCTCGCGGTGCAGGCGTTCCTGCTCCTTCAAGGCGAGTGCGCGCTCCTTTTCCTTCTTGAGGCGCTCCTTCTCCTTGTCCTTTTCTTTCCTGAGCTGCTCCTGCTCCTTCAAAGCAAGCGCGCGCTCTTTGTCCTTCGCCTTGAGGAGCTGTTCGCGCTCCTTCTGTGCTCGGACTTTTTCTTTCTGCTTGTCGAGCTGAGCCTTCTTGGCAAGCGCGGCGGCGAGCTTTTTCTTCTGAGCTTCGGCCTGCGGCTTGGCAGGCTTCTTCAGCGCGCGTGCAGGCACGGTCTTTTTGACCGAAGCCTTCTTGGGCGGCAGCTTCTTGGGCGCAGATTTCTTGGCTGCGGCCTTTTTGACCACGGCTTTTTTCTGCGGCTTTTTTGCGCTTGCCTTCTTCACGACGGGCTTTTTGGCGGTGCCCTTCACGGGGCTCGCCTTCTTGCCGTTGCGCTTGGTTTTTTTGGCTGCACTCGTCTTCGCAGGCATTTTCTTGCTCGGAGTCCGAGCCGTCTTTGCCGCGGCGCGCTTGCCGGATTGGGAAGTCTTCTTCTTGGCCGCCATCGATATCCATCCCCCGCCGCACGTCGTCCGTCTCGAACGAACCGACGACCTCGGTGAAGTGGCTGCCCTCCTTGGGATCCAGTCCTTCACAGGGGCGTGCGCAGGGCACAAGCGCGGCTGAAAAGCGCCCTGAAGCTAGTCGTCACGAACCATGGTCGTCAACCTGCAAGTACGCGATCGACCGAGCAGGGGGACTGGGTGAGTGCTCCGTCGTGGCTCGGCCACGGGACTGGAGTCCGCATCCGGCACCCAACCAGCGGCATTATGCCGAGAAATAGTCGGGAAAACGTTCGCTATTCGCCAGCGTCTGGTGCCGCCTCGTGAGCACTTCGTGACCCGTTTCAGTAACCAAGATCGTGTGCTCGAACTGAGCGGACAGGCTGCCGTCGATGGTGATGGCTGTCCAATCGTCCTCCAAGATCTCACATTCGTAGCTGCCAACGTTCACCATCGGCTCGATCGTGAAGATCATGCCGGGTCGAAAGCGAGGTCCGCGGCCTCGCTGGCCCACATGGCTGATCTGCGGCTCGGAGTGGAAGGTGCGGCCGATACCATGGCCGACAAAGTCACGCACTACGGACAAACCCTGTCCTTCGGCGAACTCCTGAATGGCCGCCCCGATGTCGCCGACCCGACCGCCAGGCACCACCTGATCGATGCCCAGTTCGAGCGCCCGTCGAGCGACCTCGGTCACCCGTATCGCTTCCGCACTCGGGGTGCCGACGTAAAAAGTTGCGGACGTATCCCCATGAAACCCCTTGTATTTATGGGTGACGTCGACATTGATGATATCGCCGTCCACCAACTTGCGGTCCGGGCTGGGGATGCCGTGGCAGACCACCTCGTTGACCGAGGTGCAAACGCTCTTGGGAAAGCCCTTGTAGTTGAGGGGGGCTGGAATCGCGCCACGGCGGATCGTGTCCTCGTGGACGAAGGTATTGATGTCCTCGGTGGTGATCCCCGGACGTAGTATCGCGTCTACCAGGCAGAGCGTCTCGCCTGCCATGCGCCCCACGACGCGCATCGCCTCGATCTCGGCGGGGGTCTTGATCTCGATGGAAGAGCTACGAAATCTGAGCATGGGGAGTCCTTGCGGCTCGATAGCGCACGCCCGTGGCGCTGACCACTCGAGCTCTGCGGATTTGGTCGGTTTTATTGGCCGGGTAGGTCGTCTGCCGGTCGAACGCGTTCCGCGCCGTCCGGGAGCAAGGCCCCGGCGGTGACCACGACCTGCGAGGCGGGGGCGCTGGCCAAGATGGCCGGACGCAAGATGTGGTCTGTGACCAAAGCGTGGCCTGGACAGCCCGAAAAGCGACCACGGAGGTGAAGGCGCACGGTATTGCCGCTCGCAGGGACCCAATACAGCTCCCCTTCGTCGGCTTCGATCAGCGGCGCAATCACGCGCTCCAATGCTCGTTTGAGATCCTCGTCCACCACGCGTTCCAAAAGGGGTCAGGCCGTCGGAGGGGGTCGGACCCCCTGAACACAAATATATCTTACATGCCGCTTGACCAAACGGCGAGCCTTCACTTAGTTTTCGCTCCCCGCGTTGGTGGGCTGGTCACGAGCCGTATAAGTGCTAGGCCTCGCCCCTTCGGAAATTCTTCCGCGCAGTTTGACCCTCTTTTCGATTCCCCGAGTAGATTCATGGCCGTTCACATTCGTCTCGCCCGCCACGGCTCCAAGAAGCGCCCCTTTTACCGCGTGGTCGTCACAGATCAGCGTAACTCGCGCGACGGCCGCTTCATCGAGAAGGTCGGCACCTTCGATCCGAACCAGCAGGGCGGACTTACCCTCGACGCGCAGCGTATCGTCTACTGGAAGGGCCAAGGCGCCCAGACTTCCGATACGGTCGAGCGTCTGCTCAAGACCGCGCTCAAAGCACAAGGTTGATTCGCAACCCGCTGATTGAGCTCGAGTCGATAAATCGCTCCATCGGGGATCGATCGCGAGGGGGCCGGTTCGCCGTGCCCCCTTTGTCGGTTCTCCGAAAGGGCTCCACGTTCGCAGTTTCGTGCCGCACGAGCGGCTTCAGATAGGACTCGCATGGCTTTGAAGGACTTGATCGCAACCCTGGCAGAGGCGCTCGTGGATGATCCCGACGCCGTCGAAGTCGAAGAGATCGAAGACGATCGCGGCGTGCTCGTCGAGTTGCGTGTGGCCGGAAGCGACATCGGCAAGGTGATCGGCAAAGACGGACGCACGGCTCAGAGCATGCGTGTGCTGCTCAACGCTGCTTCAGCCAAGCAAGGCTGCCGCGCCCATCTCGACATCCTCGATTGAACTCCAGGCGCCCTTGACCACGCCCAGCGCGCAGCTCGAGATCGGCACGATTACCAAGCCTCATGGCTTGCGAGGTGAGCTCAAGGTCCATTTGTTCTTCGAGCACAGCCGCGCGCTATGGCAAGTGCGGTCGCTGACGCTCCAGAGTCCGAGCGGCACCCGACGCAGCGTGGCGGTTTCGGCCGTACGCGGCACCAACAAGGAGCCGATCCTCTGCCTCGAAGGTGTTTCGGATCGCGATGGCGCCGAGGCCTTGCGCGGTCACACGATATGGGTCGAACGCACCTCGATCGCGCCACTCGAGCCGGGCGAATACTACCTCATCGATTTGGTCGGTTGCCAGGTCATGCTGGCCGGACAGGTGCTGGGGCGTGTCACGGAGGTGCGGCCCGATCCGAGCGTCGACACCATGGTCGTCGAACTCGCGGCAGGTGGCTTTGCCGATCAGCCGGTGCTCGACACCTGGGTCGAGCGCGTCGACATCGCGGCGCGGATTGTGGAACTCTCGAGTGACGATGGTCTCATCCAATGAGGGGGTCGGGGAGGCGGACTCCCCGAGCATTCCCGACGAACTCGACGCTGCTGCGCCGATTGACGACGCCACGTCCCAACCGAACGCAGCGCCGCTACGTCTGGCTGTGGTTACGCTGTTTCCCGAGTTGTTCGCCGACTTCGTGAAAACGAGTTTCGTCGGGCGCGCTCAGTCGGCGTGCTTGGTCGAAGTGAGCTTCGTGCAGCTGCGCGACTTCGGTCTTGGCAACCATCGGTCGATCGATGACACGCCCTATGGCGGCGGCTCGGGCATGGTCATGCGCGTCGATTGCGTCGTCGCGGCCATCGAGGAGGCGGAACACCGGCTCGGTGGCCGCGCCCATCGCGTGCTGATGACACCCCAGGGGCGCCAGCTGTCCGCGGTCGTCGCTCGCGAATTCGCTTCGCGCCCGCGTTGGGTACTGGTTTGCGGTCGCTACGAAGGCTTCGATGAGCGCGTCCGCGACTTCGTCGACGACGAAATCTCGCTCGGTGATTTTGTGCTCACGGGTGGAGAAATTCCGGCGATGGCGCTGATCGAGTCTGCTATTCGCTTCATTCCGGGCGTGCTGGGCAACCAGAGTTCGGCCGAGGTCGAGTCGTTCAGCTCCGAGCTGGAGGGGGGACTGGAATACCCCCAGTACACACGGCCGGTCGAATACCGCGGGCTTGGCGTGCCCAGCGTGCTCAAGTCGGGCGACCACAAGAAAATCGACGCCTACCGCAAACAGGCTTCGCGCGAACGCACAGCGAGCCTGCGGCCCGATCTGCTCCGCAAGTCGAAGGACGAACAGCAATGATTCGCCGCAAGCTCGCTCTCGCCCTCGTGCACTACCCGGTGCTCGACAAGGCCGGAGCGACAGTCACTACCTCGATCACGAACCTGGACGTGCACGACATCGCACGCAGCGCTTTCACCTTTGGCGTTTCTCCCTATTTCTTGGTCCATCCCATCACCGTTCAGCGCGAATTGGTGGCTGCCGTGAAGGAGCACTGGACGGAAGGCAGCGGGGCACGCCGCATTCCGGATCGCAAACCGCCGCTCGCCGAGGTGCAGATCGTATCGAGCCTCGAAGAGGCTCGGTCCGCCTTATCGCCGGACGCCGAGCTCTGGATCACCAGCGCGAAGTCGCTGGTCGGCGCGATCGAACACGATCGTGGTGCTGAGCTGCTCGAAACAGAAGGTCCGCCTGTGTTGCTCGTCTTTGGCACTGGATGGGGCCTGGCCGACGAGGTCGTCGCGCGCGCCGATGTGGCGCTCGCACCCATTCGTTCACCGCGCGCAGACGGCTACAATCATTTGAGCGTCCGCGCTGCCGTTGCGATCCTTTTGGATCGCCTGGTGAGTGTTCGTCCGTGAACGAAGTGGTCGAAGGGCGCGTCTCGACCGCCGACGTTTCCGTGGCGACGGAGAACTTTCACGCGAGTGCGTTCTGGCGGCGTTTCGCACATTGGGGCGCCACGCGCGGCCCCAGCGCCTTCGTGCGCTGGGCTCCACCGTGGATCGGTCTGCTGTTCGCAGTCCTGCTGCCCCAAGCGCGCGGCATGGTGCTCCGCAACTTGCGTCGCATTCATGGTCCTCGTGACGCGTGGGTCGAGGCGCGCGACGTCATCGGCACCTTCGCCCATTTCGCTTCGTGCTTGGCAGAATCGCTCGGCGCCGGTCGACCTGAGGCCTTGGCCAGGCGCTTGCGCGTCCGCGGCGGCGAACGCATCGATCGGCTCCTGGCCGCAAAGCAGGGCTTTGTCATCGCCACGGCGCACGTGGGTCCTTGGGACGGAGCAGCCCAGGCCCTGGCCAACATCGAAGGCACGCGAGTGATGGTCGTCATGGCCTACGAAGACGACGCTGATGCCGAGCGGTTGCACGATCAAGTACGTGGCCTGGCTTCGATTTCCGTCCTGCGCATCGGCCGGCACCCGCTGGATGCGTTGCCCGCACTGGAACACCTGAGCCAGGGCGGGGTGGTGGCGGTGCAACTCGACCGAGTCCCGCGCGGGCGCCCCGGACTCGAGGTCCGACTGTTCGACCAGCCGTTTACCGTGCCCAGCGGGCCGTTTCTCTTGGCGGGCCTCGCTCGAGTGCCCTTTCTCCCAGTGTTTTCAGGACGCACTGGCTACTTCGAGCGCCGCGTCGACATCGGCGAGCCCATCTTCCCTTCACGTCGCCCGTCACCGAGCGAACTCACGCGCCTCGCACAGGCGGCAGTGTCCCAAATGGAGAAGCAGATTGCCGCTTTTCCGAACCAGTGGTTCCACTTCACGACAGACGAGGAGGAAAGCGCGAGTCTAGCCCGGGCGCGTCACTCGGGCCCACCTGAGGTCGGTCTTGTCGACCACGCCGATGCCCTTCGCGCCGGCGACCGTAGATAATCGCGTTTGGCCTTCGGGTTTTTCGCGCACGAGCTGGCGCGGGGGCTGCGCATTTGGCACAAGCGCGCCATGGATTTGTACGTCGGCTTGGCCGCATTTCGGGGGCGCATCGAACGCTACGGCTTCGAACTCCTGGAATTGCCCGTGAGCGCTTCGCTGCCCAAGCAAAAGACGCTGCAAGGCTATGTCGAAGCCAAACCAAAATTGCGCTTCTCGCTGCGCCTCCCACCCGAAGTCATCGAAGGGGCAGCCGGCGCCGAGGCACTGTTGAAGCGCGCAATCGCAGCGGCGGATACATTGAAGGCTAGTTTTATCGTCGTCTCGAGTGGTCCGCGCTTTAGACCTACGACCGCCAACCGCGCGCGCCTCAAGGCCGTGTGCGCGCAGCTCGCAGGCGAGGGGCGAAAGGTTGCTTGGGAACCCCGCGGCATGTGGTCGGCCGCTGAAGTGCGTCGGTGGGCCGAAGACGCGGGCGCTTTGGTCGTACGCGATCTCACGCGCGAAGGCGCGCCCGAGGGCGACGTCGTCTACACGCGCCTGCTGCCGTTTGGTGTGGGTACGCGCGTGACGCAGAACGCCGTCGAGAAGCTGGCCGAGGCGCTTGAAGGCAAGAGCGAAGCCTACGTCGTCATCGCCGGTGAAGGCGCACAAGGAGCGCGTGCGCGTCTCCGTCAGTGGCTCGAACTCGGCGCCTCCGAGGCCGACGACCTCTTGGGCGAAGAAGCCGACGCTGACGACCTCTTGGGCGATGAAGCCGACGCTGACGAGGCCGACGACGAGTCATGAACCGCTTCGAGCTTCGGTCCACGTTGCCCGGTCTCGACGAGGTCGGCGAGGACGTCCTCCGCAAGGGCGGGAGCGCTTTGCGAGCAGTGCTCAGTTCTTTCTTCGTTGCGGCCGGCGAACGCTCGGGAGTGCTCTTTGGACCGGTATCGTTGCTCGTCGCGGGTCTGGGCTCGGGCGCTCGCGTTTACGATGGTCGCGCGCGTCAACCCGGCATCGGCGCGAAGCGGCCGCGAGGCTTCACCGCTACCGAGACGATCCCCGCCGCCGCGCGCGTCGCCATTCCGGGCACCTTGGGCGCTCTGGCACTCGCGTGCGCTTATGATCAAGGCACTTCACTGCTTTCCTGCGTGCGTCCCGGGGTGGCGGCGGCTAGCCGAAGCGGCAGCGAGCAGCGCGCCAACATGCTCGAAATCGTCGCTTCCCACGGCGCCGCGACGCTGAGCCAATCCGCGGTTCAACGCGCTTGGCTTGGGCAATTCGGGCCCACAGCTGGCGGCAACTCGGCGCCCGCCGATCTGGTTCCAGCCAGTAACATCGACGGTTCGGCTGCAAGCGACGGCGAACGCTCCGGTCTACCTTGGGGGCAGGGCGAGGGGGAGCCAACTCCAGGCCTTGGCGCGGGGCACGCGCTCATCGCCGTCGACGCGCAGGGGCAGCTCGTCGCGCTCGCATTTCGTGAGCTGCCGGACGAGCTGCTGTTCGAGCCTTACGGCATGGCCGTGCCGCTCTTGGCGGTGCCGGTGCGCCGCGGGGTGTCCCGCTACGCTCCGGGCAGCATCCTGCCCACGCCGGCTGCACTCGAGGTCGAGCGCGACGCGGGTGGCGCTCTGGTCCGTGTGACGGCGTTCCCGCGCGGCCGGGACGGAGGCTCGTTCATTCAGCTGGGGCGCGATCCACGCACGAAGTCGGTCGGCTAAGCGCCGCGATCGGCCTGAAATTGTATGCAAAAAAGGAGACGCGAGCGTGGCTCGTCGTCTCCTTTTCTTTGCCATCGAAGCCGTCAATCACGCGAGAGCAACGCGCCTTGGTGAACGTCGCGCGCGGCAGCGCGTTCACAAAAAGCGCCGCGTGTTCCCAAAGGCGCTGCGCGTTCCCAAAGGTGCTGCGCGACGCGGTCGACGATCAGGCGACCTTGTAGCCGTGCTGCTTGGCGAACGCGACGAGACCGATCTTGCTGATCGTGCGCAAGTCGCTGGTGGCGATCTTGAGCGTAACGAAGCGATCCAACTCTGGGACCCAGAGGCGACGCTTCTGAACGTTTACGTTCTGCCAGCGCGTCGTGTGGACGTTGGAGTGGGAAACGTTGCGCGCCCGCAGGCGGCGCTTACCGGTGATCTGACTCTTGGCCATGGGGCGGCGGAAGCTAGCTCAG
>JBBQHO010000028.1:0-28268 GCA_038324055.1 Polyangiales bacterium | reverse complement strand
GGTGCCGATGCCAAACTCGAAGGCCCAACGCGTGAGCCAGCTCTTGGGCAGGCCACGAACGAACGCTCCGACGACGCGGCCGACGACGCGGCCGACCGGTCCTAGGGCGCGCGCCCACGCGTTTTCGAGGGCGTCAGCTTTGGCAGCGAAGAAGGCCTCGAACTCGCCGCGCTTCTCGTCGATGTGCTGAGTCGTGTCGCACGGCAAGCGCTTGAAATAGTGGAACTCGGCGAAGTCGGGCGCTCCAAGGGCAGTCAAACCGACCTGAAAGAGGTGCGGCTGGCAGCTTGCCATCAGCGGATTGGCGGCGAAGTTCTTTTCGAGCGCTTGGAACACCGGTGCGATGGGCTCGAAGCCGTAGAAGGTGAGCCCGCCCTGTGCTCGACGCGCTGCGTGCAGGGCAAAGGCTCCGATGTTTGCGCCGACGTCGAACACCACATCACCTGGCTTCACGCTGACGCCGTGCTGGAAGTATTCGTCGATCTCGGCCACTAGATCGTCAAACTGCGCGCCCGCGCCCAGCGGAAAGTAAACTCGGCCGAGGTTTTGGGTGTCGCGCGAAAACAGCATGGCGGCGAGCCCATCGCGTTCCCTCTGCTAGTTGTCAAGCAAGCAGCTCTGGCGTCGCAAGATCCGCGCGCCTTCGAACTCGGCCACCTGTTCGTAGCGGCTGCCGACGACCTCGCTCAGCGCGGGCCAACTGCCAAGCGGATGCCTGCGCCAATGCAAAGCGTCGCTGCCCGAAGTGTCGACGACGAACGCTGGCGGCCTCCGGGCCAGGTCGAACAAGAGCTGCTGGCGGTGGCGTTCGACAATGCGGCTCTCGGCTGCGACTTGGCCGCGCTCGTACGCAAGGTTGCCCGCGAGAAAGCCCGAGATGGTATCGATGGGCACGACGAATCGTGTCGCAGGCTTGCGACTTGCAGCAGCATAGAGCTGCGGCGCGTAGCCCCAAACGAACAGCGGCCCCGCGCAGGGGTCCTCCTTGATGGCGGCTCCAATCTCGCCGTTCAATTTGAGCGTCGTGTCCATGGCTCGGCTGGCCGGCGCAGTGATCACGACGTTGGCCAGGCAGAAACCAAGCGCCGCGAGCGTGCTGTACGCCCAGGCCCAGCGGGGCACGCTACGCTCACTGAACACGAGCAGCGTCGCAGCGTAGAGCGCGGGCAAGAAGTAGTGACCAAAGAAGCGCGCGCCCAGAAGTGCGGGCAACAGCGTCGTCACGACGAAAAGGCTCAGGAACGCGCGCCTGGGTCGCCCCAGGCTCCATCCAAGCTGTGGCAGAATCACAGCCGGAAGCCAGGCCGCAGCGAGCGGCAGCAACATGGACAGAGCGCGTTCGGCCACGTGAAGCAGAGTGAGGGGCGCCTTCACGTGCCCGACGTTGTACTCGACGATCCAATACCAAGCGTCGACGCCGCTTCCGCGCGCACGCAAGACCAGTGCAGTCGTGATCAGCGGGACGAGCGCCCCGGTGCCGAGCATCCAGGCGCGGGCTGCGTAGTCGGCGGGCAGGGTCTTCGCTTTCCCCGGCGCCAGATCGCGTTCGTCCGCCAGCAGCAGCGCCGCGCCCACCAGCAGCGCTGGCTGTTTGCCGAGTGCTGCCAAACCCAAGAGCACGCCGACGCTCCACTGCCGCAACCGACTCCCCCGAAATTCGGCATGCAAGGAGAGCTTCACGGCGAACGACAGCGGCAAAAGCATCGCCTGTTCGGTATTGGCCGCCAGGCCGTCGGAAGCGACGAACGCTCCCGAAAGCAACAAGTAGAAAGCCCCGGCGAGAGTTCCTGTCCGCCGGTCGTTGAGACACGAAGCGAGGGCCCAGACCGTCGGCAGCACGACACCCAGCAAGAACGTGACGTGCACGCCCAACATCGCCCACCCGGCCGGCAAGAGCGCCACCGCCGGCGCGTAGAACACGTAAATGAGCGGCGGCTTGTTATCGACGAAGTCAACGTACAGCCGCTGTCCGGATGCGAGCAGCGTCTGCGCGCCCAGGAGGTGAGCAGCCTCGTCGACGTTCAAGAAGTCGTACGCGAAGTAGAAGGGCAAGCGCGGCACGAGCAGGAGCAAGCACCAGAAGAGCCAGCGCCGCTCGATAACCAGCGTGAGAGCCGATTGCAGGCGCAGCCACGCTGACATCGCGGGACCGTAGAATGCCGCGCCTCAGGCGCAACTCTTCGTCGTCTCCCGGACCCTCGATCGGTCCCGGAGGCTATTGCTGAGCCGCTGACGCTTGCCGACCGGTGAGTGGCGCCCCGACTGCAAATTTCTAGCAAGAAGCAAATGTGGTCGATCGTGTTTCACCGTGAAACAATCGATTGAAAGCGCTGCACCCTCATGAGACGATGACGAGAATGACGATCCTTAATCTTCGATTCTCGCTTGTTTCTGGCCTCATTCTTGGCGGCTTGGCCGTCGCTGCCTGTGGTGACGGCGCTACCGCCGATGCCGGATCCGGGGGTACCGCCGCCGGCGGAACGGGCACGGGTGGCAGCATCGTGGTCGGCACCGGCGGCACGGCGGTCGGCACAGGTGGCACCACTGCCGGGACGGGCGGAAGCACGGGCCAGTACGCCTCGACCTGCACCGAGGTCGCTTGCGGCACGACGGCGCTGATCGACGACTTCGCCGACGGCGACACGGCGATCGCGGATGGCAACGGAACGGTTGGCTACTGGTCGTCGTGGGTCGATCCGGCCGCGCTGGGCGCGAGCGTCACGGCACCCGACGCTGCCATCACTGAAGGCAAGCTCGAAGTCACAGCCACGGGCCTCACCGGTTCGGACGGCGCCAACTTCGGGGCGGGGCTCAACAACCTGAGCACGGTCAACTGCGGACTCGACGCGCACCTCTTCGACGGCGTGGCGATTGTCGGCAAGACGCTGGAAGCCAGCGCCGAAACGGTGCTCCTGCGCGCAGTCATGCCCGATGTGGTGCCGATTGCGGAAGGCGGCCTCTGTCCCGCTACCGACAAGTGCTGGGGCACTCACTCGGTTGAGGTCGTGTTCGAGCCTGTTTCCGGCACGGTGCTGAAAGCGAACGGCGAACCCGTTGTTTGGAGCGACCTCGAGCAACCCGACTGGGCAACGCCCGTCGTATTCGACCCGGCACGCATCATCACCGTCGAGATCGCCAACAAGCCCAACACCGACGGCTTTCACCTCGAGATCACCAGCATCGGTTTTTCCGGAGCTGGTGGTGGCATGGGCGGCGCATCCAGCTGCGAGTGAAGGAAACGCCATGAACTCGAAGCTGCATCACCTGGCTTGGTCATCCCTTCTTTGTGCCGGCGCGTTCGCTGCTTGCGGAGGCAGTCCAACGTCGCCGGACGATCAAACCAGTGATGCCGCTGACGGCGACATCACCATCGACGGCAGCTCCAGCGGCGGAGGCGGAAGCACAGACCCGCGCATCGTCTACACCGCGCCTGCTCAAGGCTTTACCAATTACGACGACGGAACTGGCACGCCTTCGTACCGCTCGGACGAGGTCACGGCCGAGCAAGCCGCGGTCCTGACCGCGGCGCTGACCAATCCGCCAGCGGCCGATCCCGGCTTGACCATCGCGTACCCCTTTGACGACACGATGGTGCCGCGGAACCTCACGTTCATCGAGTTCCAGTGGAAGCGCGCGCCGGGCGACGTCACCTTCCTCGTTCGCGCAACGAGTGGAGACAAGGTCTACCACCTCTATCTCGACGCCGAGTGCACTGCGAACAACTACTGCACACGCACCTTGCCCAAGTCCGAATGGTTGACGCTGGGGCGCGAGCTAGCAGGACTCGATGTCGAGTTCGAGATCTTCGGAACCAGTGGCGGCGCGGTTTCGCGCACCGCGCCGGTGACCTTGCGCTACTCACCCGAGGATTTGGCGGGCGCCCTGTATTACTGGGCCTCGGCCAACGCGACCATCAAGCGCGCCTCGTTCGGCTCGGACCACGCCGTCGACTTCATCGTGCCGAAGACGGCTACGACGGACTACGCGTGTGTGGCGTGTCACAGCGTCAGTCGCGACGGCTCGACCATCGCCTTCGCAGTGGGGCCCGCAGAAGGCGAGAATATCGCGGGCATCCAGACGGCCTCGACACTCGACGCGACAGAAAAATACATCAACCCCACGAACGGCACGACACCGTTCGTCGACAACGCCAACGGCAACACCCAGGGTCCCACCAATAGCTTGGGCCACAACGTCGCGCTGAACCCCGACGGTTCACGTATGGCCGTGAACGCGACCTCACCCCCAGCAAACTGGCCGTCGCACCTGGACATCCGCGACACCAAGACCGCCGACACAGTGCTTTCGAGCTACGAGTTTGGCGACCCCATCTTTGGCGTGGAAAAGATCGGCATCATGCCGGAGTACTCGCCCGACGGAACCCAGCTGGCGGTCATGCTGGCCGAGAAGACGGCCAGCCCTACAGGTCTGTCCGCGTGGAGCGCCCAGAAGGGAGGCATCGGCGTATTGCCCGCGAATGGCGACGGCACGCTGGGGACCGCGAAGGTGATCGTCGCCGCGCCGAGCGACGGCGGCTACCACTTCTATCCGACCTGGTCTCCCGACGCGAAGTACATCGCCTTCGTCACCTCTTGGGATCAGAACGGCACTTCGGGCTCGCTGGGCAATGACCGCGGCGTGCTGCGCATGGTGGCCGTCGCAGACGCGCCCGTCACCTGCCCTGGACCCAAGTGCATCGAGCTTTCTCGAGGCACCGGCTACAGCGTCGCAGACGCCCAGGGCTCGGTGGAAACCTCGGGCTCCACCTGGCCCAAGTTCGCTCCCTTCGCGCAGGGCAGCGACAAATCGGTCTACTTCGTCACATTCACCTCGCGCCGCCGCTACGGCGTTCGACCTATCGATCAGACCCAACTTTGGATGTTCGGCGTCGACACGAACCGCCCAGGCGACCCTTCGTTCGAACCATTCTGGCTCCCCTACCAGAACACGGCGGATGGCTCGCTTTCGCCCTACTGGACTGAAACATTGCCGTGCAACATCGAGGGTGGCACCTGCAACGGCTGTCTCGACAGCGAAGCATGTCTGGTGGTCCAGAACACGAATCAGTGCACCTGCGCCGCGCTGACCGACGGCGTGCGCTGAACTCAGTAGGACTTGAGGCGTGCTGCCTTCACGCGTGCCGCAATCAGCACGTAGAGGGCAAACAGCGCCTCGTTCTGCGTGATAGTCGAAGCCGGACGGCCGGCGAGGCGACGTAGCTCGAGGTATTCGCGCCCTTCGATGCCCAGCAGCTGCGCACGCGTTCCCGACCCTTCGACCACATGGGGACCGAGCAAACCGTCGAGGATGTCGGAAACGCCACTGGCTGCGCGATGGACCGCTTCCGCAAAGTGCCCGGTGGAGATGTCCGCTTCGATGGTGGTGACGAGCAGCGGCTGGTCCCAGAGCGTCGAGAACGAGAACAGCGCTGCGGCTGGCGCTTGAATGGTCTTGATGTCGCGAGACGGCGGCCGACTGGACTCGGGCACGTCTTCGACGTCCGAGGTCACGTCCATTTCAGTCTCCTCATCGATCAGCTCGAGCCGAGCGATGGCGCTGCTGACCTGAAAGGCCATGCCGCTGCGCGACGACTCGCTGGCAGCCGCCTCGCTCAGCGCCTTGGGGTTGATGGCCAAGCGCTGCCCATTCTCGGAGGTCCCCCGATCTTTGGCTTCCCTGGCCATCAACGACTGGCTGACCCGCTGCACGATCGCGCGCAGCGCCTCGCTCACTCCACGCCCCGTCGACGCACAGGTCTCGAATTCCGGCGCGCCGTAGCCATTGAGCTCTTGGTGCAACTCGTCGACTTCCAAGATCGCTGGCAGATCGCGCTTGTTGTACTGAAATACCAGCGGCAGCGAGTCGAGGCTCACACCGAGCGAGTTCAGGTTCGAACGCAGGTCGTCCAGCGATTCGAGATTGCGCTCTTGTGCCGCGATCTGACTGTCGGCCACGAATACCACTCCGTCGGCTCCGTCGAGGACCAGCTTGCGCGTGGCTCCGTAGAACACTTGCCCCGGTACGGTGTACAGCTGCAAGCGCACGTCCAGCCCTTTGATGCGCGGCAACTGCAGCGGCAAGAAGTCGAAGAACAGCGTGCGATCGTCTTCGGTCGCCAAAGAAACGAGCTCGCCGCGATGCGTCGGACGAACCGTAGAATGGAGATACGAGAGAGAGCTTGTCTTACCGGAGAGCCCCGGCCCGTAGAAAACGATCTTGGCAGAGATCTCACGCGCTAAAGGATTCACGACCGACACACTGGGCAGCGTAGGGCTTGTCCGCTCACACGTCACATCGCCGCTTTGACCTGGACAACGAAGAGTGACAGCCCAGCTCAACTCCGGTGCGCCGCCCGCTGACTTTCAGCCCGCCGGGCAGAAGGTGATGCGCAGCTCGTTCCCGGAGCAGGACCGAAAACCACCATGGGAGTTCCAGTCGTCATACGAAAATGCGTAGATCCCCGGACACGCTTCGTGCACCCAGCTTGCATAAGTGTTGTGCGGATCCGTTTGGTAGTACTTGCTCTCGTCGCCATCGTCTGGCGCGCTCAGCATGTGGCGATTGAGAGCGGCGCAGAGCCGCGGGTCTTGATGGATGGGTGGGCTACAGGCGTAGACAGCCGGCGTGGTCAGCGCAGGATTGCTGCCCGCGTACTTGTCGCATCCGGGCACGTTGGCGATGCAATCGGCGATAGCCGAGTCGAGAGCATGACAGTAGGCGTGATCCTGATTGGCGGGATCCAGGCAGAAGCTGCGCGCAGCGACGCAGCGATTGCCATCGGACAAGAAGTTCTCGGGACAGCCCGCCAGCAAGTCGGCCGTCTTCTGGTAGCAACCGACCGCATGGCTCGCATTGCAGTCGCCGCCAATACCCACCATTTCTGCTGGTAAGCCCACCCAATCCACGTAGGTGATGTTGAAGTTGAGCACCGCCAAACCATCGTGCGGGTTGTTGAATGTCATTTCGACCTTGTCGAGCACGGTCTGCGTCGGGCCATCCTTGTATGCCGTCACACGTGCGGCGACCCAGGTCGGCGGCGCCACGTAGTTACGGATGGCGCCCACCGGTAAAGCAGCGTCGTTGGGACCGATGCCGCCGCCTTGCCCTTCGGTTTGGATCCACAGAGGAAAGTCGCAAAGGTTCCTCACCCGCACCGAAACGCCGTCGACCGAGGGCCCGTCGGGCCAGGGCGGCGCTTGGGGCTGCTCGATGCTGCCACCCGTGCTCGCTGCCGTCCCGCCCGTGCCAGAGCCGGTGCCTCCAGTTCCGACGCTGGCCCCGCCGCTCGACGCACCGCCGGTCGAAGCGCCGAGCGAGCCACCGCTCCCAGAGTCGAGTGCCTCGTCCGCCAGAGTCGAGCAGCCGAAGAGCGAACCACCCACGAGCGCAGACATCCCCACGATTTGTAGCTTCACAGTGGGGCATGTGCGCGGCGTGGCCGGCGACCCATCAAAACGCATCGAACCGGCTGCGTGCCACCAAAGAAACGGCTCCGCCTTGGAATTTTCCGAGCTGCGTGCAGTTCGACAGGTCGGGACCTTTTGTTTGTGCACTCTGGACCACGCAGCGCACACTGTTTCGAGTGAGCTTCCGGTTCCTCGCGCTCGGTGCGTTCGGTTTCGCTACTTGCGCCTCCGGCTTTGCCGCTTGCGCTTCACCCACCGTCGACACGGATTCGAGCGACAACGGCGGTGATCTGGCAATCGATGCCGACGGCGACGGTGAACCGAGCGACGGTGAACTGCCGGTCGGCTTCACGCCGACCGACATTGGTGGCTTTCGGCTCGATGCCGCTCTCGAGAACGGAGCCGGGCTCGGTGGCGCTGGGGGGGCGGGCGACCCCGGCAGCTCGTGCGGTTCGGTCGTGCGCGCCGTAGTCCGCGACTTTCGACGAGGTGACGAAGGCTTCGACGGCCACCCGGACTTCCAGACCTTTGCGGGCTCGACTCCGAGTCTGGGGATGGTCCAAAAGACGCTTGGCTCCGATCGCAAGCCGGTATCTTCGAGCGATGGCCCGTTCGTCGATTCGAGCAACGGTCAGCAGACGACGAGTCGCTCGCGCTTCGAGCAATGGTTTCGCGACGTGCCGGGCATGAACGAGTCCTATGCGCTGCAGCTTTTGCTCACCCCCAACGAGGGTCACTTCACCTTCTACAGCCGTGACTTTTTTCCACTGGACGGTGCGGGTTTCGGCGGGGAAGGACTCGCGCACAACTATCACTTCACCACCGAGCTGCATCTCGCCTTTCGTTACCGGGCCGGCGATCACTTTACCTTCACTGGTGACGACGATCTGTGGGTGTTCATCAACGGCCAGCTCGTCATCGACCTGGGCGGCTTGCACGTCGAAAGCGCCGCGCAGGTTCGGCTCGACCAGAAGGCGGACGAGCTGGGCCTAACGGTGGGCCAAGAGTACCCGCTCGATCTGTTCCATGCCGAACGCGCGGTGGTCTACTCGGACTTTCGAGTCGACACGAATATCGACTTCACGAGCTGCGGCGCAATCGTGCGCTGAGCGCGCGTTTCGCAGATCACCTCGACGCCTGCTGGACATGACTTGGAAAACGAGACGCTCGCATGCGTCCCGATTTCCTCATGCGCCCGCTACACCTTTTCCTCGGTTTCTTGGCACTCGGCGCTGGTTGGGGCGGCTGCGGTCCCGTCGATCTAGCGGGGAACGTCCAACGCGCTGGCCCCATTGACGGGCCCTTCGCCGTCTCGGACTACTTCTCGCAGAGCGGGTTCATGGGCGACGGCATGCTCTCGGGCTTCCTGACAGCCAGCACGAACGAAGAATGCAAAGCGCGCCCGCCGCAGGCCGAGGGAAATTGCTATCGCTTCTCTTACGAGCTGGGCTCGGAGAAGTGGGCCGGTAGCTACTTTCAGTACCCGGCCAACAATTGGGGCAGCCAGCCCGGGCGCAAGATCGAAGCCACGTTCCAGGACGTCAGCTTCTTCATCGCAGCCGAATACAGCGTAACCCTACCTCGGGGAAAGGGCATCGGCGTGAGCTGCTCCGCTTTGGCCGATTGCCGACCCGGTCTCGATTGTGACGCGGGCAGCTGCCAGCCAGCCCGAAGCCAGCCGCTGGGCGAGCACTGCCTGGTCAGTGGCGAGTGCCAAGGCGAGGCCCAGTGCTTGGCGCAGCTCTGCGTTGCGGCAGGCGCTGGCGCCGTAGGCGAAGCTTGCGCGTTGGGCAGTGATGCGCACTGCGCGGCCGGGCTGCATTGCGGCGTCGAGAACGACGCCTACAAGTGCTTGGCCGAGGGCGCGGGCGACGTCGGCGCCACCTGCAGGACGCGCAACGATTGTCGCGCCGGTCTCTACTGCCGCGACGACCAATGCGCGCCCAAGACGATCCTGGGGCCCTTCAACTTCCAGGTGGGCGGCATCGCGCCGACCAAGCCCGGGCTCGAGTACTCCGACCCCATCGGCGTCAGCTACTTCGCAAGCGGCGACCAACCGCAACCACTCGTGGGTCCCGATTGGCAGCAATTTACTATCGATCTCGGCTCGGCCGGCGCCTTCGACTCGCTCATCGGCGCCTTCATGTGGGCCGTGCCCTTTCCGCAAATCGACGTCATGACCGAGCCTTCGGACTACCCCTACTTGGCCGATCGCTCCCAGCCTGTCGTCATCTATCTCGACGGCGTGGTGTTCCGATGATCGCCTGGGACCCCCGTCGCGTTCGCCAGATGCTTGGCCGTCTGGCACTGCTCGCCCTCACCTGGGGCGCGACAGCCAGCGCCAAGTCGCTCACGCCCGGCGAGGTCGAAGGCGCAAGTGGCCCGCGGCTCAATCCGTTCGAGTGCCAGGGGCGCTACGAAGCTGCAACGGGCAATCGGACGATGGCGCAAGTGCGGGTCGAACTCCAAAAGAAGTTCGATCAGCTCGCCGAGACGGAACCGGCGTCGGTCTCCGCCATGAAGTATTGCGTCATCGCGCGCCTCAAGCAGCGCCTCGGCGACAGCGACGCGGGCGAGTGGTTCGAAAAGGCCATCGCCACTGATCCAGCCGAACCAGGCTACGAGCTGTTCTTTGGTCTCTACTGGTCGATGGCGCGCGGCGCGCGAGCGCCTGTTCTCGAGCTGGCGGAGACGCATCTCTATCGCGCCCTCGACAAGCTCGAAGAGCTCCGCCAGGCGGGGCTGTATCGCGACTACCATCAGACGGTCGAAGACTGGACGAAGAAGCGCTTACTCGTGCTCTACCAGCAGGACGGTCAACCGCTCTTGCCTTGGAAGGCCTACGAGCAAACGGGCGCGGGCCGCCTCGCGCCCGGCGCGTTCGCATCGGCGCAGCTCCGCTTGTCTCAGGACACTCGTGACTTCTTCTACAACTCGGAGATGCGCACCTTTACCGGCGAGAAGCTGTTCGCCCAGAGCGATGTGCGCGCCGATCGTCCACTGACGGACCGCGAAACCTGGGATCTAGCGCGCGCGCCGCTTCGCGGACAACTCGATACGCGCCTCCGGCTGCGGCACAATTTCATCGGCGCAGTCGACCTGTTGTACAGCGCGTACCAGTCGCGATCTGGGCAAATCGAGAGCTTTTACATGCCCACGACGAACTTCGTCGACGTGAATGTCGCGCACCTGGGCGCTGGCTACGAGCGCGTCATCCCGCTCTACCCGCTGTTCGACCTGCGGCTGGCTGGAAATTACAAGCGCATCGAGCGTAGTGGAGCCACCGAGTTTTTACCCGAACGTCGCGAGCAGTTCGACTCGTTCGAACTCAAACCCAGCTTCTCGCGCTTCGTCGGGTCCGACAAGATTACTCTCGACCTCACCTACGTGAACATGAACATCACGGACCTACCGGGCGGCGTACCCGAGCAGGCTCTGCGTGAGAAGATCATCCGGGGCGGCAAACTCGAGTACGCGCTGTACTCGCCGTTGACGATGCCGGCGTTCCCCTTCGGCTCGGGCGAGCCTTACCGGGCTGCGACGCGCGGCTGGGCATTTTACGTCGGCGCGCTGCAAGACGACGAAACATACGGCGTTCGCCGAGTTGTCCGCCGCGACTTGTACGCTGGAACGCGCTTCGACAGCCCGGCGCGCTGGGCCCTGCAGCTTCAGGGCACTTACTACCAGTCGCGCACCATCTTCGTGGACCCCAACCAGGCGGCGCCGCAGGAGCGCACCGATACGACACAAAACTTCGCGAGCGCGCGCGGCACGGCCATCTATCAGTACCGTCTGCTCGATCCCGATCGTACGCCAGGCATCGGCGATTCTGCGCTTGGCTTCGCGCCCGACATGCTGAACCTGGTCATCCCGGTGCACTGGGAAGCTGCCGTGGAGGGGCCGACCGACTACGAGAACGTGCGCGGCGGCGCCGAACTCTGGTTCAAGTTCTTCCAGCAAGGCATCGGCGGCACCGCCTTTTTGCTGACCGTCGGCTACGACGCGCAGTACTTTTACAACCTAGGAAAGACCATGCACTTGTTCAACGCCGGCCTGCGTATGGGTTGGGGGGATCTGTGAGCGGCCGCATCTGGCTCGCCGCTCTAGCGCTGGTTGTGACGCTCGCCGCTGGCTGCTCGCACGCCGACTCCAAGGCGCCCCGGGCCGCCAAACCAACGCTGCCCGCAGAAAAGCTGGGCCCAGGCTATTTCGTCAGCCAGCCGCCGGCTGGAGCCTTGTGCGCCATCGATAGCGCCGGTCATCGTGTGAAGCCCAGCGTCACCTCCGACTTCAGTGGTCCGCCGACCAGCAATCGTTGGTGGTCGTCGCTGATGTTCAAGTACGATCCGAAGAATCGGCATTCGTTTGCTCTCCACGCTCATCCGTTGGTGCTTCGCGCGCGCGCTGCTGGCCTGGGAGTCGGCTACCCCGACACGCCGACGGTGACGCCGCGCGCGTATATGCATGAGTTCAGCGAAGATCTGCTGATCGGTCTCGCTGGCCTCGACGCTGCCGAAACACGAGTGGCGTCCTACTCGGACTGGATGGTCACGGCCGACTGGCAGGATCGCCTGCGCCTCTCGTTCGGCCACGGCTTGCCGTTCGTCTACGGCGAGCGCCGCGACGCTTCGGCTGTGGTCATCCGCATTTCCAAAGAAATGCAGAACAATTGGACTATTTTTGCGGAAAACAAAGAAGCCGTCGGAGTTCGAGTCGGCCGCCATCACTACGGGCTGTTCGCGCCGCTTGGCGGCAGATGGTTGAAGAACGATGCCGAACTTTCGCTCGAAGCAGGCACTTCGCGCCACTTTTCCTTGGCCGTATTACCCGACGGTCAGCCGGAGACCCTGGAGCTGTTCCGCGCGCACGCCTACGCCGCGGTGCGTGCAACGCGCGTGTCGTGGAAGTTCGACGAAAAAACGAGCACGGTCAGCAGCGACTTCGCTGTCGAGAGCGACTTCGTAGCCGAGTGCACCGGCAACGCTTGTGCTGGTCTCAGCCGTCAACCCTTGCTCGCTCTGTATCGGCACCAGTGGTTGAACGCAGGCACGCAAGCGTACCTACCTGGCACGTACGATTCGCCGCGTGGCAAGATGAAGTTGCTTGCGGCAGATCACTTCGAGATGCAGGCAAAGCTGACGGGGATTTTGCCGATTTTGCCGGGTGTGCCCGGGCACGAAAAGAGCCGCATCACCAACCATGTCCGGGCCGTACTCGACGAACCGGAGCTGTTCCCGCTCGGCCTGGGAGAAAAGCCAGACCACGACGCCTATTGGGAAGGTAAGTCGTTCGGCAAGCTATCGAACCTGGTGCAGCTGACCGACCAACTCGGCGAGACCGAGCTTCGCGACCGACTGCTCAGTGCCATCGAACGACGGCTCGAGGATTGGTTCGACGGCCAACAGCCGCGCTTATTTTACTATGACGCCGAGTGGCGCAGCTTCATGGGCTTTCCAGACAGCTACGGCTCGGCGACCCAAATCAACGATCACCACTTCCACTATGGCTATTTCGTCATGGCCGCGGCGACGGTGGCACGCTTCGATCCAGCCTGGGCCGACGCTTGGGCTCCCTTCGTCGAGCGCCTGATCCGCGATGCTGCCAATTGGTCACGTGCAGACGAGAGTGCGCCCTTTTTGCGCCACATGGACGCCTACGCCGGCCATTCGTGGGCGAACGGGCCCGCCCAATTCGAGGAAGGCAACAACGAGGAGGCATCGAGCGAGGAGCTCAATTTCTCGAGCGCCAGTCTGCTTTGGGGCACGCTCCGTCATGATCGGGAGATCCAGGCGTTGGGCGCCTTCTTGGTGACGCAACAAGTCGCAGCCGTCGAGCAGTACTGGTTCGACGTCGACAACCAAGTTTTCCCAGCGGACTTCGAGCATCCGGTCGTGGCCATGGTCTGGGGCGCAGGTGGCAAATACGACACGTGGTTCGACCAGGATCCGACGGTGATCCACGGCATCAACTTCTTGCCGTTCACCGGTGCATCACTCTACTTGGGTCGCAAGCCAGAGTTCGTACGCAAGAACTTCGACGTGCTGCTCGGTCGTAGCCATGGCGAAATCACGACCTGGCGCGACTATGTGCTGATGTACTTGGCCACAGCCGATGCAAAGTTGGCGCGTGAGCATTTCGAGCGAGATCCTCACTTCTTGCCCGAGTTTGGAAACTCGATGGCCTTCACATTGCACTGGCTCCAGGCGTGGGAAGAACTCGGTCACCTGGATACGACCACGACGGCAGACGTCGCCACGGCGGCAGTCTTCGTCCAGGGCAACAAGCGCAGCTATAGCGCTTTCAATCCGGACCCGACCGCACGCACGGTGACGTTCTCGGATGGCAAGACGCTGCGCGTACCGGCCCGCTCGCTGGCCTGGCGCTGACGTTTTTCGAAACAATCGGCGCAGTCGTGGACATGGTTCCAGTATGCGTCTCCTACTGACACTCCCGTGTGTGTTCTTGGCTACGGCTCTTGCCTGGGGTTGCTCCGATCCTCCGCCTGCCGACGAACCCGACGGTGGCGTCGACGACGGTGCGGATGGTAGCGATGCGGGCACGGGCGGGACGATCGGCGGGAGCACGGGCGGCACCACCGCGGTCGATCCGGCTGACGATCTGCCGGGCGATCCGCCCTACGGCCATCCGGATACGGCGGCGACTTACCCCACCTATCCCGGCTTCAAGTTGTGGTTGGTCGAGGAATTCGAGAACGCTATCGATTTGGATACCGACCCGATTTGGACCTGGTCGGATGGCGGCTTGAGCGAGGGCCTCGTGCGTTTTGCCAAAGAGGGCATCTCCTTTCAGGACGGCAAGATGATGCTGACGGTCGACGAGGCCGCAAACGTAGACGCGACGACCCAGAGCTGCTCGCATGCCGAGTACAGTACTGTGTTCAACAAGCCGCTCATCTCGGGCGAGATGCGGACCAAGCACAACATGTTCCGCTACGGGCGCTACGAGGCCCGGCTGCGCGCCCCCAGCGTCAAGCCAAACGACACCGCCATCAACGGCAACTACGTCTCGACGCTGTTTGTGTTTCGCACTCCCAAGTTCACCAACTGGCGCGAGATCGACATCGAAGTCACCGGCAACGGCCCCGGCACGGTCACGACTAACCTGATTACGGCCGACGACACCTTCGCGTGGAAGGCGGAAATTCAGGAGGTGGAAAGCCACGACGTTCCCTCGCTCGACAGTCGGAGCGACTTTCACGACTACGCTTTCGAGTGGGTGCCCGACCGCATCACCTGGTACCTAGATGGCGAAGTCATGCAGGAGCGATTGGCCAGCGACGGTGGCCTCCCCATTCCGGAGATGTCCGCGAAGATCATGATGAACCTGTGGATCTTCAACGGCGGCGGTTTTGGTGGCCCCGACGGTGCCAACAACGAGTATCCGATGCACAGTGAGTACGAGTGGGTGCGATTCTACAAGTGGGACGAAGACTCGACCTACCCGTGCAAAGCCATGAATCCAGGCGCCTGCCTCACCACGGAAGATCGCTTGCTGGAGAGCAACAATCCGTGCGACGGCTTGCCCCATACCGGCCAGATCAACGGCAAGGAGGCTTGCCAGGCGACTTGCCAGTGATGTCGAGCTAAATGACCAGGACGTGGCGTTTTCGCTCGCTCCCAGTGTGCAGAAGAGCAGGTTCGCCCGCGTGGCGGGGCTGCTCTTTTCGTTTGCGACGGCCGCCGGTTGCGCAGGAGAGCCCGCGTACGTCGGCTTGGTGATCGAGGAGGCGACGTGCGCCCCGGGTCGTTGCTTCATCGACGACTCGCTCGGCGCGCAAGCCGAGGTCGTTGCCGCGTTTTCAGCAGGCTGGACGGCGCGCTCGCTCGAACTTGTCTACCCACTGGACGGCGCGGTGCAACCAATCAACATGCACGACTTGACCGTACACTGGGATCCGCGCGGTAGCAGCAGCAGTCGGTTTCGGCTGCGCCTGCGCGCGGGCTCCGACAACTACGATTTCTACGTACCGTGCCTGACTTCCGGAAAGAACGAGGCGCGAGGTTGCTCGTACCGCTTGCCCCGCGAGCAGTTCGGTCAAGCTGCAGCGCAGTTCGCGGATCGCAATATCGAGCTCACTCTCTTCGGCATTGCCCCGAGTGGACGACTGGTCACCGCTCCGCCGATCACCCTCCGCTTTTCGCCATCGGCGCTCGAAGGCGCTTTTCACTATTGGTCGCGCTCGGGGACAGCCCACAGCCTACAACGCGCGGTTTTTGGAGCCGAACGCAGCGTCCCGGTGGTAACGCCTCCGACAGAAAGTAACCCCAATGCCTGCGGCGGCTGCCATGCTGTGAGCCGGCAGGGGGGCATCATTGGCTACACGCTGGGCGAAGGCGACCCCAACTCCGCCATCGAAACCAACGCGGCCTTCGAGGGCAAACTGGCCGTCGTCGATGCGGCTCGGCCCGCGGACTTCCTGATCGCCCCGAACGCACCAGACAGCGACAGCGCCATGTTGGCCTTCAACGGCGACGGCACGCGCGTGCTCACCGCCTTCGACAGGCGCCTCGTGCTCCGCAACGCGGCCGATGGAGCATCGCTGTACGAAGTGCCGCCGAACAGCTTCGGTCTGAACGTGGCGGGCTTCTTTCCGGAGTTCTCGCCCGATGACAGCCAAGTGGTTCTCGTCTTGTCGCGCGACCCCGCAGCTGGCTCCGATCGGGCGCAGGAAATTGCCGTCACGAATGGCAGCATCGCTATCGTCGACGTGGACGGCGATGCGCTGGCTGGGACGCCCCGCATGCTGGTGCCCGAGGGCGAGGGATTGTTTCACTACTACCCGACCTGGTCGCCCGACGGTCTCTGGATCGCCTTCGTATCAGCGGAGCAAGATGATCGACGCGACAGCTACGCGCGCTCGGACGCGCGTTTGCGACTGGTCTCCGTCGCGGACGGTCGTGTCTACGAACTCCCGGCGGCAACCGGTCCCGCCGGTTCCTCGTCCAGCTGGCCAAGGTTTGCGCCCTCCTGGCAGTGCCCCGGCGGCAGTCAGACCTGCGCGCCCGACGAGCGCCTTTTCTTCTTCTCGCTCAGCTCCAAGCGCGACTACGGCTACTCGCGCCAGAATTCTCTCGAGTCAGAAGCCGAGGGGATCTTGGCGCAGGTGTGGCTCAGTACGATCGATCTGCGTGCGCTGGGCCGGGGCCAAGATCCTTCGTCGCCGCCGCTTTGGATCCCTTACCAGGAGCCATTTCAGCGCAACTACCAAGGCAACTGGAGCGCGGCAGCAGGGTGCTCCAGCGACGAGGCCTGCGGTCCCGGAGCGCGTTGCGTGCTGAGTCAGTGCCAGACGACGTCGGTCAGATAGAGAGTGAGTTCGCCCGCGCCCGCAGCGCTTTTCTGCACGACGAAGCCGAAGCCACCCAAGACCCGCTCGTAGGATGCTCGACTGACGTCGATCTCGAACTCGCGAAAAGTCGGTGTGAGCTCAAAGTCTGCCGACTCCGTGAAATCGTCCTCATAGAGGGTGCTGGCGGTGCCGATTCCACCCACCAAGAATTTGACCCAGACGTCGCGGTTGCTGGCTGCGGCGAAGGAAACCCGTAGCGCGCCGGGAGCGATGGCGCGACCGGGCGCACTCCCCCAGTTGTCCGGCTCGCTCTGAAAGTACAACCCGGCCCAACCGATGGGGCTGCTCTTCTCGGGCTCGTAGCGAAAGCGAAAGCAGGCGCCTTGAGCAGCAGAAGGCGAGTCAAAGCGACAGTTCGTGTCGAGCAAGAGAGCTTTGCCTTGCACGCCGTCACCCATGAAGCCGGTAGGCACATAGTACTCAGTGAGTGCGAACGGCAGACCGAGCGGTCTCTCGACGCCAGCGCTGGGCGCGCCACCCAGGCCCTCTTCGCTTGGGCGCTCTCCACCCGACGTGCATCCCCAGAGGAGAAGCGCGACCGAAACTCGGGAGAAGCGCGAAATCGTGTGCATCAAAGAAGGTCGAAAAGTCCGGCCAGGCCGAGGAAGCCGACGGGGCGAGGCTCAATCTGCAGCAGCAATTCGTCGGCGCCGCTCGAAATCGAAAAATACGACTGATTGACGAGGGGGACGAGCAGTCCACCGCGCAACTCGACCGAAAACGGCGCGGCCCTCCAGCGGAGCTTCAACTCGACAGCACCGGCGCCCCACGGACGAACCGCTTCCGGCAAACTGTCGAAGCCCACTCGCGCATTGGACCGCAGCGCTCCCGCTTCGGCTGCGAGACACAGCGTGCCCGACAGGCCCGAGCGCTCAGCCCCGAGCCAATGCGGACACAGCACGAAGCGCGCCGTGGGTAGCCACGAAAGCGAAAGAGGCGCGCGTTCGTCGACGAAGTTGCTGGCGACGCCCAGCTCGCCCGCAAAGCTGGGACGCAAACTGCCGAGCGCCATTCGCGCCTCCAGCCCCCAAGCAGCACCTAGAGTCGTCGTTCCCAGGCCGAGCGTGCCGAGCACACTGACGCTCGAGGAGAGTCTCACGCGCGAAGGCTGGGACGATGGGGGATTCGCCCCGCTCGGCGTGCGGGCGGTTACGAATTGTTCTTCGTCCTGCTCGTTTTGTCCGTCCGTCTCTTGGCTCGATGGGGCGGGCGCCGTGCCCAGTAGATCGGGATCGACCAGGAGTGCGGTCGCCAGTGCTACAGCGTCCGTCACCTCCTGGCAGGTGGCGCCGTGAAAGCTGCGTTCTGCGGGCGCCTCGCTTCTCGATTTGCTCACAATGGTCAGCGTGCCGGCAGCGCCGCCTTCGGTCAGGAGACGGATGCGGACTTCGACGTGTCGCGTGTGCTGGGTAGGCGGACTGAACTGCACCTTGGCCGTCAGTTCACCGAGCGCGCGTTCGAAACTGTTCTCGTCCGGGCAGCCGCTGTCGGCCTGGTAGTCGAGGCTCAGCTGCTCTTCGCCCGCGGCGCGCGCCGGCAGCGGCACAATCAGCAGGAGCAGCGCTCCGCCTACCTGCGCGGTGCGTCCCGTACGTTGCCTTCGGTTTTCGGGAGCAGACAGCGCGCGTGCCGACATGGTTGTTGTTGAAGAGTGAGACGGGTGCGCGCGCCGAGAGACAGCGCTTCGATTTCCTCAGGATAAGCGTTTTTTCAAGCAGGAGAACTCGAGATGTTCAAGACGACAGTACAAACGGCCACCTGGGTCGCCACCCTTCCGCTCGCTCTTTGGCTGGGCGCATGCGCCACAGAGGCGACCAACAGCGACGCGGCCGACGAAAATCCGATCAATTCGGGGTCGGGCGGAACGACCGGCGAAGGCAGCGGCGGAGCCCCGGCCGCGAGCGGCGGTTCGGATACCGAAGGCGGCACGGGCGGCAGCGTGAATGACGCACCGATCGCGCCGCTGCCGGCCGCCATGACCGATCTCTTTGGTCCCTCTGGTTTCATGGGTCGCGAAGGCACGAAGAACGAGACGGACGGCATCGTCATGTCGCCCGAAGGCTGCCTCGAGCGCGCGGAAGGTGCAGCGGGCTTGTGCTATTCGGTCGTCTACACGCCGCAGGAACTCGACGAGGTCTCGGGCCAGTCGTGGGCTGGCGTGTTCTTCCAGAATCCCGAAGAAAATTGGGGCGAAGAGCCAGGCGTGCGCATCGAGGCTGGCGCGACGAAAATCTCTTTCACTGCCTGGTCGAAAACCGGCTCGCCGTCTCTACAATTCATGGCTGGCGGCATCGGAGGCGTCGACACGGCTTACGGCGACACCTTCAAAGTCGAAGCCGATTTTACCCTCACGACCACGCCGACGACCTACGAGCTGAACCTCGTTGGCTCGACTTACGATCACGTCCTGGGTGGCTTCGGCTGGGTCGCAGAAGTGAGTTCTCTCGACCCGATCGAGTTCTATATCGACAACGTGCAGTGGGTGAAGTGAAACGCTGGCGCGCCCTGCCCTGGGGCGCGCTGCCGCTCGGCGCCGCTTGCGTCGCTTCTGCCTGCTCGATCTACGATCCCTCGCTCATCGGCGAAGCGGATACGGGAAGCGAATCGGGCGGGCGCGGCGCTGGCGGCGCAACTGCATCCAGCGGCGGTCAGTCCGACAGGGGAAGCGGAGGAAGTCCCAGTGGCGGAGCGCAGACATCGAGTGGGGGAGCCGCGCCATCGACGGGCGGCGCGGTCGCGTCCTGCGATTGGGGTGGCACGCCGAGCGCGGGCGGCAATTTCAGCCTACTCGACGACTTCGACGACAACGACAAGTGGGTCCTGGAGCAAGACGGACGCTCCGGTCGTTGGAACGCCGACAACGATCAATCGAGTGGCTCCCAGTCTCCCAGTGGGCTCGCCTGGGAATCACTGCCGATGAGTGAACGCGCCGACTCGGCTGGCAACCTTGCGCTGCACTACGTCGGCGTTGGTTTCTCGTCTTGGCACTTGGTGCTCGCCGAGCTGGCCGCCGGGGCCCCCTTGGACGTATCGGCCTACACGGGATTTCGCCTGTGGGTCCGAGGCGATTGTGCGCCAGCGTCGGGCGAGGTCGTGCAGCTGCGCGTCGCCGTCTCGGACGCCACTTCGGCCAACTCGGCAGGCGGAGTCGATCACGCTGGCTACGCGGTTCCGTTCGCGCTCAGCCCCGCATGGCGCCTCGTCGAAGTGCCGTTCTCCAGCCTGGTGCGGCGCTTCGGCAGCACCGCGGCCTTTGACCCCACCACGGCTCGAAGCTTCGTCATCAGCCCCAACGCGCCTGGCGATCTAGACGTGTGGGTCGACGACGTGGCGTTTTACGCACCCTGAACGGCCCGACGGGCGCGCAGGTCGGAACCGATACGGGCCAGCTGAACCTCGTCGAGCGGATAGCGGAGCACGAGCAGCGCTGCGACCACGCAGACGACCGCCGGTACGAAGCTCATCATCAACACGATGCCCAACAGGCTCTGACTCGATTGCGCTGCGCCGGCGACATAGCCGAACCAGGTGAGCAGCATACCCGTACACCAGCCGCCCAACGCTCCGCCCAGTTTGGTACCAAAGGTGGCGGCAGCAAACACGAGCCCAGTGGCGCGTCGACCGCTCTGCCACTCCACGTGATCCGCGGTGTCCGCGTACATCGACCAAACCAGCGGCGCCGTGGGGCCGAGCAAGAACGAACTGAGCGCGTTCAAGCCAAAGATGGCCACGATGTCGTTTGGGCCGCACCAGTAAAAGGCGCCCATGGTGAACGCCGCGGCGAGCATGCAGTAGGCGTACGCGCGGCGCTTGCCCCACAAAATTGTCACACGGGGCGTGAGCAGTGAACCCGCCAGCGCAGCCACGCCCCCCGATGCCAAGAAAGTGCCCAGCCGCGTAGCGTCGCCCAGCACGTACTTGAAGTAGTAGGCGGATGCGCCGCCACGAATCCAAAAGGCAACGATGACCAGCAGGCCAAGCCCGAACAAGGTAAGCCACGGCCGACTCTGCAAGATGGCCGCGAGATCGTCGCGAAACGAAGCGCCGCTCTCGACCTGAGGCGCGAGACGCTCGCGCGTGGTCGCGAAGGTGACGAGCAAAAGCAGCACGCCAAGTGCTCCGTAGCACATCATGGTGCGCTGCCAGCCGAGCGCATCGTCCCCGGCGCCAAAGTAAGCAACCAGATCGAGCGTGAACTTCTGCACGAAGATCCCGGCCAAGAATGCGCCCGCAAAGCGATAGGTCGAGAGCCGCGTGCGCTCGACCGGATCGTCGGTCATTACGCCGAGCAGCGCCGAGTACGGAATGTTGACGACGGTGTAGGCCAGCATCAACACGGTGTGAGTGACGTAGGCGTAGGCGAGCTTGGCTCCAGGGCCGAGGTCGGGCCGGGTGAAGGCCAACACGGCCGAGAGCCCGAGTGCGGGCGCGCCCAGCAGGAGGTAAGGCCGAAACTTGCCAAAGCGCGTTGTGGTGCGGTCGGCCAACAAGCCCATCACCGGGTCGGCGACCGCATCACTCAGTCGCGTGACCAAGAGCAGCATGCCGACGCTGGCCGGAGACAGGCCAAAAACGTCGGTGTAGTAGAGGACCAAGAAGAACTCGAAGGTCTTCCAGTAGAAGTTCGAGGCCGAATCGCCAAGCGCATAGCCGACGCGCTCGCGAATGCTCAGGGCCTTCAAAGCTTCTCCGTTCCAGCCAAGAATTCTTGCGTAAACCGACCATCGAGCGCGCGGCCGTTCGTCTTGCAGACCTCGCGGTACCAGAGCGCCGAACGTTTGGGCGTCCGTTTTTGGGTTTGAAAGTCGACGTGCACGAGGCCAAACCGCTCGCGGTAACCGGCCGCCCACTCGAAATTGTCCAAGATGGACCAATGAAAATAGCCGCGCACGTCGGCGCCGGCGGCAATCGCCTGGCGCAGCGCCAGAAGATAGCTACGCGTGAATTCGATGCGCGCTTCGTCGTGCACCCGACCATCGGCGGCCACACCGTCACGGGATGACAAGCCGTTCTCCGTGATCACCAACGGCGTGCGGTAACGCTCGTGCAGAAAAGTCGCCGCAAACTGCAAAGCCTGAGGCGTGATGGGCCAGTCGAAGGCCGTGTGCGGAAAGCCCGGCGGATGCGGGACTTCGGTGAACCCGGGCGCAGCGTCGGACGCGACCACGGGCGTGCCTTGGTAGACGTTGATGCCGAGAAAGTCGGTGGGCTCTGCAATGATCCCGAAGTCGTCTGGGCCGACCTCCGGAGCGTCCGCGCCATACACAGCCAGACCGTCCTCGGGGTACTGACCCAGCAGCACCGGGTCCATCCACCAGCTGTTGTTGAACGGATCTTTGCCGAACACGCCCAGCGAAGCGCGCCGCGCTGCGTCGACGTCCTCTGGCCGATCGGTGGCGGGGTAGCGCATGAGCGCCACGGGCGCGATGCCGATCGAGAGCGGCTGCTTGGCATGGGCGCGCAACGCTCGCACCCCAAGCCCGTGCGCCAGGAGCGTGTGGTGCCCCGCGCGCAGCACGTCACGCAGCGAAAGCTTCAGGCCGGGAGCATGAATTCCTTGAAAGTGCCCCAGGCCCAAGAAGATCTGCGGCTCGTTGTGGGTAATGAACCGCGTAACGCGATCGCTGAACGCCTCGGCGACGCGGGCCGCGTAGTCGGCGAACCAATGGGGACTATCGGCATTGAGCCAGCCGCCGCGATCCTGCAGTGCCTGCGGGTAGTCCCAATGAAACAAAGTGACCCAGGGGACGATGCCGGCTCCGAGCAAGTCGTCGATCAAGCGATCATAGAAGCCGAATCCACGTTCGTTGCTCGCTCCAGTGCCGTGGGGAATCAGTCGCGGCCAAGACAAGCTGAGCCGGTACGCACCGAGACCGAGCTTCTGCATGAGCCCCACGTCTTGGCTGGAGCGGGAGTAGTGGTCGCAAGCAACGTCGCCGTGATCTGCGTTGTAGATGGCGCCCGGGCGCTTGCAGAAGCGATCCCAAACGCTGGGACCCTTTCCGTCGGCCTCCGCGGCCCCCTCGATCTGATAGGCGGCAGCAGCTGCGCCCCAAGTGAAGTCGGACGGGAACTCGAATGGTCGGGACGAGGCTGGCAACGGGCGTTCTCCAGAGAAGGGGCTGCACCGTCATGTCGCGAGCTGTCGGCTTCCGTCCCTTTTTCGACCACACCACGGGGGCTCGGCCGTCCCCAGAAAGCAGCCAGTTCCAGGTGGATCCTGGAAAAATGCGTTCGAGCAACACTTTGTCGAAGAAATTGTCGTGTCTCCGGGCATTGCCCAAGTGCAGGATGTCCGAGGTGGCGGTGTACGAAAGCGAGCTGAGCGTCGGTGTCCCCTGGGGCGCCGAAACCGATGCGGCGCGCCTGCGGCACCTGGTTCAGGCTCACCTGTCCTTCGTGTGGCGCAGCTTGCGACGCTTTGGTGTGATGGAAGCCGACGTGGACGACGCGGCACAGGAAGTGTTTTTGGTTATCTCCAAGCGCCTCGAGGAGATCCCGCCCGAGAAAGAGAAGTCGTTCATGTACGCGACGGCCGTGCGCGTCGCGGCCAATCTGCGCCGCTCGAAGAAGCGCCGGGCCGCTGCCTATGAGCGCTTCGAAGTCGCGCCCGCGACCGAGGCTCAGGCCACCCCAGAAAGCATTTCCGAGCAGCTGCGAGCGCGTCGACTTCTGGGCGAGTTGCTCGAGACCATCCCCGAAGATCTGCGCGAAGTGTTCGTCTTGTTCGAGATCGAGGAGCTGGGCATTGGCGAAATCGCCGAGCTGCTCGACATTCCGGTCGGTACCGTCGGCTCGCGCCTGCGCCGAGCGCGCGAAAGATTCAAAGCGGCCGTCGTGCGACATCAGTCGCGCCAAGCCTTTCAAACCAAGGGAATGCCATGACACCGTCACGGAACGAGGAACTGGAGGGCGGGATGGAACCCGCCGGCTGGAGCGATTTGGAAAGCAGCTTGCTGCGCTCCGGACGGGCCGATCCACCCCGCTCGACGCAGCGCGCGGTGCTCACAGCGCTCGGGCTCGAGGTGCCTGGACCCGGAGGCTCCGGTGGTGAGTCGCTGCCGCCTCCTGCTGCCAGTCCGGCTCCATTGGCCTCTGCAGGGGGCTTCGTCGGCGGTGCGGCCGGCGGCTTCGCCGTCGCCAAGTGGAGCGTCCTCGCAGCGCTCGTCGTCGCTGTGCCCGTTGGTTGGTTGCTGGTGGGTCGCGCGCCCTCGAGCGCGCCTCCCGCGAAGCCAGTTGCCTTCGAGCAAACGACCCGTGAGACGACGCCGGTGGCGAAGCCAAGTCCCGCGGCTCCAGAAAAGCGCGCGTTGGGTCTGGATGAGCTCCCGTCGGAGGCGCCGCGAGCTGCGCACGCAAAAGAAGGCGCAGCCGTTGCACCCTCGGACGCAGCCGTGCAACTCGACGAAAGCCCTGTCGGCTCTTCGCTTGCCGCAGAGCTGGCCCTCATCCGTCGCGCGCGTTCCGCGCTTGGCGCAGGCAACGCGGCCGAGGCTCTTGGTCTTTTGGCTGAGTACCAGGCGTCCTTCGCTGCACCGCAGCTCGGCAGCGAAGCCTTGGTCGTGCGCGTCGAGGCGCTCCTGCGGCTGGGTCGCAAAGAAGAAGCGCGTCGCTTGGCGGCTCCGCTCCTGACGGGCGACTCGCCCTACTCTCAGCGTCTGCGCGCCCTGGTCCAATAGTCTCGGTTGCTGTTCAAAAGCCCCGCGTCGGAGGTCGACTCGGGGCTTTCGTTCGTCATTTCACGTCGACGGGCGGGATCTGAAAGACGTCCCACGCAGGGGTCAGATTGCTCCAGTCGCCGACTTGGTTCCAAAGGTACACCGCATCGAACGTCTCGAGGTCACCACTGCCGACATCTTCGACGATCGTGGCCATGTAGAGTTGGGACATGCGTCGATCGGGCGGACTGAACGGTCCCTCGGGGATCTCGCCTTGGCCCGGATAGGCGCGCGCCGACGAAAATACCAAGAAGTAGTACTTCTTACCTTCGTGCTCGATGACGCTAGGTGACCACTTGGCCCAACTGTTGATGACACCTGGGCTAGTCTCGCCAGAGCACGCCACCGGATCGTTCGCCTCGAGACGCACCGCGGAGCTCGAACTGCCGTCGCTGCGCACCACGAAGATCTCGCCGTCGGGGCGGTAATAGACGCTCTTGTCGTCGAGAGTCGCCAAACGATTGAAGGCCAAAAAATGGTCGTCCGCGCTGAAGGACGGGTAGTACTCCGCGACTCCGGGTTCGGCGGCGCCCTGCACCGCTTTGACAGTGCCACCCTGGCCCGCATTGAAGGGCACCCCGTGCAGATCGACCTCGACGTTGCCGGCTCCGATGCGGCCGTCCTGGGCAACGTCGGCTGACGTATAGACGAGGTCGTCGCCGTCGTGACTCCAGGTTGGCGCGATGGCGGAGCGGGTCTCGCCGTTGAGAGCAATGCGGCCCCAGGCCGTGCCTTCGGCTTCCGCCACGGCCTGGTTGAGAGCGGCGCTGCTCCCAGGACTGAAAGGGACGTCGGCGTCGACCGCCAGATTGAACCAAGCGAGTCCGTCGTTGCCGGTCGAGATCAAATCGAAGCCCACGTCACCACCCTGCGCGGTGGTTCGTCGGGAATAGCTGCTCACCAGCAAGCGCTGCGCCTCGCTCCATCGTCCCTTCGAGGACGCCATCATGCCAAGCCAAGGCTGGCCCAGCAGGCGCGCTGCGCCGCCCGTCACGTAGTCCGGCAATGCACCGGCATCGTCTTCTTTCACCGACGCAACGACGCCGTTCCAAGGCCAAAGATCGGTGAACGCCACGGCGTCGCCGTCAGGAGTCGAAACGTGACAGCCGATGCACTGAACGTGGCCAGCTGCTTTCACGGCGTTGGCGTCCGGGGTGCTGCGCAGCTCGAGCCCAGTCGGGGCCAAGACGGAACGATTGCCGACTTGGCCAACCGTCAGCGCATCAACGACGCCTTCGTCGCCCACCGCGAAACCGACCAGCTTGCTCGTGTCCGGGTTGACCTCCGTGGACGTCGTGGCCCAGTAAACCAAGCTGCCTCGAGCGTTCACCGGCGCAATCTGAATCGAGCCGCGCGTACCAACCGGCGTGCCTGGGCTCGACGCCTGCAGGCCACGAATCGTCACGACGATAGGTTCACGATGCACGTTCTGCGCGACCGCTTGCCAGATGGTTTTGGGCATCGCCCAGGTGGTGTTCGTCGTGTAGACGACGAGATCGTTGGCTTCGCGCTCGGTCTGAAAGCGAATTTCGAATACGTCTTCGCCGCCGGCGGGGTTGAAGCGCACGCGCGGGCGCAGCCAATTGGCGGGCAATAGAGCGCCTGGAGCGTCGCCCTGAGCCAGTGACGGCTCGAGTACGCAGGGCCCACCGGTGAGGTTGTCGGCAGGCTCCCCGAACAAGCTAGCCACGTTGCTAGGCAGTGGAATGGGACCCGAGTCGTCCAGCAAGGGCGTTGCCGGAAAGTCCGTGCACGAAGCCGTGCAGTTCGGCGTCGGCTTGTCAGAGCTGTCGACGGCCCCTGCGCCCCCCAAGCCAACGACACCCGCGTCGTCACCGCCGATGACCGAGGGACCGTCGGCATCCGCGCCCCCGACTCCCAAGTCGGCAGCTTGGCCGTCACGGTTCGTCGCGCAGGCCCAACCGAGGAGAGCTAGGGAAGTGTAGGTGCATCCGAGAGCGAGCTTCATGTGGGAGTCATGTGCAACGGGCCTCAGCGTTATCCCGCAAAATTCGCGGCATGAGAGAAAGCCAGTCGTTGCGATCAGGTGCGATCCTTTCGGACATGAGTCGGGCGATGAGCCTCTCCAAATTCTCTTGCAGCGTCTGCTTGCTCTCCTTCACTGCTGCGTTCGTACTCGGTTGCAGCGATCCGCCAGCCGCAGATGGCTCGTTCGGAGGGCAAGGCAACGGCGCCTCGACCGGCGGAGCTCCGGCGACGGGCGGCACCGCAACTACGACCGGGGGGACGACCGCCAGCGGAGGAGGAACGGGCGGCAGCAACGAAGCCGTGCTCGTCTGGGCGGAAGAATTCGACGGCACGGGTTTGCCGAATACGGCCAACTGGTCCTTCGAGACGCAGGGCCCAGGCTGGGTGAACGACGAGTTGCAGAACTACACCGGCGCGCGCCAAGAAAACGTGCGGCTCGAAAACGGCTCGTTGATCATCGAAGCACGGCGCGACAACTTCGATGGCAAAGAGTACTCGTCGGCGCGGATCCACACCGCAGGCAAAGCCGAGTTCGCTCAGGGTCGCTTCGAGGCGCGAGCCAAGCTGCCTTCGGGTCGAGGTACTTGGCCGGCGATCTGGATGATGCCCTCCAACCCCTTCAAATTCGCCACGACCTGTAGTTCAGCCACAGGCTGGATCGCCGGCTGCGACGCTTGGCCCAACTCGGGCGAGATCGATTTCATGGAGCACGTCGGTTACGACCCGGGCGTCGTTCACGGGACCATCCACTGCCAAGCGTACAATTGGAACCAACCTCAGCAAAAGACTGCGCAAATCGAGGTAAACGACGTGTTCGACACGTTCCACCTCTACGCCGTCGAGAAGCGCCTCGACCGCATCGACATCTTCGTCGATGGCGAGAAGTACTTTAGCTACAAGAAGCTGTCCGGGTCGGACTGGAAGAGCTGGCCGTTCGACGAACCCTTCTTCTTCATCCTCAACATCGCCGTCGGAGGCCAGTGGGGCGGAGCACAAGGCGTCGACCCCGGCATCTTCCCACAGCGCATGGAAATAGACTACTTGCGCGTCTACGAGCTGGTCGACTGACGAGGGTGCAACCCCACTCGGTGTCGGGCAGAGTGGGGTCATGAAAACTTGGGCACTCGCCGCTGCGACCATCTTCTCCTTTGCCGCCTGCGGTAGCCCAGGCGCCAAGGACCCGGGTGACGCAGAAACCGGCGGCGCCGCGTCAGGTGGCACTCCGGCGTCGAGTGGCGGAGCGCCGTCTTCGGGTGGAGCGACGGGCGGCGGTGGCTCGAACGAGCCCAAGACAACCCGGCTCTACGTGGGAGGTGGCGATTGGTCGGGTGAAGGACGCGGAAAGTTGAGCGTGTTCACGTTCGACGAAGCGACTGCGACCTTGACGCCAGGCCCCACGCTCGACGTCGGCCAGCTCAATTCGTTTGCTGCCTTTGCGCCGACCTCTCCGTATCTCTATGTCGCCGACGAGGCCGGCAAGATGCTGCGTTCGTTCTCCATCGACGGAGTCAGTGGCGCGCTCAGCCAACTCGACGAAACGCCCACCACGGGTGGTCCCGTCTACGTCAGCGTGAACTCAACGGGAAAATACGCGCTGGTGGCCTACTACGGCGAGGGCCAAGTCGAAGTCTTCGCGCTGGGAGGCGACGGGTCACTGGGCGCCTCCGTCGACACTGAAACCACCGGCGATGCCGCTCATTCGATCGTGCTGTCGCCGGACGGTCGCTTTGCTTTCGTCTGCAACAAAGACAGCAACAGCATTTCCCAGTTCCTCTTCGACGCCGC
>JBBQHO010000027.1:0-28694 GCA_038324055.1 Polyangiales bacterium | reverse complement strand
CGGCGTGTTCGTAGACGCCAACAGCGCGAGTGATGGCGTTCTTTTGCGCCATCTTCTCGACCTTTTCGCGAGGCATCTTCTTGCGCTTCACCAACTCGTTGAAGACGTTGTGGTCTTCGGTGACTTGCTTCAGCTCGCGCGAGCGGAGCAGGTAGAGTCGGCTGTCGCCGACCCAGGTGACGAAGGCTTGCTGCCCGGCCAGCACCAAGGCGACCAAGGTCGAGCCCATGCCGCGCTTCGTCTCGTCCTGGACGGCTTCGGCATGCACGCGGGCCGAGGCGCGATTGACGGCGAATTCCATCATGTTCGTGATGTCGCGCGGGCTGACTCTGTCGATGCCTTTCTTGCCAGCAGCGAAGTCGGCAAGCATTTCTGCTTCCTTTTTCACCTCCTCGTGGAAGATGCGCACCGCCAGGGCGCTAGCGACCTCGCCTGCGGCGTGGCCGCCCATGCCGTCACAAACGATGTAGATGCCGAGCTTCTTGTCGACGAGGTAGTTGTCCTCGTTTTGCTCGCGCTTCCTGCCCACGTCGGTGAGAGCGGCGAAGGAGACCTCGTTGATCATGTGGCGGGAGAATACATGAACGGCCGATCCCTGGGCATAGGGGGGTGCTCGGCAGCGTGTCTGGCTGTTTTTGCGGCAAAAGTACCAAAGTCGCGCACAACCGGCGTAATTTTCCGGAGCGGGCACTCGGTTTGGCGACGATGTGTGCCCGGTTAGTCTCCGCCCCACGACTGGAGGGCGCTCAAACTGGTGTGACGCGACCCCGCGACGATGACGTGGTCGAGTAGGGGTGACCCCACCAAGTAGGCCGCTTGCCTCAAGGAACGAGTGAGTTCGAGGTCCTCGAAGCTCGGCGTCGGGTCGCCGCTCGGGTGGTTGTGCACCAAGACGAAGCCCGATGCGCTTTGTCGAACGACCGGACCCAGGACGTCGCGCGGCAAAAGGCTACAACCGTGGATGCCGCCGCGTCCGACCTGAAAACTGGAGCGCAGTACCGAGCGACCATCGACACACAAAACCCAGACTTCTTCGTGTGCGAGCCGACCGAGGCGCGGGCAGGCCCAGGCGGCCACCCCCGCTGCGTCGAGCGAAGACGACAACGGCAGGCGAGTCGGCTCGAGTCGCAAGCGTTGCGCGACGGCCAATGCAGCGGCCAAGCGACTGGCTGCCACGGCGCCCAGACCAGGTCGAACGAGCGCGCTCGGCCGTAGCGAGACTAGACCTCCGAGCCCACCCCAATCGACCAAGAGTTGCGCTGCCAGGCGCGTGGCCACCCCTGAATCCGTCGGGCTGCCAATCAAGAGCGCTACCAGTTCGTGAGCGTCGAGGCTGGCTGCACCCTCGAAGTCCGCCCTCTTGCGCAGATCGGCCAGGCTGGCTTCGTGGGACAGGAGCACAGAGGCTGCGGCTGTTCGTTTCATGACGCGTCCCCAGCACGCCGCGTGCCAGGACGTCCGCATCCAGGTTTGCTCACATGCGCGAGTCGAAGCGATCGGCGAGGTGCTGGCGGCGCCCTGACGCCGCCACGTTCATGGGGTGATGTCGACGACGTGGTCGGCCAGTCGCTCACGTAGATCCGTAGCTGCGGCGAATGCCAAAGCGGCGCGCCGTGCGTCGAAGGTGATGCGCGTTTTGTAGGTCGGGTCGAACCACTTGGGGTAGGAGCCGATTTCGACCTCGGGATGGCGAGCTACGACGTCGTCGAGCTCTGCCTTGATGTCCGTCTCTTCCGCGCGCAAGAAGACGACCTCGGAGAAATAGTCCGCCGGACCGCGCATGTGATCGCGCAAAATGCCGAGTTTCATGCGAAACAGCTCGGGGATGCCGGGCAACAGCCAGACCTTGTCGATGACCAGCGTCGGCCAGCGAACGTCGTGGCCGCCGATCAGGTGAGTTCCCTCGGGAACGCGCGCCATGCGCTGGTGAGCCGGCGTCATCGCGGTGCCGTACGTACCGTGAAGGAGCGCAAGGAGCGCCGGCTCTTCGACGACTCGCAAGTCGAGAGCCGCAGCGACAGCGTCGATGGTGACGTCGTCGTGCGTGGGGCCAACTCCACCACTGGTGAACACCACGTCCACCAGAGGCAAGAGGCGCGCGAGCTCTTCCGCGATCCGCTTCGCGTCGTCGGGGACGATCGAAATTTGCCGCAACTCGATGCCGAGAGCGCGCAAGGTGCGGGCCAACGCGAACGAGTTCTCGTCCTGGACTTTGCCGCTCAGAAGCTCCCCTCCGATGACCAGCGCTGCTGCCGAACGCACGACAAGAGGGGCGCTGTGCATCATGGCTCGAGAATTTCCTCGACGACCGGCTCGCCCTGCTCGTCGAGCCGAAGCAGCTCTTCGACGCGGCTTTCGGCGGCGTCCAATTTGGCCTGCGACGTGCGGGCAAGACGGACGCCTTCTTCGAAGCGAGCCAGTGACTCCTCGAGCGACAATTCGCCGGTCTCGAGCGACTCCACGATTGCGGTCAGGCGCTTCATGGCCGCTTCGAACGACAGCGTCACCTCGGTCTCATCGGCCGATTTTTTCTTGCTCACCATGGCTCGGTGCTGCAGCTTCGCGGCACCGGGCCCGCGTCGCAAGGGACCGGCTCAGCGTGCGAAAGGAAGCCCGACGACGGCGACGAA
Organism: Polyangiales bacterium; assembly: GCA_038324055.1. Lineage (GTDB taxonomy): Bacteria > Myxococcota_A > Polyangia > Polyangiales > Polyangiaceae > NIC37A-2. The sequence continues at coordinate 26,064 of JBBQHO010000027.1, read as the reverse complement.
ACCATCGCTGTCGGCCGCGACTTCGAGCGCGCGGCCCTCGATGGTGAGGAAGGTGGTCGTGCGGACAGGAGCCGCCGAGTCCGCCGAGCGTGCCTCGGGGGCGAGACGCGCGAAGGTCCAATCGGCGACGAGGGGGGATGTGACGGCCGAGCGCGCGTCGCGCGCCAACGCGCGGCACAGCGGGTCCGGATCCAGCTGGGCGATTTCTACGAGCAGTCGCGAAGTCCCGACTCCCGGCTGATCGGCGTTGCGGCGAGCAAGTGCCAGGACCAACGCGCGGCGCACGTCACTTCGGGGCTCGTCTGCGTAGGCGGTACCGAGCAGCGCACGGCTCTCGGTGAGGAGCGACCGACCGAGGCCGGCTGCCGTCGCCGCACGTTCGGCTGGATCTTCTCGCCCGAGCCAGACGCGGAGTTCGCTCGGCTCGGGGCCGCTCGAGGTCGCTTCTTGGCGGCGCGCACGCGCAGCCAGAGGCGAAAGCCAAGCTGCGCGAGCGCTCGCTGGCGCGAGCCGGAGTCCGCGCCAAAGCAAGTGTGTCTCCAAGTCCGTTGCGCCCAGGGTCGGCGCGAGCGCGATCGTCAAAGGCAGAGCCAAGCGTGTCGCAGGCGCCCGATCGAGCCGTGCCCGCAGCAGTCGCAGCGCGTGTTCGGCCAGTGTTCCCGAGTGCGCCTGTCGTGCGGTCGCCAGGCTCCGCGCAGCATCCGCATCGCCCAAAAAGCTCAACGCCGCATTGGGTTCGTGGACGGCAAGCGCAAAGGCAGCAGCGCTTCGCCAGATGGGGCTCTGGTGACCCACACGCTGCTTCGCCTCGGTCGTCGCCCACTCGGCCAGAGCGCCGTCCCGCACACCCAGCAGCGTGATGGCTCGGAGCGCCCAAGGACCCTGTGCACTCGCCAAGGACTCCTGCCAGGCGCCGTGGTCGTGCAGGCGCGAGTGGTCGCCTGGCACGGCCAAAGCGAGGGCCAGCAAGCTAAAGCTTGCGTCACCATCTTTTGCGTTGGCCCAGGCGTGCGGACCCGGAAATGCCTCAGTGTTGACGTGTTCTGCCGCATAGGCTCGTTCGACCCAAGCGGGTGGGAGTCGCGCTTCGTTCGGCAGGTCGACCGCACGGGGCCAGAGCGCCGTCAAAGCAGCGCGAGCCAGTTCGCGTGCTTGGGGGTCGCTTTCCTCTCGAGCCCCCGCTGCCACGACCAGCGCGCGCAATCCGAGCCTGTGACCGCTGCGCGCGAGCGCCAAGGCGGCCGTGCCGCGCACGCGGTACCGCAGCGCACCCGCATCGGCGAAGGTCCGCTCAGCCTCGGGTTCGCGACCAGAAGTCGCGATCGGCACGAAAAACGTCAGTAGCTGGGCCACAACGCGGTCGGCCAACGGCCCACGGCTATGGACATGGAGGGCGCGCACCATCGACAGACTCGTGCGCGCGTTCGCGCGCACTTCTGGATCCTGCGCCAGCTCGAGCAGGCGTCGCGCGGGCTCACGGCCGTGCTCGAAGCGCGCACGCTCGATACGGGCCGCATCATCAGGTCCGGTGCGTCGATTCCAAGGAGCGAGCAGCCCTGCTGGTTCGGTCGCCGTTTCGGCGACGCCCCAACTGGACCCGAGCAGCAGACACAGCGCAGCGCTAGCCCCCCCGCGCGTGGCGATCCGAGTTGGGCGACGAACCGCGGCCATGAAAACAAGCTAGTCTACGGCTGCTGCGGCCCCAAGGCTCAGATTGTGGACGGCGCCCTTTTTGAGTCTTGCGACTTTGGTGTAAGGGGGAGGCACATGGACGCGATTCGAGTGCGAGGTCAGCGCCGTTTGCACGGTACCATCCAGGTGGGCGGCGCCAAAAACGCCGCGCTGCCCATTCTGTGTGCGACTTTGCTCTCGGACGGCGAGAGCCGGCTGCGCAACGTGCCCGGTCTGCGCGACATCGACACCTTGGCGCAGGTTCTCGACGGCCTGGGTCGGAACACGCGCGTCGACATCCCCGAAGTCGTGGTTGGGGCGAGCAGTGGGGCCTTCTTCGAGGCGCCGTACGAACTCGTCCGCCAGATGCGCGCCAGCGTCTTGGTGCTGGGGCCGCTCGTGGCCCGTCACGGCAAGGCGCGCGTCTCGTTGCCGGGTGGTTGCGCCATCGGCTCCCGTCCCGTTGATCAGCACCTCAAAGGTCTCGAGGCACTGGGCGCCACGATTCGCGTCGAGCACGGTTACATCGAAGCCGAGGCTCCGCGGCTGATTGGCGCCGAGGTGGTTTTCGATCTACCGACGGTCACTGGCACCGAGAACATCATGATGGCGGCCGCCCTTGCGAAGGGGCGCTCCACGCTCGTCAATTGCGCTTGTGAGCCAGAAATCGAAGAGCTCGGACGCATTCTCAACAAGATGGGCGCCAAGGTCGACGGAGCGGGCACGAGCGTGATGCACATCACGGGGGCCGACGAACTCGCGCCGTTCGATCACGCGATCATCGCGGACCGTATCGAAGCAGGTACGTTCATGGCGGCGGTCGGATTGGCTGGCGGCAACGTGCTGCTCCAGCACGCGCCGCTCGACGATTTGGAGCCGGTGGTCGTGAAATTGCGCAAAGCCGGTCTCGAGATCGAGCGCGAAGGTGACGGGGTGCGAGTCGTCCGCGAAGGTCGTCTCAAGGCGGTCGACGTCACGACCGCGCCGCACCCCGGCTTTCCCACGGACATGCAAGCGCAGTTCATGGCGCTGATGTGCATCAGCGGTGGCCGATCCGTCCTCACGGAAACGATCTTCGAGAATCGCTTCATGCACGTTCCGGAGCTGATCCGTATGGGCGCGCACATCGAGACGCGCAACAAAACTGCGTTCGTCGACGGAGTGAAGACCTTGTCCGGTGCATCCGTGACCGCCACGGATCTGCGCGCCAGCGCCTCGCTCGTCATCGCTGGCCTGGTCGCTGAAGGCGAGACCATCGTTCGTCGCGTCTACCACCTCGATCGCGGCTACGAATCGATCGAGAAGAAGCTGAGCGGCGTAGGCGCCGACATCGAGCGCATCGCCCTCGAGGGACCATGACGCGCCCCTTGACCATCGCCATCCCCAAGGGACGCGTGAGCCAGGTTTTGGCGCCGTTGCTCGAGCGCGCCGGCATCGGTACGCGCAACCTCTTGGCCGACGATCGTCGCTTGATCCGTGAGAGTGACGACGGCAGCGTGCGTTTCCTCTTGCTCAAGCCGGACGACGTGCCGACGTACGTGGAATACGGCGTGGCCGATCTGGGCATCAGCGGTCGCGACGTGCTGCTCGAGCGCCGTTACGATCTGTACCAGCCTCTCGACCTGGGCATCGGCCGCTGCAGCATGGTCGTAGCCGGCCCAGCAGGCGCGGTCGTGGGAGCGCGGCCGCGCGTCGCCACCAAATTCCCGCGCATCGCCAGCGACCATTTCGCCAAGCGCGGCGTCCAGGCCGAGGTCATCTACGTCGGCGGCTCGGTCGAACTATCGCCGCTCGTTGGGCTCAGCGACGTCATCGTCGATATCGTGGAATCCGGCGCGACTTTGAAGGAGAACGACCTCCACGTCATGGAACACATCTGTGACATCTCCAGCGTGCTGGTTGCCAATCGTAGCTTGTACAAGCTGCGTCACGACCAGATCGCGCCGTTGGTCGAGAAGCTCGCGCTCGGCGTTGCCGCGCTCGAGAAAAAGTCGTCGAGCTGAACCTCGAACTGGCGAACGCCGACAGCGCCACAGTCTCGCCAGGACGGCTCTGGCGAAACTGCGCTTTAAAGTAGCCAAACGCAGCTTGGCACGTTCCTCGCTCTGTCTTTGCTCGACGACCGAACGACGGTCGCTCGAACAAGGAAAGACAAGCAAATGGAAGCAAGCAAGATGAAGCACATCTACGTGATCACCGGCAAGGGTGAGCGCAAGTTCTGGACCAAGGTCGGCGTGGCCTTCGTGAACCGTGACGGTTCGTTGAACTGCAAGCTCGACTCCTTGCCCGTCGATGGCGAACTTCACATCCGCGACGCGGCCCCACGCGAAGAGCGCACCGACGAGGCTGGGCCCAAGCTCAGCGCAGTCGGGAGCTGAGAAAAAACATGAAAACCAAAACCCCCAACGGCCTTCGCGAGGATGCCGTCTCCCAGGTCGCTACCGCACCTGAACTCCAAGGGGCCCCGCATGTGCGGGGCCCCTCGGCCTTTGCCCGATTCTGCGCTCGCCCCGAGGTGCGGGTGTGGGCCGCCCCGGCGCTGCGCGGACTCACGTTACTCTTGGGATTGAGCACGGTTGCCGTGCTCGGACACGCCGCCGATCGCGCGGGCCGCGCCGGTATTCCGCTCGAAGACGCTGCGGGCAAGGCTGCTGTCAGCTTGGTGTCTCCAAGCACGAATGTGGCACCGGCCGCACAGGACCGTAGCGCGCCTGCGGAGCCACCCGCGTCTGGAACCCGGGGGCCGGTTCCGAACTCGGAGCGCCCGGCGGGCCCGATGCAGTCACCCTGCGCCAATGCCCCCACGGCGCCGCGTCCCAGCGCCGTGCTCGCCGACGGCCGTATCGTGCTGAACGAAGCGTCTATCGAAGACTTCATGCGGCTGCCGGGCGTTGGGCAGAAACGGGCCGAATCCATGTTGGCGCTACGCGAGAAGATGGGCGGCTTCAAGAAGGTCTCCGACCTCACGCGCGTCAAAGGCATCGGCTACAAGAGCGTCAAGAAGTTCGAAGGCCTCGCCGTCGTCACGCGGCCCCGCGAAGAAGCGGCTGCGGCCCCAGCGGCGCAGGGAACTGCCTCGGCTCCTGGAGCGAAGCCCGGAGTCGCGTCGAAGGTTCCTGCCCCCTAGGGGTGCGGCGGTGTTAGAGTGGGTGCGTGGCTCGCTCGTACGGCATCGACCCAGACCGCCGCGCCCTGCTCGGCGGTCTGGCGGTTGGCCTTGGCCAGCTCGCCTGGCCAGCGGCTGCGCCGGCCCAGCTCGCCTGGCCAGCGACTGCGCCAGCCCAGAACAGCGGCAAAGCGGCCCCGGTCTTCCGGCTCGAGGACTGGATCGCCAAGCCGCCGACCGGCTTCGTGCCGCTGGAGTTGCCGGGGTTGGTCAGCAAAGCCGAGGCCAAGGGCGACTTCGCCTCGATGATGCAGCCGAACCGACTGTGGCCCGAGGCGGCGGTCGCGCGCAGCTTGCTGACGCGTGCGCTGACGGAGCTCACGGGCGCACCCAGTCTCGAGGCCGCCGTCGCGCGCTTCATTCACCCGAGCGACGTCGTGGCGATCAAGGTGAACGGCATCGCGGGCCAAAACGGCTACACCATGGCCGTCAACTTCGAGGTCATTCTGCCGCTCGTCGAAGCGCTCCTGGCGTTGGGTGTGCCTGCAGGCCGCATCACGATTTACGAGCAATTTCCAGCGCATTTGGCCGGCACACGAGTCAACGTGCGCGGTTGGCAGTTGCCTCCGGGCGTGCGTACCGGGACGCACGACAACAAAGATCACGTCATGCCCTCCGTGCGCGTCTACCAGAACGTGCCGACGCGCTACTGCCGCATCTTCACCGAGGCCACTGCAGTCATCGACATGACGATGATGAAAGAGCACCACATCTGCGGGATCACTGGCGCGATGAAGAACATCACGCACGGCAACATCGACAATCCACACCATCACCACGACAACCAGGCTAGCCCGCAGATCGCTCTGCTCTACCATCATCCGATTGTGCAGAGTCGCGTACGCCTGCACATCGCCGACGCTTTCAAGATCATCTACGACAAAGGGCCGCTCGACGAAGATCCGCGTATGCGCGTGCCGCACGGCGCCATCTACGCTTCGACCGATGCCGTTGCGCTCGATACGGTGGCCTGGCAAGTGATCGAAGACGAGCGGAAGCGTCGGGGTGGCATGACGCTCGAACGAGCGGGGCGCGCGCCGCGCTACCTGGCTCGGGCAGCAGAACTGGGAGTCGGCGTGCACGACGCCAACGACATTCGACTGCGCCGGGTGGTGCTGTGAAGGGAAGGGGTCACGGCGAGCCACGTAAACGGAGCGTGGCCTGCCACCGTTTTGCTGCGCTTCTGCTGATCGCGCTGTTTTCGTCCGCGTGCCGCCGCCGCGCGCAGCAGCCGCCGCCCGCAGCTCCCGGCCTGGTCGTGGCCCCACCGGCGGCGGCGCCGGCGGGTGGTCCCCTCGCGCCGGGACCTTCTGAGTCCGCGGCTCTCGTCGGGACCCAGGCCAAGAAGAAGCGCGGCGTCGTCTACAAGAGCGCTCCCGCGACTCACCAGGAGGCGCTGCTCCACCAACTGGACGCTCGCTGGGCGCGGCGTTCGGACAGGGACCGCGCAGTCGACCTGCCGCTGCCCGATCATCGACACTGGAAGCGTGTGCGCTTCTTTGGTGTCGAGCATTTCACGGGTTTCACCTACGGCGACGACCGCCACGTCGTGACCAGTGCCTTTGTCGTCAAGACTCGGCCGGGCGAACTGCCCACGACGCGATTGTGCATGGAACGCTTCGAGCAAGACGCCCTGCCCAAGTTCAAGCGCCACAGGGGCCGGTTCACGCCCATTGTCGAATCGACGGGCGCCTGGCGCGACCAGCCGCTCGCAATTCATCAGAGCGAGGGCCGGCTGACCGTGCTGTTTTCGAGCTACGAATTTTCGGCGGCTTGGGCGGCCTATCCCGCCTACAGCGACGGGTGCCTGATCTATGCCGCCGTCGTCTTTTGGGAAGACGAGAAGGAGCTGGCGCAGCGTGTTCTCGCGCAGTGGATCGTCAAGGGTTTTGGCGGCGTGGGTGCCCGCACCCCAACGGCACCGGCACGCAAGGAGTGAGCGCCCGCCGAGTGCGGCGACAGGTCCGTCGAGTGAGTGCTGGGTCAAGCCGCCTCATCCGCAGCAGCCTGCTCAGACGAAGCCCGTGACCAGCGCTGCGCCATAGAGCACGAGAGCGAGCACCCAGGCGACGGCCAGGCGCCCCGAAGCTTGGCCCCAGAGCGGAGCCAGCGGCGGGACGAACAGCGCCAGCCAGCCTTTCCACGGCCACCGTTGGCCGATCGCCCAGCACAAGGCCACGTGGATAGTGAGCCAGCTGGCGAAAAAAATGAGAATGACGACATACAGCGCGACGTCCACGGCGCCGAGCCTGCTGAAAAAGCGCGTCCCCAACAAGGCTCGACCTCGGGCCCCGGCGCGACGGGCAGCGCCGAGGGCTCATTTCGTGGGGTTTTGGCCAGCTTTTGGACCGGGGCCGGCCCCAGCTGGATCCGCGCTGCTTTTTGCTAGAGTGCTGCGAACGTGCGCGCCCCGATCCTCGCCCCACTCGCTGCCCTCGCGGGCCTGCTCGCCTTCATTCCCAGCCTGGTCACTTCGGCCCGGGCTGATGGGCGAGCTTCCAGGCCGGATATCATGTCCGTCAAAGACGTGAAGAAGGGCATGAAGGGCTACGGCCTGACGGTGTTCGAGGGCGACAAGCCCGAGCGCTTCGACGTCGAGGTGATCGATGTGCTCGAGAATTTTCGGCCGCGTCAGGAGTTGATCCTGGTCAAGACCATGCACCCCCGTCTCGAGGTCGCCAAGATCGTCGCGGGCATGAGCGGCAGCCCCGTCTATCTCGAGGGTAAGATGATCGGCGCCTACGCCTACGGCTGGTCGTTTGGCGTCGAGCCCGTCGCAGGCATCACGCCCATTCGCGCCATGCTCGACGATCTGGAGCGGCCGTTACCCAAAACGCTGCACGGTTTGCCGCTTTCTGTCTTGCCGCGTGGCGCGCAGAAGCCCGTTGCCTCGGGGCGCTTCGAAGGCGCGCCGAACGAGTACGATCTCGAGACGCACGCCAGCCAGAAGGCCAAACGTTCGGGCACTGGCGACAAATCGGCTCGCCTCGGGCCGCTTGCGACGCCGCTGCTCTTGGGGGGATTGAGCGAACGCGCCGTCCAGGCCGCAACTGATCTGCTGAGTCCGCTCGGCATCGAGCCGATGCAAGCGGGCGGCGGAAATTCCAGCAAGAAAACGGGCAAGAAGACCACCGGGCATTTCGTCGACGGTGGAGCTATCGGAGTCGATCTGGTGCGCGGCGATCTGAGCGCCATGGGTCTGGGCACCGTGACGCGCGTCGAAGGCTCGCGTCTGGTGGCTTTTGGTCACCCGATGATGAGTCTGGGTGTGACCTCGCTGCCCACGAGCGAAGCGCGCGTGCTCTGGTTCATGGCCAGCGCGCAACGCTCATTCAAGATGGGCGAGTCGACCGGAGCGCTTGGAGCACTAGTCAATGATCGCCAGTCGTCGATCGTGGTCGACGAGAACATCCAGGCGCCGATCGTACCCGTCAGCTTGCGCATCGAAGGCGAGCCAGGCGCACCCTTTCAGGACTGGAACTTCGAGGTCGCCCACGACGAATTCCTCACGCCCGCGTTTTTGGCCATCGCGTTGGGCAGCGGTCTCGAAGCCACCGCGGTCGAGCGGCGTGACGTCACCTGGCACATGGAGTCCAAGCTGAAAATCGTCGGCCGACCTGCCGTGACAATCGTGGATTTCGGCTCTGCCCCGACCGGCACCCCGCAAACCCAAGAAGTCATGCAATCGTCGTTGGTGAAGGGCGTGGGCGCCGTTTTCAACAATCCTTGGCAGTACGCCCAGGTCGAGCGCGTCGACGTCAAGGTCTCGCTGGAATTCGGCCGCGACATCGCCATGCTGCGTGGCGTCGATCTGCTGACGTCCGAGGTCGACGCAGGCGGGACCGCTCGACTGCGAGTGACGCTCGAGCCTTTCGCGGGAGCCGTGCAGACGCGCGTCATCGCTGTAGCCATTCCCAAGAACTTGGCGGGTCAAAAGGTCAAGCTGACGCTGCGTCCCGGCTATTCGGTCAGTCGGCCACGCGCAGCTCCGGAATCGCTCGACGAACTCGTCGCCAACTTGGCGGAACCCACGCTCGAGCCGCGCTCGCTGGTTGTCTCGTACGACACGGGTGAAGGCGGGGCGGCACATCGCGGAGCGGTCGCAGAAGATCTTCCGCCCGCCGCCCTCGATCGTCTGATCACGACCAGCAGTTCGATCGCGGCTGCGCAATACCGCGTGGCGCGTCATCATGTGACTTCCTTGCCGTTTTTCATCGTTGGCGGAGATTCCGTCGAGGTGCAGGTCCGACCCGCATTGCGCTGAGCCCAGCGCTCGAACTCCCCTCCGTCCGGCCTCGATTCACTCCCTCTCTTCGTCCCCCTCTCACTCCCATGTCGAAACATTCATTCACCCCGCGGGCCTGGACCACTTCGGGTGTCACGCTCCTGGCCTTGGGCCTTTGCTGGACCGCTACGGCTGCGGCCGTTGGTACCCGGCACTTCGTGTTCGACTCTGCGAAAGACTTCGAGGGTGAACTGGACGGCGTGGCCGTGGACTCGATCGGGCGGCTCCGTGCAGGCCTGGTGCTCAACTCCACGTCCATCAGCGAAGCACCTGCAGCCTGGGCAGCGATCGAGCACGACGGTGGCCTCTTGGTGGCGACGGGCAGCGAAGGCAAGCTGCTGCAGATCAGCGGAGGGCAGACCAAGGTCTTGGCCGATTCAGACGCCATGGCCCTCACTTCCATCGTTCGCGCTTGGGGCCGCGTGTTCGTCGGCAGCATGCCCGGCGGACGCATCTTCGAGCTCAAAGGGGGCAAGCTCGAGCCCTTCACGACGTTGTCGGGTGCCGAACATGTGTTCGGGCTTGCCTTCGACGAGTCCGACAAGGCGCTCTACGCGGCCACTGGCCCCGAAGGAAAACTGTTCCGCGTGGCAGCCGACGCCACCGCTCAGGTGTATTTCGACAGCGATCAGGGCCATTTGGTCAGCGTGGCCGCTCGAGCTGGGCAGGTCTACGTGGGCAGCTCGGGAGCTGCGCGTCTGTACAAGATCACCGGCCCTGGCCGGGCCAGCGTGCTCCGCGACTTCGAGACGACCGAGGTCCGCGCCATCGTGATCGGCAAGGATGGTGAAGTGTTCGCGATTGCCAACGAACTCAAGGCGGGCGGGCGCACGGACGCGCTCTCGGGCACGAAGCCGCCCGCGCCGCAGTCGGTCAGCGCCCAAGGTGGCAAGGGCTGGCTGTTTCGTTTTTCGAAGGACGGACTGCCCGAGGAACTCTACTCGGACAAGGACGACTATTTCGTATCGCTGGCGTTGGACTCACAAGGGCAGCCGGTCGTCGGCACTGGCGCCGAAGGTCGAGTCGTGGGCGTCGGTGCCGATCATCAGAGTGTGGTGCTCGCCGATCTGGACGAACGCCAGGTGCCTTTCGTGGCCCTCCACGGCACCACGGGCTGGTTGGTGGGCAGCGACCCAATCGTTGCGCACCAGATCGAGGGCATCGGGGGCACCAACGCCGTCTTTACCAGCAAGGTCTTGGACGCGGGCTTGCGCGCCCATTTTGGCCGGGTGAGCTGGGATGCCGAAGGCAAGATCGAAGTGTCCACGCGCACGGGCAACACGAAAGAGCCCGATGCTTCGTGGTCGGACTACGGTCCTGGCCAGACCGCGTCGTTCGAGGTGAAGAACCCGCCCGGCCGCTATGTCCAGCTGCGCGTACGCATGCTCGACGGCACGCAGAGTTCGTTGCGACGTCTCGAGCTGCCTTTCGTCACCGACAACCTGCGCGCCGTGTTGACCGAGGTGAAGTCCGACACGAGCCCTCGCAACAAGTCCAGTAGCGGCCTCTCGAAGTCGGGTGGTCCTCTCAGCGAGAAGGCGTCGACTGCCGTCAAGATGTCGTGGAAGGTCGACAATCCGGACGAAGACGAGCTCCGCTATCGCGTCGAATACCGACTGGCCAACGCCGCAACCTGGTTCGATGCGCTCACACCCGGTCAAGTGCTGACCGACGACAAGTGGACGTGGGAGACCGAGAATCTGCCCGAGGGCAAATACCGACTGCGCGTCACCGCCACCGACGAACTCTCCAATCCTCCCGGACGCGTCACACGCCACAGTCTGGAGAGCCCCGAGGTGTTGGTCGACAACACCCCTCCGGTGCTGGGCGGACTCAAGCTAGTGGGCCGAAAACTGACGGGCAAAGCCGTCGATGGCATAGGTCCGATTCGACGCATCGAAGCGCGTGTAGCAGGGGTCGAAGAGTGGATCCCTTTCGAGCCCGAAGACGGCATTTTCGACGAAGTCGAGGAGGAATTTTCTGCTGATCTGGGCGCATTGGTTCCCACGGGCCCAGCGCTGATCACGGTTCGGGTCTACGATATGGCCGGTAACTTCGACGTGCGGCACGTGCGCTTGGCCAAGTGAGGGCCAGGTCCGTGGCGCCGCCCTGGTGTCGCGCTACACTCTAGTTACTTTGGTTTCGCCCTTGCTTGAATCATCTTCCTTCCGTCGACGGACGCCGAGCAGTTTCGCGGCGCTGTTTGCTTTGATTGCCGGCGCGGCATTGGCCGTGAACTGCAGCTCGTCTGGCGCCGCCGGCCCGGATTCAGGCAGTCCCAATGACGACGGAAGTTCACGTGGCGGCGGTTCGACCATCGATCTCAATTCTCCGGGGGGCGGTGGCAACACGGGCGCGGATGGCTTGAGCCCCCTGTGCGGTGTGGGCATTTGCGTGCCGGACGACGCCAAGAGCTGCGATCTGGGGATGGGCGGTGAGTCGGCAATGGGTGGCCAGGCCGGAGCCAGCGGTTTTCCTACCGGTCCCGGCGAGTTGGGGCCCCAAGGCTCGAGTTGCCAGGTGTCGATCGTTTGCGAAGGCGACGAATGCGCGCCTCTGCGGAGCTGCGGCGCAGTCGGCTCGGGCGAGCGTGGCGCACCGTGTTTTGGTTCGAGCGACTGCGCAGCGGGCTTCGCCTGCATTGGCGACACGGAGACGGGTAGCTGTCAGCCGTACTGCTGCCGTGGAACGACCGACTCGTGCGGTGCCCAGGATTTCTGTGGGTCGCGCCCTCTCGTGGGAGCCGAGGACACGCTGGTGCCTGTCTGCGTTCCGACCGAGAAGTGCTCACTGGCCGAGCCGTTTCCGTGTCCTGAAGGCCGCAGTTGCGGTTGCAGCGGCGATCGAGCCTGCGTGGTCGTACGTTCCGACGGGCAGACGGCTTGCGCCGTTCCCGGCAAAGGCACAGACGGTGACACGTGCTCGGGAGACGAGCCCGGAGCGTGCGCGCACGGCTACGTCTGCTCGGAGGGCTCGGGGTGCCTCAAACTCTGCAATACCGTCGGCAGCGAGTCGGGCTGCAATTCGGGTGACAGCTGCCAGACGCCTACGGGTTTCCCCACCGACTTGGGAGTGTGTGTCTCTCATGTCGATGGCGACCCCGTTGCCAAGTGAGTTCGCCGACAGCTTCTGGGCCACGTGAATACCGCCGCTGAACGGGCGTGCTTCAGGAACTCTCAGGCTCAGGACCGCGGCTCAGCGGGCTTCGGCTTGCGCGCAGGTCCGTCAGGTCCTCCAGCGCGATATTGAGTTCGGCGCCGATCAGCAAGGCCGTGCACCACAACCACAACCAAAGAAGCGCTACGGCGACCGCAGCCAAACCGCCATAGAAGAGTGTGTAGCTCGAGATGTGCGACGCGTAGTAGCCGAACAGAACCGATGCGGCGCTGCCCGCGCCCGCCGCACAGAAGGCTCCTGGCCAGACGCGGCGCCGACTCACCGAGCGCGCGATGGCGTAGCGATAGACGAACGCAAAATAGCCGCTGATCACGAAGTACGCGGCCAGCGCAATACCGGCGCGCAACGCGCCTGACTCGGTGATGGCGTCGACGAGCGAGCGCACGCGGCCGAATCGCTCGATCGTGAAGAACACGCCTGCCGCTCCGCTTGCGGCCAAGATCACGAAACCCGAGAAGGCAAAGCCCATCGAGAGCAGAGTCGTCTTCCAATAGGGTCGGGGTATGCACTCGAACGATTCTTCGAACACCGCGATCAGCGTGAAGAAAGCCGAGGAGCTCAGCCACCAACCGGCGATGGTCGCGAAGGGGGCGACACTGCTCGCCGACAGCGTCTGCAGGTTGTCCTGGATGAACGCTCGAAACTGATGAGGCGTGACATCGAGCACCAAGCTGCTCGAAACCATGGCTGCCGAGTCGCGGGACAAGATGCGACTCACCGCCCAGCCGGCCAAGCCGAGCATCGGCACCAACGCCAAGAAGAGGTCGAAGGCGATGGCGTTGGCGGAGCGCAGCGAGTGGTGCCGGAGCAGCGACAACAACAACTGGTAGATGCGGCGCCGCGGCTCCGTGGCGGAGAAGAACGTCGTCAGTTTGGCGTTGACCGCACGGGGCACGCCGGGCACGTCGAACGCAGTCATGCTGGCCTGGGCCGGGCGAGCGGGTCCAGCGAGCGGGTCGAGCGGGTCGAGCGGTGAAACCATCTGCGGTCTTTGCTATAAGGCGAGTCGTGCTGGTTCACCAAGAGGTCGTCGAAGTTGCCACCCACGGACAGGGTCTTTTCGATGCGACTGCGCTCGTGGCCGGCGTCGTCGAGAAGAGTGGCGTCCAAATGGGCCTGTGCAGCGTCTTCATCAAGCACACCTCGGCCAGTTTGCTCGTGTCCGAGAATGCAGACCCCGCAGTGCTTCGCGATTTGCAGGCCTTTTTTGCCGTTCTGGTGCCGGAGGGCCGAACCTGGGAGCACGACGACGAAGGGCCCGACGACATGCCCGCGCACGTGAAGGCCGCGCTCACGCGCACCCAAGAAACGGTTCCGATTACGCGCGGGCGGCTGTCGTGGGGAACCTGGCAGGCCCTGTACGTTTGGGAGCACCGCTATCGCCCCCACCACCGTAGCTTGGTCGTCACCGTCATGGGGACTTGAGCAGATGCTGCATTTACGCGTCCCCACCTCGAAAGCATGGCTCGACGTCGTGTTGGCGCATTTCGACGAATTCTTGGTCGACCATGCTGCTTGCGAACGCAAGGCATCGGCGACCGGCATGTCGTTCGTCGTTCGCTATCCGGACCGTCCCGAGCTGCTCGAGCCGATGATCGCCTTCGCTCGCGAAGAACTAGAGCATTTTCATCTCGTTTACCGCGCGTGCGCCGAGCGCGGGCTCCAACTGGGAGCAGACTACCGAGATACTTACGTCGGTGAGCTGCGCGCTTTGGCGCGTCGAGGTGGTACGGAGGGCTTGGTCGACGCTCTGCTCGTGGCAGGCGTCGTCGAGGCGCGCGGCTGCGAGCGTTTGAAGCTGGTGGCGGACGCGTTGCCCGCGACGGACTCGCTCAAGCCGCTTTATCTCGATTTGGCTCGTTCGGAAGCGCGCCACCACGCGTTGTTCTTCCGTTTGGCCAAGCAGTTCGTGCCCGAGAGCGAGGTCCAGCGCCGTGCGGACGAACTGCTCGAAAAGGAGGCCGTGATTGTGGTCGGTCTGCCGCTCGAACCGCGCGTGCATTGAGGGCCATGCTCTCCAAAGCGGTCGTCAAATACCTGCGCTCCCATGCGGAAGCGACCGCCAAAAGTGTGCTCCCCGACAGACTTCGCTTTCGGACCGCCGTCGTCGTACCGCTGGCAGCCGAAGAACCCGAAGCGCTGGATTCTTGGTTGGCATCGTGGAGAGAACTCGATGAACCCCAGCTCTTGGTCTTGGTCGTCAACGAAACACTCGACGCCGACGACGGGGCGCGCGGCGCCAATCGCCGCCTGATCGACGCCCTCGAACTCGAGTTCGGCCCAAGAGCCCCAGACGACGCAGGAGTATCGTTCTTCGTCGACACAAAGCGCAGCGGCGCTGTCGCGCTGATTCGGCGTGTCGGTCCGGAGTTCGGCCTCGGCCCCAAAGAGGGTGTGGGGCGCGCACGCAAACTCGGCTTTGATCTGGCGCTCGGCCTCTGGGCTCGGGGACACCTGACAAGCCCTTGGGTCGGCTCGGGCGACGCGGACGCTGCCTGGAGCTTGCCGCATTGGCGCTTGCTCGAGCGCCAAGATGATGAGGCCGCGGCCTGGCTCCTGCCGTACTGGCACACGCCCAGCGGGTCGTCCGAGTTGGATGCGTCGATGGCGGCGCTCGAATGTTCGTTTCGCTACTACGTGCTGGGGCTCGGATTCGCGGGCTCGCCGTACGCCTTTCATGCGCTCGGCAGCGCCCTCGCCGTGCACCTCGATGCCTACGCCCAGGCGCGCGGCGTGCCCAATCGTCAGGCAGGTGAGGATTTCTACCTGCTTTCCAAACTTTCGAAACTGCGACCCTTGCGGCGCGTGCAAACGCAGCCGGTCGCTATTCGCACGCGCCTGTCCTCGCGCGTGCCGTTCGGCACGGGGCCCTCGTTGCTCGACTGCATCGAGTACCGTCGCTTGCACCCCGAAGACGACTCCTACGGCGCGCGCGCGTACGATCCTCGCGTGTTCGTTGCGCTCCGTCGCTTCTTGACCGAGCTGTCTAGATACGCAGCGGTCGAGCCGCCAGTTGCGCCCAGTTCGCACTTCGCGGCACTCACGCTCGAGCCAGACGTGCGGGCCCGCATCACAGGCGACGCGCAAGAGTTCGTCGCCAGCATCGCTTCCGAGCTCGCGCGCTGTCCGACCGCCGGCCATCGGCTGGAACGCCTTCACGAGTGTTGGGACGGTCTGTCGGCCTTGCGTTTTATCCACCGCTTGACGGATGACTATTACCCCCAGCTCAGCTTGCGTGAGGCACTCGAGCGCGCAGGCCTCGCGACTCGGGCCCAGCCGCTCGAGCTCGTGAGGCAACAGCTGCGCGCCTTCGAGGAGGCGCTCGCCACTTGTATAGGTCCGAGCGCCCTACGCTAAGATCGACCAATTTGCGGCCTTTAGGGTCTAGTTCGTGATGCCTCGCGCGCGGCGAAGCCGAGAGCCGGGGCGCTGGGCCGGGGCCGCTTGTGAAAGCGGGTTCCAGCATGGTTCACTCTGGTGGATCATCAGGTGACGACCGATGCGTAAACTCGACTTCTACGGCCTGCCGCGGAGCCTTCAGGACCGGTTCATCGAGTCGTCGCGTGGAGCAGCCGTTCCGACTCCGCTCGCGGTGCAGCGCGTCACGAACGCCCGGCCCCTGAAGTGGGGTCTCGGGACTGTGCTCGGCTTGGCGGGTTGGGTGGGTTTCACCGGTCTGGGATTCGGCGAATTGAAGAGTTCTTGGGCGCTCGGGTCCACCTTCCATCTGGTCATCCACATCGCCTTTGCTTTCTTGGTCGTCTTTTGCGCGCTACGCTCGTATGCGTCGTCTTGGGAGTCGACGCGAGCGTTTTTTGGCGAAGGAACCTACCTGTTCCCTTCGGGCGTTATCCAGGTCTTGGGGGGAACGCTCTCCGACTATGACGCCAAAGATCTAGGGTCTCTGGTCGTCGACGGGAGCTCGGTCACACTGGTCGGCACGGGCGGCCGACGGTTCGCTTTTCAGCTGAACGACGCTCAACGCGCCGACGAGGTCCGCGCGGCCTACGAGAGCGGCCGCGATCGCTGGATTTCCCTGGGGGAAGACGAATCACTCGAGCGGGCGCGGCTTCACTCGTTGGTGGAGAGCGGCGTTCCCAACCCCTTGGCCCCCACGCAGGCGCATCGTCGCCCCGTGCTCTTCTCGCATTTCTCGCTCGTGGCGTTGAGCGCGCTCGTCGCGTTTGGCCTGGGCTTTGGAGTGTCGAGCCTGCGCAACTCGTTTAGCGAGAAGGAGCTTTACCGTGCGGCGGTTCAGACCAACACGGTCGAGTCGTACCAGGCCTACCTGGCCCGCGGGGGCGCGCGACCGGACGTCGCGGATCTGTTCTTGCCGCGCGCCGAACTCGAGCGCGCCATGCGTGTCGGGACGGTCTCCGCAATCGAGGCGTTCATCGCCAAGAACCCCAAGACCAAGATCGTGGCTGAGGTGCGAGCGGTGCATCGCGCAGCGCTGCTGGCCGAGCTCGCCAAGGCGCAGAGCGTTGGTACGTTGGCGGCCATCGAAGAGGTCCGGCAGCGTTATCCAGCGCACAAGCTGATCGAGCCCGAGCTGGCTGCCGCTCGAAAGAGCGCGTTCACGCAGGCTCTGCAGGTGTTCCAGGCGCAGGCGGCCGAGAAGAACCAAGCGCTCGTGCCGTTCGTCCAGGCGTTGCTTGCCTACACGGAAGTGCACGGCCCGACGGTTCGAGTCCGCGTTGCTCACCAGTTCCCGCAGAGCAAGGAGATGCTCGATAGCATCGTGAGCAAGTCGGAGAAGTATTACTTGGGGCGCAAGAGCTTGCCGACTCAATACTTCTTGGGCGAACCCAAGAGCAAGCGCGAGACGGCCTTGGCCGAAGCGCTGATTGCCCGCCTCGCCCAGGCCTTTCCGGCGGACGTCGTGCGCTTCGAGTTCGTCGGTCCTTCTCAGGGTGAGGACCAGGAGCTGCCGCCGGTGGACAAGCCGACGCTCACGCTCACCCACAAAGAGAGCCTTTCGGGCGCGTTCGTCGGAGGCAAGCCCAAGAGCGTGTATCTGGGCGCGACCGTGGTCATCACCGCCCTGCTCGAACTGCCGGGTGAAGAGACGCCGCTCAAGTACGTTTACAGCACCTGGCGCGCCCCGAACTTCCAGGTGCTCGTCGAGAAGGACATTCCGGACGTCTACGAGGACATGATGAGCGGCGCGTTCGGCAACTTCCAGAAGGCCTACCTCGAGACCTGGTTTCGCGAGCCCTGATCGAGCAGTGCCCGAGCGCGTGAGCCTGCAGGAAAGCGCTGCACAATGACCGAGCAAAAGCACAGCTTTGGGCGCCGCTGGCTGGGCCCGACGGCCCTCCTGACCGGCTTGTCGCTGGCGCTATTTTGGGGCCTCTATGCGCTCGACTTCTTTTGGGTCGACGGCTGGTCCCCGGCAGACTCCCGGAGCGAAGGTCCGCTCGGCCGGTATCTGTCTTTCGCTCCCGGGTCGATCACCGACGCCATCAGCTCCTTGGCGGGCGTCGTCGCCGCCGTGCTCGGCATCATCATCACCGTCGTCAGCATCGTCGTGCAGCTGTCTGCCGCACGCTTCGCCGGCGTCACCCGCATGTTCTTGCGCGACAGGGTGACCTTGCTCGTCATCGCTTACTACGTCGTGGTCTGCGTCTGCGGCATCTGGCTCAGCGTGTCGCTGCAGCAGAGCTATGTGCCGCGGGCCGCTTTGGTGGCGATGCTCGGTTTCACCACGGCCTCGGTCGTGATCATGGTTCCGTATTTTGGCTATGTGTTCTGGTTCCTGGAACCGATGAACATCATCCGACGCATCCGCACTTATGCGCTCGGCGCGGCCAGTCACGGCGCGGTGGAGACGGACGAAGCGAAGTCTTCGTTGGCGCAGGAACAGACGCTCTTGGCGATGGAAGAGCTGACAGACATCGCCAGCGCCTCGATTTCGGGCAAAGACAAGATCATAGCCAGCGGCGCCGTTGATGCGCTCAAGGACCTGACGATCGGCTACCTCGACACGAAGCGTCGTGCCGTGCCGCATTGGTTCAGTGTCCACTCCGGCATCGCCAAGAATCCGGACTTCGTGGCGATGGACCCGGAGAGCTTGGTGGACCTCGAGGAGCGTCGCACTTGGGTCGAGTGGAAGGTCATGCGCCAGTACCTTGGCATCTACAACGAAGCCTTGGCGGGCATGCGCGACATCAACTACTTGATTGCCATCGACACCCGTTACATCGGTGAAGCCGCTGCGGAGCGCGCCGACGACGAACTGGCGCGGCTCGTCTACCGCTTCATGAACTCTTACCTACGGGCCACGCTGAATGCGCGCGACGTGCGCACCGCTTACAACGTGCTCAACCAATACCGCTTGTTGGTCGAATCGATGTTGACGGCCGGACGCGGCGACGCGGCCATCGAGGGCCTCAAACACATGATTTACTACGGGCACGTCAGCTTCGACATGAAGCTGACCTTCGTGACCGAGACGGTCGCCTACGACGTTTCGTCGCTCTGCCAATCGGCGCACGAATTGGGTCTGAGCGAGGAATCGAGCATGCTCGACAGCTTTCTCGAACTGGACCGGCCGTTGCGCGCCCAGGTGCAAGAGAGCGCGCTGGTGGGGGTGCGCAAGGCTCAGGTGAAGTTGGCTAGCTACTACCTTTCCCTCGGTCTCGAGCCCCAGGCGCGTCGCATCGCCGACGACATGAGCCACGAGCCGGTCACACGTCTCGAGTCGATCTTCGAAGCGTTGATCAGCGTTACCTCCAAGGATTTCTGGGAAATCACCGACCGCGGGCGCAACTTCGAGTTCATGCCCGAAGCGCAGCGGGAGCAGCTGCACGTGTTCTTCGGCTGGCTCGGCATCGGCCGACCTGGCGCTTCGTCTTGAACGTCGCCGCGCCCCGCACCCTCATTCGTCGCAGAGGTCCTGGAAGCTAGAAACCGTGCGGTGGATCGCGGGGGTGGTGCGTGCGGCTGGACCAATGGCTACGATGCGGGCAACGCGGGCGCGGCGCGCGGCCTCGATGCCCACCGCCGAGTCTTCGAAAACCAAGCAGCGAGTGGGCGAGACGCCGAGTAGTCGAGCCGCCTGCCAATAGACGTCGGGCGCGGGTTTGCGGCGAACTACGCCCTCGTCATCTCCGCAGACGACGACCCGAAAATGCGCCAACCAGGCGTGGCGCGAAGACTTGGCCCCAAAGAAGTGCCGGTCCGACGACGTACCGATGGCCAAAGCCAGCCCTCGATTCCGGAGCTCGGTCACGAATCGAGCGGCGCCGGGGCAGGCCGTCGAGTTTTCGAAGTGGGCGAGCTTGGCGGCGCTGGTCCAGCTGGGTTCCCAACCCCCGGTGTCGAGCAACAAGCCATCCAGATCGAACAGTACGCCGTCGATGCCGGACAAGAGTGACTGCGTTTCCGCCCTCATGCCCCAGCCTAGACCGAGTCTGCGCGTCAGCCGATGGTCGCTCTCAGGGCAGGCGCGCCATGCGCTGCTCCTGCTGAATGACTTCGAGTGCGCTGCGCATCACCTCGAGCCCACGCGCGTTCTTCAGGCTCACGCGGACGATCCAAGGTCCCCTGCCGGGCTGCGGCGACAGCGTGCTCTCCAGCGTGCCGGCTCCAGCGGTCCAGTTCACCAAGACCGGCTGACCGTTCACGGTCACTGACGCTTGGTAGTCGGTCATGGTCTCGAGCGGGGCACCCAAACCATCCCAGAGCTTGATGCTGATCTGTACTGGCTCGTCGGGCCAAGCCACGTTGTGTGGTCCGATGTCGATTTGGCTGCGCAGCAGGCGGGGCACCAACGTGAGGCTGGCGATGGAGTTGGGATCGGTCGGGTCCTTGAATTGCAGGGTGGTGCTGCGCTGACTGCTCAGGCCCACGGAGGCCACGGCCGGCACGAAATCGACCGCGTTGCCAAGGCGCATCAGCAAGCCTTCTGCGCCGCGCAGACGAGCGCGCTGCCCCGGCTCGAGATGGATCGTGCTGCCGTGGCTCAGCAAGTCTTGATCGGGTTCGAGACCCAGGATGTGGAGCGTCAGTGGAGCGCTCGGCGCACCTTCGAAGCCGAACGCGTCGATAGCGTGGACGACGGCAACGTAGGTTCCCGCTTCGGGAACTTCTGCAACCGCAGCGGCGGGCTCGGCAAAGAAGCGCTCGCTCAGCGCGGGGCCCCCGGCTGCTCTGGAAACCAGCACGCGATACGAGAGCGCTCCAGCCACCGGCGTCAGGTGGAGCGGAATGGAGGTCATTCCCGACAAGGCCAAGTGGAGTTGGCCCGGCGAGCCGAGCCGGGGCGCGCCGAGCAGCGCGTGATCTTCGAACTGTCCCGTCGCACGCTGGATGCGTCGCACGACGCCCGGAGCGAGAGGTCGAAAGCGCGACTTGATTCCGACGAGTCCGTCGCTCGAAAGAGCCGCCACGAGGATCACGTCCGGCTCGACAATCAACGTCAGATGCCCGCTGGTCGACAGCGCAGAAATGCCTTCGGGCGCCAGCAGCATCACGCCGCGCTCTTTCGATCGACCGGGCAGCAGCACGTCGACGCGACCGGACTTCACGTGGATAGTCTGAGTGGCCACGCGCGCGCCGGCGGCGCCGATCGGTAGTTGGCTCACGGCTCCGGCTGCTGCTTCGGCACCTGATCGGAGCCTGAGTTCGACCTGGTGCGGCAACTTGACCGTGGTCGTTTCGGGCGGGAGGACGGTCGGCGTTGTGCGGAGGGCGGCCGGCGCGGCACGGACCACGACCGGGAGCAAAGCGACGCACACCGCCAGAATGCTGAGGTTTCGCTTTCGGAACATATCCGTCGGAACGGATCAGCCGTAGAAATCTGAACGGCGAATCGCCCGATTCAGGCTGTACCGCGCTTCTTGTCGAGCGCGGGAGGCAGCATGGTCGACGCGGCGCGAACCACTGTCTGCGAGATGGGCGCCGGCACTTGAGACTCGCGCTCGGGCGCCACCGCCCCGGTGCTGCGCTCGGCGTAGATGGCATCCAGCAGCGAATCGACGAGGGCCGTATCCCCCTGGCGGATGGCGAGGCGCAAGCGCCCGGACCAGATGTCGCGCGGCTCGAGCGTGCTGAGCACGAGTCGCGCCTGCCACAAGGTACTACTATTGGGCTGCTTTCGCCGGATGCCCGTGGTCGGCTCTGTCAGCCGGCTCGGGTCGGGCTCGCCGGTCAGCTCCGGAAGTGTGGCTTTCGCCTCGCGCTCGTCTGTCATTGCCCCTCGCCAGAGCTGAACGGCCGCTTGCCGTGTGTCCTTAGCAAGCTCGTGTGCCGTTTGCGTGGCGCCAGTCACTTCATGAAATGGGCGCCCAAGGTCGGGCAGTGGAGCTGGAAAATCGACCGCGAAGTCCACTCTACACCGGCATTTCTTCACCTGGGTTCGCCTTGCACGCTCGGGTTCCGCTCCGTAAGGTTCGGCACCCCCGGAGGCCAGTTTTTTTCATGCTTCGAGCGACACCTGAATCACCGCGCATGTTCGAGAGCGACTTTCTCGACCTTTTTTCCAGGACACATTGGTCCGTCGTGCCCATCGTCTGGATTCCGGTGAGTCTGCTCATGCTGTTTTTCAGCGTCGCGCGTACTTCGACCGGGTTCGTTCTCTCGATGGCCCTGGCTCTGGCCGGCTTCGTGTTCTGGACGTTCCTCGAGTACTGGCTGCATCGCTTGTTCTTCCACTGGCAGCCCGCCGGCAAGTGGGGCGAGCGGATGCACTTCCTGGTGCACGGCGTTCACCACACCTGGCCCAAAGACAAGTACCGGCTGGTCATGCCGCCTGCAGTAAGCGTCAGCCTGTTCTTCATCTTTTTGGGTCTTTTCTACTTCGCGTTCGGCCCCACCTACGTTTGGTCCTGGCACGCCGGTTTCGTGCTCGGCTACGTGTTCTACGACTGCAGTCACTATTGGATGCATCACGCCACGCCAAAGTCCGCGTACGGCCGCCGCCTCAAGAAGAACCACATGCTTCACCACTTCGAGGATCACGATTCTCGATTCGCCGTGTCGAACATGGTGTGGGACAAGGTGTTCGGTACGGTCGGCGAACGATCGATTCACTGAAGCGCGAGGGGCGGGCTTTAGTCGTTCTGTTTGGTGCTCTTCTTCTGGAACTGTGAAATTCCAAGAGAAGAGAGCAGGTTATCCTACCTGCACCGACTTTCGCTCCCGCGCCTCTTCGGTCAGTATGGCCCCGTGCCATGAACGAAGCACTCGTTCCCAGGAGCGTTGCCGAGGATGATGACGATGTCGTCATTGCGTTGGAGACTGCTCGCGTCGAAGAAGAGCGCGGTGACCGCAGCGAAGCTGCGCGCTGGCTGCAACGCGCCGCGAGTGCCGCCCGCAAGCAAGGGCGACCTGAGCGCGCCGGCGAGGTTTCGCGTCTGGCCGCCCGCCTGACCGGGAGCCCCAGCGCCAGTAGCACCCCTCCGCCGCCCGACGTCTTCGAGCCTTTGCCCGGCGAAGCGCAGGTCCTTTCAGACGCCGACGAGGACTTCTCGGATACGACGATCGTCGATGCGCTCCCGCGCGCTCAGGCCGGCTCGCTTGCCGCACCGCGTGTCCCCGCCGTCGAATCGACCTCGACTGGGTCCGTGCCGCCCCCTCCGCCGCAGCGTAGCTCCAGCATTCCGCGGCCTGCGCTGTCGCCCACTTCGCCCTCGGCGTTGCGTCCGACCAGCACCCAGGTCAGCACCCAGCTCAGCGCTCAGGTCAGCCCCAGCAGCCCCAGCATTCAGATTGGCAAGCCGACCCCGCTCGCACCTCTCGGACCTCGCGCTGGCGCGACTCACCCGGCTGTGCGCGTCGCGGTTCGCAAGATCCTCGGCGGCAAGCTCGAAGCGCGTCCGCTCGAGGCCGAAGAAGCTCCGCTGCTCGGCGAAGAAGAGGCGCTTTTGGTCGCAGTTCGTCCGGGCGCCAAGCTCTTCTGAAAGCGCGCGTCGCGCCTCCGGTCTTCAACGCGCCGCGATGAGCGCCGCGACGCGTTCGTCGGTGACCACGATCGGACTCGTGCCGACGCGGCGTGGATCGAAATGTGGCAACCACTCACGCGCGCTGGCGCGCTCGTGCGCCAAGTCGCTCAACTGCCCGCTCGCTTCGGCAACAAAAGCGACGATGGCTCGAGGATCGACTCCAGCCTCGCGCAAGTGACTCAGCCCGAGAGCCGCCTCGCGCTTGGCCAGACGCCTGCCCTGGGCATCCACCATCAAGGGCACGTGAAAGTAGCGGGGCTGGGCCAAATCGAGTGCGCCTTGCAACAATATCTGGCGCGCGGCGCTGGCGAGCAGATCGCTGCCTCGCACGACTTCGGTCACGCCGTCTGCTGCGTCGTCGACGACGACCGCCAGCTGGTAGGCCGGCAGCTTGCTGCGCCGCACGATCAAGAAATCACCCACCTCGGCGTCGACGTCGCAGCTGGTTGGACCGAAGTTCTCGTCGTGGAGCCGCACGACACCGCTGTTGACTCGGAAACGGAGGCCGCTGGAACCGACTTCGAGGTCTGCGCGGCGCGAGCTGTCGAAGCGCCCGCGGCAGCGCCCCGCGTAGCGCAGCTCGTCGTGCCCGGCCTGAGGCGCCCCTTGAGCGCGCAGATCGCCACGTGTGCATACGCAAGCGTAGGCGCGCCCCTCGCTTTCCAGCCTCTGGGCGGCAGCGAGGATGCGCTCTACGTCCGTCGATTGCAGGCGCGGCGCGCCGTCCCAATCGAGACCGAGCCACTCGAGGTCGGCGAGGGCGGAGTCGCAATGCGCCTGGTTGGCGCGCTCGACGTCGACGTCTTCCAAACGCAAGACGACGCGACCCCCTTGTGCTCGTGCGTGCCACCAAGCCAGCAAGAAGCTCCACGCGTGGCCCAGGTGCAGAGAGCCCGTGGGACTGGGTGCCAGGCGGCCAACGACGGGCTGCGTCTCCACGCTGGCAGAATGGACCCAAAGGCGGTCTTTCCGCTAGGGTCCCGCCCGAACGAGGAGCATCAGGTGAGCGCACAGACCAAGAAAAAGAAGACCGCCAAGAAGATCTCGAAATTCACGGCCAAGACGGCGGATCGCCACGAGCTGTACCAGCTCAGCGTCCAAGCTCCCGAGCACGAGATCTCCTTCATCGACAAGACCTACCGCGCCATGTTCAAGCGTCGCCCGCTCAGCATGCGAGAGGACTTTTGCGGCACTGCGTTGCTCTGCGCCACTTGGGTCAAGTCGAACAAGGAGCGCACGGCCACTGGTGTCGACATCGACCAGCCGACGCTCGACTGGGGAATCGAGCACAACATCACGCCGCTTGGCGCCGATGCAGACCGCATCACGCTCTTGCAAGAGGACGTACGGAGCAAGCGCAAGGGGCGCTTCGACGTCGTCAACGCACTCAACTTCAGCTATTGGATTTTTCGTACGCGCGACGAGCTACGCAAGTACTTCGAGGCCGCTCGCGGAGGCTTGAACAAGGACGGCTTCTTCTTGTTGGACGCCTACGGCGGCTGGGAATCGCAGCAACCGATGCTCGAACCGCGCCGCATTGCTGCGGGTTTTACCTATATTTGGGACCAAGATTTGTTCTGCCCGATCAGTCACGCCGTGACGAACTACATTCACTTCGAGTTCAAGGACGGCACCAAGCTGAACAAGGCATTCACCTACGAGTGGCGCTACTGGAGCTTGCCCGAGATCATCGAAATCTTGGGCGAGGCCGGCTTCAAGGACGTCCGCACCCACTGGGACGTGGCGGGCGACGACCAGGAAGAAAAGTACAAGGTGCTGCAGACAGCCGAGAATCAGCCAGGCTGGCTCGTCTACATCACCGCTTCGAACTGAACCATCGCGTTCGGTCCCAATGAAAGAAGGCGCCGGGTGGCGCCTTCTTCGTTCTATCAGAGCGCGCTGGGCGCAGACGGCACAGGCGGGGCCTTCTGATGCGCGCTACCCAGGTACTCGGGCAGATCAAGGCCGGCCATCTTGGCGACTTCGTGTAGGGGCGGCAGCGAGCCAATCAAGCTGGAGGCGAAGTTGGCGGTCGAGGAACCGCTGGTGCCGGCACCGCTGCCCGAGTCCCAAACCGTGATCTTGTCGATCTTGAGGTTCTTGATGGCCTCGACCTGCAGGCTGACGATGTGCTCGAGTTTCTCGATCATCAGCAGAGAGGCAGCCGCCTTGGCGTCGCCTCCGCAGCTTTCGACCAACTGCTTGTAGCCTTCGGCTTTTCCCTCGAGGATCTTGCGAATACCTTCGGCTTCGGCACGGTATTTGAAGAGCGCAGCGTCGGCTTCGCCTGCCGCAAGCAACCGCGCCTGCTCGGCTTCGGCGGCAGCGCCGATCTCGATTTTGCGCTTCTCGATCTCCTGCCGAACGACCTCGGAGGCCACCAAGCGCTCCCGCTCGGCCTTGGCTTGCGCGAGTTGGATGAGTACCTCGGCTTCGTTCTTGGCCACCTGCGAGCGCTGATTGGCCTGGGCCTGTTCGACCGCGAGTTCAGCGTTGCTGCGGGCGATGTTGGCGCGCGAAGTATTCTCGCCGCTGATGGCGACCGCTTCGCGCTCTTGGACGAACACGCGCTGATCCGTTTCGGCCGATTTGCGTCCCTTCTCGGCCTCGGCGGCGTTTTGCGCGACGCCGATAGCGCGGTCGCGTTCGGCGGTCGATTCACCGACGGCGGCCGTGGTCTCCTGCTGTTGGAGGTACACGCGCTGATCGGCTTCGGCGGCCTTCTTGCCCTTGGTGGCCTGGGCGTCGTTTTCGGCCACCCGCACCTGCTTCTCGCGCCGCGCTTCCGACTCGCCGATGGCGCCAATCTTTTCCTGCTC
>JBBQHO010000026.1:0-29166 GCA_038324055.1 Polyangiales bacterium | reverse complement strand
CGTATTCGTGAAGAATTGCGAGAGGGCAAGAACGCACGCACGGCGGTCGAGATTGGGTACAACAAGGCCTTCTCGGCCATCATCGACGGTCAGTTGACGACGTTCATCGCCGGCTTGGTGCTGGCCCAATACGGCACGGGTCCGATCAAGGGCTTCGCCGTCACGCTGATGGTGGGCGTCGTGATCAGTATCTTCACGGGCGTCGTCGTGAGCCGCGTGCTCTTCGACATCTGGCTTCTTCTCGCCGGCAAAAATTCCTCGAAATCGTTGGTGTAATCATGCTGCTCTTTCCGATTGGTCGCATCTACGACTTCATGAAATACCGCAGCCCGGCGGCTGTTCTCAGCCTGCTGTTGTGCGTGGTTTCGGTGGTGCTGTTGGTCTACCCCGGGCCCCGTCTGGGTACGGACTTCGCTGGCGGCACGGAGATCGAAGTCGCCTTCAAGAAGACGACGAGTGCCTCGGACATTCAGGGTGCGATCGAGAAGAAGGGGTTCTCTCGTCCCGACGTGATTCGCATCGACGATTCGAAGAACGCCAATCACTATCTGATTCGCGTCCAGGAAGTGTCGACCATTGCCGAGCCGGTGCGTTTGGCGGTCGAGAAGAAGCTCTGCCTCAGCGAGACCCCGCGGCCCGATTGCAAGAACCGCGCGACTGAAGTGAAGTTCAGCCCCGGAGGCGACAAGATCGGCGTGCGCTTCGAAGATGCGCCCGATCTGGCTGCCGTTCGCGCCGATCTGGCTACCGTCGCAGGAATCAAGCTGCGTCCCGGCGCCAACAACCCCACGGTCCAAAATGCTCGCGACCATCGTGTCGACGTGGCGCTGACGAGCCTTGGCGATCAGATGATGGCGGCCATGAAGAGCGGCCTGCCCGAAGGCACTGCGCCCGATCTGGCCTTGCGCACCGAATGGATTGGCCCCAAGGCAGGCGCGCAGCTCCGCGACTCGGCCATCAAGAGCATCTTCATCTCGCTCGTCTTCATCATGGCCTACGTGGCCATCCGCTTCGACGTGCGGTTCGCGCCCGGCGGCGTGATCGCGCTCGCCCACGACGCGCTGGGTACGGTCGGCATCCTGATCATGCTGGGCCGCGAGATCAACTTGATCACGGTCGCCGCCCTCCTCACCATCATCGGTTTTTCGGTCAACGACACCGTGGTCATCTACGATCGCGTGCGTGAGAACATGGCCAAGTCGCGTGGTTCCAGCTTTTCGCACCTGATCAATGTCAGCCTTTCCGAGACGCTGAGCCGCACCATCCTGACCAGCAGCACCGTGATCATGGTTCTGTTGTGCTTCTTCGTTTGGGGCACCGGCACGCTGAAGGACTTTGCGCTGACCTTGATCATCGGCATGCTGCTCGGCGTTTACTCTTCGGTTTACGTGGCCCTTCCGCTGACCGAAGTGCTCGATCGCCGCCTGTTCTCGCGCAACAAGCGAGTCGGTAGCGCAGCTTGAGGGGTACGGTCTTGGCGGTCCCCGAGCAGTCGAAGCTGGGCCCACGCACCAAGACCATCGCCCGCCATCTGCGCGTTTTGGGCCTGAGCGAAGACGCGACGTCGCGGAAACGCTTCTTGCTACCGCGGCTCGCTGAGCTGTCCGATCCAGCAAACATGGCCGACCGTACGCTGGCCGCTTCGCGCTTGGCCCAAGCCATCGAGCGCAAGGAGCGGATCGTCGTTTTCGGCGACTACGATTGCGACGGCATGACCGCTACGGCCATCATGACCGAGGCTTTGCGCGAGCTGGGCGCGGCGGAGGTCGTGCCTCTGCTCGCGAGTCGTTTTGACGGCGGCTACGGCCTCTCGCTTCGTGCACTCGAGCGCGTGCTCGAAGCCAAGCCAGATCTGGTCGTCACTTGCGATTGTGGTTCGAGTGACCACGAATCGCTCCAGGTTTTGGCCCAGAAGGGCATCGCTGTTCTGGTCATCGACCATCATTTGGTCCCCGAGCGACCGCTACCGGTGTTGGCCTTTCTCAATCCGCATCGACCCGAGTGCCAGTTCGCTTACAAGGGCTTGGCTTCATGCGGTCTGGCGCTGAGCCTGGTTGCGGCCCTTCGTACGGAACTCGGCGTAGCGCTCGACGTCCGACCATGGCTCGACCTCGTCGCCATCGGCACGATTGCAGACGTCGCGCCGCTCGACGGCGACAATCGCGCTCTCGTCCGCGCCGGGCTCGCACAATTGGCGCGCGCCGAGCGACCAGGTCTGCTCTCGCTCTGCGACGTCATCGGCCTCGATCGCAGTGGCACGCTGATGGCGAGCGACGTCGCGTTCCGTATCGCGCCGCGGCTGAACGCCCCCGGGCGCATGGGCCCAGCCGATTTGGCGCTCCAACTGCTACTGGAACGCGATCCCGAAAAGGCACGCTCCTTGGCGCTCGAGGTCGAGCACCTGTGCCAATTGCGGCGCGAAACGCAGACGTCGATTGAGCGAGAGGCGAGTGAAGACGCCGATCTGCATGGCTCGGTCGATGCCGTGGTTGTCGGTCGTCCTGGCTGGAATCACGGCATCGTCGGCATCGTTGCGGGGCGCATCGCCGAGTCGCGGGCCTGTCCCACGGTCGTGATCGGCTTCGAGGGCGACGTGGGTCGAGGCTCCGTGCGTGGCCCGGCGGGCTTTCCGCTGTTCGACGCCGTGCAGGCGGCCAGTTCGGCCCTGGTGCGCTTTGGCGGGCATCAGGCGGCGGCCGGCCTGGAGTTGCGCTTCGAGCGGCTCGCCGAATTTCGCGCCCTCTTCACGGCCGCATGCGCGGAGCGTCGTGACTACCCGCGAGTCGCTGCGAGCGCGCCGCTCGAGGTCGATGCGAGCGACGATCTGGGCCAACTGCTGGCCGATCTCTACGAGCTAGAACCGTGTGGTCAGGGGAACCCTGCGCCACTCCTGCGCCTGAGCGGCCAAGTGCGCGCTTCGCGGGCGCTCAAGGGCGGACACCTGAAGATGGACCTCGAACGAGCGGGCGGGGGCCGCCTCAGCGTTTTCGGACCAGGCCTCGGCAGTCGCCTCGAAAGCCTGGGCAGTACCGTGACGGTGGTCGGCAGCCTACGGGCGGATCGTTATCGCGGCGGCGACGCGATCGAGTTTCTGGCTCAGCGGCTCGAACCCGAGGGATGAGGCTTGCGGGTCGGAGGACTCGGCGCTCTGCTTCGCACAGGGCCCTGAGCGAGGGCAGGAGCGGCCATGGGTGAAACCTTGATTCAGTTTTCGGGCGTGAAGAAGCGCTTTGGGGACAAGATCATTTATCGCGGCCTCGATCTGAGCGTGAAACGCGGCGAAGTGCTGACGATTTTGGGTGGTTCGGGTGTTGGCAAGAGCGTGATGCTCAAGATGTTGATCGGCCTGCTCGAGGCGGACGAAGGCAGCATCGTCTTTGACGGCGAAGAGGTCACGCGCATGGGCGAACAGCCGCTTGCTCGCGTGCGACAACGCATCGCCATGCTCTTTCAGAGCGGAGCGCTGTTCGATTCGCTCAGCGTAGGCGAGAACGTCCGCTACGGGCTCGACGAGCACTTTCACAAAAAGATGAGCCTCAAGGATCAGAAAGATCGCGTCGCTTGGGCGCTTGGCTTGGTGGGCTTGCCTGGTGTCGAGAGCATGTGGCCCGCCGACCTCTCGGGCGGCATGCGCAAGCGCGTAGGCTTGGCACGCGCCATCGCCATCCAGCCCGAGGTGGTGCTCTACGATGAGCCGACGACGGGCCTGGATCCCATCAACACGGCCCGCGTCAACCACATGATCATGGGCCTCCAAGAGAAGCTCAACATCACCAGCATCGTCGTCACCCACGACATGAAGAGCGCGTTCGGGATCAGCGACCGCCTGGCCATGGTGCACTCGGGCCAGATCATCGCCTGCGGTACACCCGACGTCTTCAAGAACGTAGAGGACCGGCGTGTGACCGATTTCATCGGCGGTATCGCCCCCGTCCAAGAGGACGTGGAGACTCTGCTGAATGCCTGAGCTGACGGCCCGCACGGGCTCTGTTAGAGTACAGTGTAGCTGGCCGCCTCGACGACGAAGTGGCGCAAGAGGATCGAGACGCAAATGACATCGCGAGACATCAAGGTGGGTGCTTTCGTCTTGGCGTCGCTCGTGCTGATCGGTGGAATCGTATTCTTGATCGGCGATGAAGCGCAGATGTTCGCGCGTCACAGCGAGGTCCGTGCGGCCTTCAAGGACGTTGCTGGTCTGACGCGTGGCTCGCCCGTCCGCATGGGCGGAGTGGATATCGGCAGCGTGGTGTCGCTGGGCTATGGCGATCAGGCCAAGGACGACACGATCTACGTGGAAATGAGCGTCGTTCGAGAAGAGGCACGCCGTATCCGTCGAGATTCCGTGGCAACCGTAGAGGGCAAAGGTTTGCTGGGCGACAAGATGATCGTCATCACGGTCGGCTCGCAGAAGTCGCCACCGCTCGGTCCCGAAGAGATGGTCAAGAGCGAGGAATCGAAGGATTTTCAGGAGATCATCGCCGATTTGAAGACCGTCGCGTCGGGTGCATCGCGCATCGTCGTCAATCTCGAGAAGACCACGGACGCTTTGGCAGATGGCGCCCTGCACGAGGACGTGAAGCAGGCGGTCGACCATCTGAACTCGATCCTGGGCTCCTTGGACAACGGCGAGGGCTACGCGTCCCGCTTGCTCCATGACAAGAGCGAGGCCGACCGTATGTCAGCAACCGTCGATTCGCTGCGCCGTTCGGGTGCTGAACTCGAGAAGCTGCTGGTCAGCACGCGCCAGGTCGTCGATCGCGTGCGCACGGGCCCCGGCTTCGTGCACGAAGTGGTCTACGGTGAGGAGGGCCAGAAGGCTCTTTCGCAGGTCGGAGGGGCTGCGCAGGAGTTCGGCTTGGCCTTACGCGGCGTGCGCGAGGGCAAGAGCTTCGCCCACGGGATGCTCTACGATGCCGAGAGCGCAAAGATGGTGGACAACCTGAATCAGGCTTCGGCCGATCTGGGTCAGATCGTCAGAGACATGCGCCAGGGCAAGGGCACGATGGGCGCGTTGCTCGTCGACCCTTCGATCTACGAAGATCTGAAAATCCTGCTCGGCAACGTCGGACGCAATCGCTCGCTGCGCGCACTCGTGCGCTACTCGATCAGCCGTGACGAGAGTATCGGCCGGGTCGACGATCCCGAAGCCGACAAACCATCGGGCACGGTGGTCTCGAACGCGGCCTCGCAAGCCACGCCCCCTTGACCTGTTGCGTGGCCTCCCCGAGGCCGTGCGGAGCCCTTCTCGACACACGAGCGGCCTGGGGGCTCGAATTTATCGCGCTGGGGTACCGGATGGACTTGGGCGATGGGAGTGCGTCTCTATACTCCTGCCATGCGTTGCATCTCGCGGGCGGCCCGCGTCGTCGGTCTGCTCGGACTCTTTGCGGTCGGTTCCCACTTTGCGCTCGAGTACGGGAGCGGCGGATTGTGGAAGGGGCTGCGCGCGGCACATGCAGTGGTCGGTGGTGCGGCCGAGGTCCCGTACGACTTGACGCAGTTGCGTGCCGTCAACCCCACGCTCGACACCATCCGCAAGAAGTACGTCGAGCCTGAGCGTGTCGACCCGCGTCAGATGTTCTTGAGTGCTCTGGACCAGATCCAGAAAGAGGTGGCGCAAGTCATCGTCACGCACGACGAGAAGTCGCCCACCGTCAAGGTTCGGGTGTTCGACGAAGAAGAGGAATTTCGTGTCGACAACGTCCAAGGTCATTGGGACGTCGCAGCCCGACTGCGTGAGGTCTTCGCTTTCTTGCAAGAGCACTTGAAGGGCCAGAAGATGGATTTGGCGCTCGTCGAGTACGCGGCTGCGAATGGCATTCTGCGCACGCTCGACCCGCACAGCGTTTTCTTGCCGCCCGAGGCCTACCGCGAGATGAACGTGTCGACGTCGGGACACTTTGGTGGCCTGGGCATCGTCATCAGCATTCGCGACCAGAGCCTCACGGTCATGCGTCCCATGCCGGGCACTCCGGCCGGGCGCGCCGGGCTCAAGCGACTCGATCGTATCGTCAAGATCAACAACGAATCGACGCTCAACATGCCGCTCGCCTCCGCCGTCGAGCGCTTGCGCGGCGAACCGGGCTCCAAGGTCACCATTTGGGTGCATCGTGACGGCAAAGAAGGTTGGGGCGGCGAGCGTCCCTTCGAGTTGGCCCGTGAGGTCATTCGCGTGAGCTCGGTCGAGCACCGAAAGCTCGACGGCGGCGTAGGCTATGTCCGCATCAAGCAGTTTCAGGCCACGACCGCCAAGGAGCTAGCCGAGTCGCTCACGGCCCTGCGGACGCAAGCTTCGCTCAAGGCCCTGGTCTTCGACTTGCGCGATGATCCCGGTGGCTTGCTGGACCAGGCGGGCAAGGTCGCTGACACGTTCCTCGAAGACGGCACGCTCTACGCTACTGTCGGCCACAGCGAGGGACGCAACGAAGCGCGCGCGACGCGCGCGGGCACGGAGGCGGGCTATCCGATTGTCGTGCTCGTCAATGGCTCGAGCGCCAGCGCGAGTGAGATTGTCGCGGGAGCTCTGAAGAACAACAACCGCGCGGTCGTGATCGGTCAGACGACCTTCGGCAAGGGCTCCGTGCAACTCGTCTTTCCTGACGTCACGGCGGAAGGTGCCGCGTTGAAGTTGACGATCGCCCAGTACCTCACGCCCGGCGACATTTCGATTCAGGGTACAGGCGTCATTCCGGACATCGAGCTCGATCCGATGACCGTCGACACGCTCGAGATGAATCTGTTCAAGGACGAAGGCGATGTTCGCGAGCGTGATTTGGCCAAGACGCTGGGGGCGGGTGGTCGCCGTTCCCAAGATCCGCCCACCTACCAGATTCGCTTTCAGCTACCTGAAGCGGTACGCGCCGAAATTCGCGACCGTGGTGCGGCCGTCGACGACGAGTTCAAGCTCGACGCCCCGATACGCATCTCTCGCGAGCTGGTGAGCCAGATGCAGGTCGGCACACGCCAGAAGCAGCTGGAGCAGGTGAGCGCTCTCGTCAAGCAGTTGCAGGAGCGCGAACTCGCGCTGGTCGCAGGTGAGCTGAAGGCGCAAGGCGTCGATTGGTCGGCTCCGCCAGCAGGCTACGACCAAGGGCCCGATCTCTCGCAGATCGAAGTGAAGCTGCACACCGATCGCGCGGGCGACACCGTGACCGCTGGCGAGCCCATGACCCTCACGGTGGAAGTGACCAACAAGGGCAAGGTGCCATTTTACCGCTTGCACGCCATCACCAAGAGCGACGCCAGCTACTACGAACAGCGCGAGTTGATCTTTGGCAGGGTGGCGCCCGGCGAGACGCGCAAGGCGCAGGTACCGCTGGGGTGGTGCGAACTCGAGAACCACAAGCCGGGCTCGAGTCAGCCGGCGCCGCTCGACGCCAAGCGCGTGTGCCACTTGCCCCAAGATGCGGTCACGCGGCAGGACGCCGTGCGCGTGCACTTTTCGGCGCTGGGCGCGGATGCACCCGAGGACCTCGAGTTCCGCCCGACCGTCAAGAGCTTGCCGCGACCGGTATTTGCCTACAGCTACCAAGTGGTCGACAACCGCCACGCCGACGAGAACGGTCAGCTCGAGGTGGGTGAGGGAGCGACTGTCTTCCTTCGTGTCAAGAACGTGGGCTACGGCGCTTCGCGCGAGACCCAAGCCAACTTGCGCAACGAGACCGGTGACGGGCTATTGCTCAAGGCCGGCCGTTTCGATCTCTCGGCCATGAAGCCCGGAGAAGAACGTGAGGTCGAGTTCAGCTTCGACATCCTCGACGACTTCAAAGAGCCCGAACTGTTCCTCGAGATCAGCGTCGTCGACCGTGATTTGCGGGTCTATTCGAACGAGAAGATCACGCTGCCCGTCGTCTCCAAGCAAAAGGTCGTGCCTTGGAACAAGCTGCCGGGAGTACTCGAAGCGCGCGCCGAAGTGTCGCTTTATGATCAGCCTTCCGCCACCGCGCCCCTGCTGGGTGCGCTCACAACGGGTGCCGTCGTGCCTCGCTTGGCTGAACAAGGCGACTACGTGCAGTTGCGCATTGCGCCCGGTCGCTTCGCCTTCGCCAAGAAAAAGGACCTGGTCGCTGCCACCAAGGCTGCGCCTGAAAAGGTCTCATGGAAGCCCGTCCTTTCCCGTTCGCCGCCGCAACTCAAGGTCAGCGCTGCGGAATTGTCGACGCGAGGCGATACCATTCGCATCGAAGCCTCCGCCAAGGACGAGAACGGTGGGGTGCAGGATGCGTTCGTGTTCGTGGGCAACCGCAAGATCTTCTACAAGCCCAATTTGAGCGCCAAAAAGGGCGAGATGTCATTCTCGGTGGACGCTCCGCTCAAGCCAGGCATCAACATCATTACCGTCGTGGCCCGCGAGAGCGAGGACACCTCGACTCGCCACACCATGGTCGTGCGCAAGGATGGTCCCAGCGGTGAAGCGTTGCCGACTCCCAAGCTCGACACGTTCGGAGAGGATTGGGAGTTTGGCGAACCGTGATTCGCCTCAACATCAACATCGACCACGTGGCTACGTTGCGCAATCAACGGGGTACGGTCTACCCAGATCCCGTTCGCGCAGCGGCCCAGTGTTTGCTTGCCGGCGCCGATGGCATCACTGTCCATCTGCGCGAGGACCGTCGGCACATCCGGGACGCGGATGTCGAAGCCTTGCGCGCGTCTTTGGCAGGACGATCCAAGAAGGCCGTCTTGAACCTGGAAATGGCCGCAAGCGCCGAGATGAATGCCATTGCCGAGCGCGTGGGCCCCGACGTGGTGACATTGGTGCCGGAGCGGCGCGAAGAGCGCACGACCGAGGGTGGTCTGGACGCACTGGGCAACGCCAAGCAGATCGATCTCACGGCAGCGGCTTGCGCCCGGGCAGGCATCAAGTTGAGTCTTTTCATCGAGGCCTCGCTCGAACAAGTGCGGGCCAGCCACGCGCGCGGCGCGACGCAGGTCGAGTTTCACACCGGTCACTACTGCGAAGCCGATCCGGCGCAGCAGTTCACGATGCTGCGCCGCTTGCGCGAAGCCAGCACGCTAGCCCACGAACTGGGCCTCGAGGTCGCGGCCGGCCATGGCTTGAACCAGAGCAACGTCACGGCCATCGCGCGTCTGCCGCACCTGGCCGAACTCAACATCGGTCACTCGGTCGTGAGCGACGCCTTGTTTTTCGGCATGCAGAGCGCCGTGGGGCAACTGCGTGCCACTATCGATGCAGCTCTCCGTCCCGAGCCGGCGCGGCCCTGAGCTCTGTTCTCGACGAGTTGGCTCGGAGGTCCTCATGCGTCCCGTCCTGTCCTGCGAACAAATGCGAGCCTTCGAGGCTGCCCTGATTGGCCGCGGGGTACCCAGCCTGGTGTTGATGGAAAATGCCGGGCGAGGGGCGGCACATCTGATCGGCCTTCGAGGCCGACCTCGGCAAGGGGGACCCAAGGCTCCCGCCGCCGTAGGAGGCAGTTGCGTGCGCTGCGCAGACGAAGCGGCGCTTTCGGAGCTGGCCGTCCTGGTTCTGGTGGGTCCCGGCAACAACGGCGGCGACGGCCTCGTGGTCGCGCGCCATCTCTGGGGTCGCGGCGCGCAAGTTCGAGTCCTGGCTCTCGGCGACGCAGCGGCTTCGGGCGATCGGCGCACCATGCTGGATGCCTGGCTCGCAGTCGGTGGCCAAGTCGAGCCGCTCGACGTGGCGCGCCTGCAAGCGGCGCTCGTGGGCTCGGATCTAGTCGTCGATGCGCTGCTGGGGACGGGTCTGGGGCGGCCGGTGGAAACCGAGCTGGCGTCGTGCATCGAGCTTCTCAACTCCAGCAAAACGCCGGTAGTTGCGCTTGATCTGCCGTCGGGACTCGACGCGGATACGGGCAGCGTGCTGGGCGTTGCGGTCCAAGCCGAACACACGGTTTGTTTCGGCCATCTCAAGACGGGCCTGTTGACCACGGGCGGCCATGCGCACGCGGGCCGCATCACCATCTCTCAAATCGGCGTGCCGAGCCGCCTGCCGCCTGACTGCTCTCCTTCGGCGTGGTTGCTGGAAGAAGCGGACTTGCTTCAGCGCCTTCAGCCTCGCTCACCGACGGCTCACAAGGTCAGTGCGGGGCGGGTCGTCGTGTTGGCAGGCTCGCCTGGCACTCTCGGCGCGGCACGCTTGGTCGGGCGAGCTGTCCTGCGCGCGGGTGCGGGTTTGTGCACGCTTGCTGGGTTGCCGGAGACGACCCGTCTGCTGGACCGCGAAGTCGTCGAACTCATGACTTGGACCGTCGATCTGGATGCGTTGGCCGATACCGAGCAGCTCTTGGCTCAGGCCGACAGTCTCGTCGTCGGCCCCGGGCTAGGACGCGGAGCCGAATCCAAGCGACTGGTCCGGCTCGCGCTCGCAGCGCAGCGTCCGACCGTGCTCGACGCCGACGGTCTACGCCAGCTCGAGGGCGGGCTCGAAAGTCTGCAGGGCCACCCAGCGCTCGTTCTCACGCCCCATCCAGGGGAGGCGGCCGAGCTCCTGGGTTCGACCAGCGCCGCAGTGGAACGCGACCGCTTTGGGGCGGCGCGGCGCCTGGCAGAACGCGCGCAGGCCGTTGTCGTGCTCAAAGGATCACGCTCCATCGTCGCGGCGCCAGCGCGCGTTCCTTTCGTGAGTGCTTGGGGAAGTGCCGCGCTCGCCACAGCGGGGTCGGGCGACGTGCTGGCGGGGCTCCTCGGTGGGCTGTTGGCCTCGGCCCTGGTGGGCTCGGAGGGCGCTTTCGAAGCGACGCTCCTGGCCGTGGGGCTGCATGCGCTTGCTGGCGAGCGCTGGTCGGAGACGGGCGGCGACGCGGGACTCTTGGCTTCCGAGATCGCCGACGAAGTCGTCCAAGTCCGAGCCCGCCTGTTGGCCTCGACCCCAGCGTCGCGCGGCGCCTGACGGATTGGCGGGCCGTGTCTGTGAGGCCCCGCTGACGCTGCCAGTTTGACACGCCAGAACTGCCGGTAGCGTCGGGCGTGCGCGATACCTGCCAGTTTGTGGCCCAGATCGTCGGCCAGCCTGCGCGCCCGATGCTGGCACGGGGCTTGTAAGGCGGTAGGTATGCCTAGCACGTCGTTCGCGCAGTCCGCCTCGCACAGCGAGTTTTCACCAGCAGCGCTGGTGGCCCTTCTTCCTGACTTGCGTCGTCGGGCGCGGGCGCTCGAAGGTCAAGCGAGCGCAGCCGACGATCTGGTTCAGGACACGGTCGAACGCGCTCTACGCTTCGCCCACGCATTCCAGAAAGGCAGCAACCTCCGCGCCTGGCTGTTCTGCATTCAGCAAAACATCTTCGTCAGCAAGAAGCGCCGCGGCAGCGTGTCGCGCCGCGTCCACGAAACCATCCGCGTTGATCCGAACAGCTGGGGACAGGACGACTTGGTGGGCGATGGTGCGACCCTCTCGCCCCCAGTGGAGCGCGCCATCGAGGAAC
Organism: Polyangiales bacterium; assembly: GCA_038324055.1. Taxonomy (GTDB): domain Bacteria; phylum Myxococcota_A; class Polyangia; order Polyangiales; family Polyangiaceae; genus NIC37A-2. The sequence goes on along the minus strand of JBBQHO010000026.1, from coordinate 17,764 downwards.
TGCCTGAGCGCCTCGGGCGGGTGCTCGTCTTGGTCGATCTTGGCGAATACTCGTACAAAGACGCGGCGGAAGCACTCGAGGTGCCGGTGGGAACGGTCATGAGTCGCCTTCACCGCGCGCGCTCGCGCTTGCGCGAGAGACTGGCCGATCGCGAGTCAGCTCGCGCGGCGTGATTTTCCGGAACCTCGGCTCCCGGTCGGTGTCGATCCTGCCAGCATCCCGCGAAATAGCGTGAGAGATGCAGAATCGGTGGATCGCCCGCTGCGATCAGGAGCGTGCGCAGTCACTGCGCGAGGAAGGGAAGTCATGGACTCTCAGGACGTAGAAGAAGCGCAGGCGCGCCGGGGTGAGGATGTCGTCGAAGTGAGCTTGGCCTGGGGCGACCGCGTGCTCGGCCTGGTTCCGCTGGGCGCGCGCAAGGAGTTCTTTCTCGGCGAAGCCATCGAAAAGGGGCGGACCTGCGATGTGTTTTTGCCCGAAGAAGTCTTGGGCGTTCGTCGCCACCGCCTGCTTTCGGTCGACGACATCGGCAGCGTGCACCTCAGTCCTCCTCGAGCCGCACACGGCTGGGTGCGGCTCGCCAACGAGATGCAAATGAACCTGCAAGACATGCCTTCGCCGAGCGCGCGCGCCGCGGGTGAGCTCGACTTCGTGTTGCCTCGTGGGGCTCGCGTTCACATGGATCTTGGGGAGTTCGTGCTCACGGTGCGCGCTGTGGGTCGCGCCCCTCGGTTGCCCCGTGGAATAGGCGCATTGGACGCGCGCGTACCGGCTGCATACTTCGCATCGTCGCTGGCGGTGTTCGCCGGCCTGTTCGGCGCGCTGGCCTACGTGGTGCCGCACGCAGGGCTCGAAGACGACGGCGACCTGAGCAAGGACCGGCTGGTGCTACTCCAGCAGTACATGGTGGCCGCAGCGCGCCGCGAAGAAGAAGCGCCAGAGCCTCAGGCCTCTTTGGAGCAGCCCACCCACGCCAGTGGACCGAGCGGCGAAGCTGCTGCCCAGGCTGCAGGAGCAGCAGGCACGACCAAGCCGACCACGAGCCACGGACGGTTCGCCGTGCAGCAGACGACGCCAAGCCCCGACGAAGTATTCTTGGCCCGCGTGCGAGCCAAGGAAGAAGCCTCGCTGTTCGGCATGATTGGCCTTCTGAGCTCGGCTCCAGCTGGCGATCCTTTGGCTCCAACCTCGCCCTTCGGTCGCGACACGGCTCTCGGTGAGGATGCGCTGAGCGCCAATGGCGCGATGTGGGGCGATACGCTCGGCGAGGCCGCAGGCAGCGGCGGGTTGAGCTTGTTGGGCGCAGAAGAGGGCGGCGGTCGCACGGGACGCTGGATCGGCATGGATGGCGTGAACACCATCGGTCCCGGAGGCAACGGTCCAGGGCCCGGCGTATTTGGCAGCTCCAACGCGCGGCCCGGTGGCGTTCACAAGCCCAAGACCCCCACTGTGCGGGTGCCGTCGTCCATCACCACCAGCGGTCATCTGCCGGCTGAGATCATCCAGCGCACAGTGCGCCAAAACTTCGGGCGATTCCGCATGTGCTATCAGGCGGGGCTGACGCGCAATCCGAGCCTCGAGGGCCGCGTGAGTGTGCGCTTCGTCATCGGCCGCGACGGGGCGGTGTCGAACGTGGGCCTCGTCGGTGCCGGGATGCCCGACGCCAGCGTCAACGATTGTCTGCGAGCGAGCTTCTACGGCATCAGCTTCACGCGGCCCGAGAACGGCATCGTGCAGGTGACCTATCCTTTACTGTTTAGCCCCGAATGATCACACGGCGAGCAGTTCAACGTGACCGGTGAGGGTGGCTTCGACGAGACCTAGGGAGTTCCGAATCAGGAGTCGTCCTCGTTCGTCGATGCCGTCGGCCACGCCTTCGATTGCCCCGACGCGGATGCGTTTTCCGAGCAAAAAGTCGTGCTGGCGGAGTTCCGCCAGCGACGGAGCGAGTCCGGCACTCAGGTAGCGCGCGGTGCGCTCTTCGAGCGCTGCCAGAAGTTCCAGTACCAAGTCCTCGAACGCCAGCGCTTCGAGTGGAGCTCCGCTCGCTCGGAGCGACGTCGCATCCGGCAGGTCGGTCGGGAAAGCTGTCGTATGCACGTTCAAACCCACGCCCAGTACGACACCAAGCTGTCCGTCCGGTCCGCGGCGACTCTCGACAAGAATGCCCGCGCACTTCTTGCCATCCAGCAGAACGTCATTGGGCCATTTGACTGCAGCCTGTACCATCGACGGCAGCAGCCGGGCCACGACGTCGCGCAAAGCCAGACCCACCAGGAGCGAAAAGCCGCTGGCCAGTTCGTCGGGTCCAGCCAGGCGCAAGAGCATCGACAAAGTCAGGTTTTCGCCGGCGGGCGAGAGCCAGGCGTTGCCGCGCCGACCGCGGCCGGCCAACTGGTGACGCGCCACGAACACGATGCCCGTCTTGTCTGGACCTGCCACGGCCGAGAGCGCGAGATCGTTGGTGGAGTCGATCACTTCGTGGAGGCGCACGGGGCGCCCCCAACGCAGTCCCCTTGCAGCGCGTTTTCTTTCGAAGACCGCGGTATCGAACCAATCGCGACTCGAACTCACGCCAGGCCCGGTACACGGGGCGCATCGCGCTCGATGGGCCAGAGACGCAGACTGATGTCGGCAGCAGGCGCCGAATGCGTGAGCGCACCCACGCTGATGACGTCGACTCCCAGACTCGAGAGGAAGCCGACGCGATCGAGCGTGATGCCTCCGGAGATCTCGACGACTGCACGACCTCGAGCGCGATCGACCGCTGCGGGCAAGTTCGCGTCCTCGAAGTTGTCGAGCATGACGATGTCCGCTCCTGCCGCCAACGCTTCGTCCAGTTCGAGCAAGTTCGTCACCTCCACCTCGACACGTGAGGTGTGCGGCGCGAAGCTGCGGGCGCTCTGCACGGCGCGGGTGATGCTTCCGGCAGCGGCGATGTGGTTGTCCTTGATCATGACGGCAGAGCCGAGCGCGTCGCGGTGATTGTGCCCCCCACCGTGCCGAACCGCGCTCCTCTGCAAGGCGCGCAACCCGGGTAGGGTCTTGCGCGTGTCGGTGATGCGCGCTTTGCCTTCGAGTCGTTCGACGAAGCGCCGCGTTAGGGTCGCCGTACCCGAGAGCTGTTGCAAGAAGTTGAGGGCTGTGCGCTCGGCAGCCAGCAGGTCGCGTGTGCGTCCTTCGATGTTGAACAACACGGTGCCGCTCTCCACCTCCGCGCCCTCGGCGACCAACTGCACGACACGGCAGCTGGCTCCCACCAGGTGAAACGCGCGAGAAAACACCGTAGCGCCGGACAGGACCAGTGGGCCTTTGGCCACGGCTTCGGCCTGAGCCCAGGCGTTCTCGGGGATCAGTGCTTCGCTCGTCAGGTCACCGCCCGACAGATCTTCTTCGAGCGCGCGGGTGATCCAAGAATCAATCAGTGGCAGCGGCAGCACGAACGTTCCTTACCATCAAAGTGCCCGAGGCGGAGGGCCACCCGGCCGACCCCACCCCCTCTGGTTCCGAGCTCATGCTCAAGGCGGCGCGCCGAAGCCGTAACCGGCAGCCAAGACTGCAGCCACCAGGTTGCACGTGGCGTGGAAGACGATCGAGGCGCCGATGCCGCCCGTGCGTGCGCGCAACAGACCAAACAGCAGCGAGGGAAAAAAAACGGCCAATCGCGCTGGATGAGGCGTCGTGGCTAGGTGTCCCAGCGCGAAGACGGCGCTCGACACCCAAAGACCGTGGCCGACGTCGACGCTGAGGGCACGTAGCGGCGTACCCCAGCGTCGATCGAGCGAACTTTGCAGGTAGCCGCGGAAGAAAGCTTCTTCAGGCAGAGCGACGACCAGCAGGTGACCAAGCACCAAGTCGGCGAGACCCCAGCTCGACCCGCGGCCCAAATCCGAAACCGCGCGGGACCACTCGAATGGAACTTCGGGTTGGTACCAAATCGCGAAGCCGATGATGAATGGCGGGAAAACGACCAGCGACAAAGCGAGCGACCATCCAAGTGTCTGCGCGCCTTCGCAGGCGAGACGTCGTGGGTCGAGAGGCTCTCGTTCGAGCAGTCCGGCTCCGGCCAGACCAAAGTCGCCGGGCTCGCCCTGGCGAAGACACAACCAATAAGTCGCGCCCAGAAAGATCAGGCCGATGACCGAAGCCGCATGCGCGCTCGGCACGGTGCGACTGGCGAGCGTGGCAGCGCCTGCCACCAGACCTGCAATCAGCAGGGGATGACGTGCGTTGGGGGTGGGCGTGCGGCTGTTCGAGTGGGTCAAGGGGAGGAAACAAGCACGGCGGAACTTTTCACGCGGCGCGCAAGCTCGCGTGGATGCTACTTGGCACGGGACACGAGGCAAAACGGCTCGCCTTCCGGCCGTGAGGATTTGGTGTAAGGTCCGACGCGCCAAAAACCAGCAAAGCGGGGGTAAGAAGCTGCTGTTGGACGTTCCGACAGTGCACCGCCCCCACCCCGCAGATCGTCGGAGGATTCATGTTCGAGAAAGCCCGTGTCCGGCTTCGTCCCGCATTCGCTCGCTTCTTTTTTCCGGTCCAACTCGTACCGGCCGGTCTGCCGTCGGGCATGCTGATGGCCCGTTTTCCCCCAGACGACGACGACCTGCCCAGCGGCGGTTCGCCCACGCAAGGTCTGGGTGGCTCCGGTGGCTTCGATCCCGGTGACGGTGATTTCAAAAAGGGCAACAAGGGCAAGCTCATCGCCGTCGTGGCGGTGGTTGCTGCGCTCGGCGGCGGCGTTGCCTATCTGGGCATGAGCAAGACCGAAGCTCCAACCGAGCTGACGGTCGAGCAAGCGGCCGACCGCATGAAGGACATCTTCGTTCTGCCCAAAGAGCAGCAGCTCGGCGAGTGGAAGAAGTGGGCAGCGACGCCTGGCGACGAAGGCGGCCTGACGGAGATCAAGCAAGAAGCTCTCAAGCAGCTCGCTTGGGCTCGCGACCCCGAAGGCGTCGGCCTGGCGACGGCGCTGCTCAAGTCGCCTTCGCCCAAACTGCAGGGCATGGCTGCGACCGCGTTGGCACATTATGGCTCGCCGGCTGCCGACGCCGCCAAGCCCGCTTTGATCGAAGCGCTAAAAACCGCTGGCGCCGGTTCGAAGCCCCAGATTGGCTGGGCCCTGGTCGTGCTCGGGGAAAGCAGCAACTTCCAAGAAATCCTGACTCTCTATCGCTCGGGCCAGCTCGCCAGCGTGCAGCGTTTGGGCGGGGGCCAGGCCTTCGATCCCAACAAGATCGTGGCCATGGTGCCGCTCGACAAGATCGCGGCTCTGTCCAAAGACGAGAGTCCCTCGGTCCGCCAGTTGGTGGCGACCGTGCTGTCGCGCAATGCAGCGCCGCAGTGGACCGACACGCTCATTCAGCTGCTGGGTGATGCGGACGGCGACGTCGCCCGCCAAGCGGCTCCGGGCCTGGGCAAGATTGGCGATCAGAAGGCTCGCGATCCGTTGATTGCCAAGCTGAAAGAAGCCGACAAAGAGTCGCGTGAGAAGTACCTCGAAGCGCTCAAGAACGGCGCCGGCGGCATTGGCCTGGTGCTTTCGCTCTATGCTTTCACCAGCGTCGAGGACGAGGAGCAGAAGTGGTTCCGCAAGAAGGAGATCTTGGGCTTGATCGACCAGCTCAACGATCCCCGCGCGGCCGACGCGCTCGTCGACTACTTGCAAGCCGAAACGCACGTCCACTACCAGTACCGTGTCGCTCGCGCTTTGGCGCAAATTGGTGACATTCGCGCCGTGCCGATGCTGGCCAAGCGTTTGCGCATGGATCCCGAGAAGATCTATGGCGATCAGCACGATTGGGAGATGGAGCTCAAGAACAAGGGCGACGAAGAGCGCGTCGAAGCCGCTCGCATGATCTCCGATCTGTGCGTGCTCCACCCGGACCAGCTGGAGACCGTCCGCAAACAAGCCGAAGATGCCGTCATCTTCTGGAACCACGAGCGCACGTCGCCCAGTGCCAACGGCCTGCGCGCCCTGGTCAACATGGGCTCCGTGAAGGACCTCACCGCCATGCAAGAGTGGGCCGATCCAAAGGCGCCGCTCCCCAAGAAGGGTCAGGGTCCGCCCATGCCCGAAGAGTTCGTGATCATGCGCAGTGCGCTCCGCTACGCGGGCGCTCTCAAGGACAAGAAGTCCTGGGGCGTATTGCTCGACGGCCTCAAGAAGCGTCCAGAGAAGCTCAACGTCTCGGATGAGTCGATGTTTCAGGGTGGCTTGGCCGTGCTGGGCGAGTCTCTCAATTGCTTCGGCTCGGGCGCATCCGACGGTCTGAGCGAGTGGGGTGATCCCAAGGCCTTCGAGCCGTTGCTCACCTATGCGACCGACGTGAACAACAACGAGCGTGGCCGCGAGAGCGCCTGTGCTGCGTTGGCTTGGACGGCGGAAGGCGAGGCCATCCTCAAGGTGGCCGAGAAGATCCAGGAGTTCTCCAAGAATTCGCCGCAGGATGCTTTCACCCGGAAGTGTTTGCTCGAGACGCTGGTGCAGCGACCGGTGCCCGGGACGGCCTCGGCACTTCTTGCGCTGCTCAACAAGGACCAAGCGCTCGAGACCCGCAACAACGTGGCTCGCGCCATCGCCAAGAGCGGCATCGACGCCGACACGGAGAGCAAGCTCTTCGAGCTCGCACGTGACGAATCGCTCATGAATGATGCCGTGCTGGCGTTGATTCTGGGTGGTTCACCTGCCGCGGCGGCGCGCGCGATCGCGCTCTACGCTGACAAGCCCAAGACCGCTCTCGAAGAGGTTCAAGACCTGTGGTTCCGCAGCTTTGGCTTCTGGTCTACCGACGATCTCAGCCAGGGCGTCTTGTTCCGCTACGTCGACAACGCCATTGCCATCAGCCACGTCGAGCTCAAGGCCACTCCTCAAGAGTGGGCACCGGTGCTGCTCCAGCGTCAGTTCGAGACGCTGGTCGGTGACAACGGCCCGCATTCGTTCACGCGCGTCGTCTTGCGCAAGCGCTTGCTCGACATGGCCCTGGGCAGCGACGAGGCTCAGGCCGCAGCTGCCGTGCGGACCCTGCGTTTCTTGAAGGAGATGGGCGTCCTGATGACAGTGCGCGAGCAGACGACGCCGGCTGGCAAGCTCGCGGCAGACGCCGTCTTCGAGCTCGTCAATCCGAAGGTCGTGACCGGGGTGACCATCCCCGAAAAGGGCTGAACGCGAAGTCCATGCGAAACGGAAAGAACGGCTCGGTCGTGCCCCTGGTGCGCTGGGCCGTTTTTTCTTGGCTTTTCTTCGGCTGCAGCAGCGGTCGAGTCGAGGGACCGCACGCACGCTCCGGCTCCAGCGCGTTGCCCGCGAACATCGAAGGCTTGCCCACGCCGCTCGGCTTGGACGTCGCCGAGCAGTGCTTCAACGCGACCGACGACAACGCCAACGGTTTGCTCGACGAAGGCTGCGGGGTCGAGCAAGGGCGGCTGCAGTTTTTGGCCTCGTGGCAAGAGGGCGCCGTGGATGTCGACTTGTCCGTCACGGGCCCGAGCGGTCAAGCGGCCGAGGTGGGTGCGCGCAGCAGCGACGGCCTGACCAAGATCCGCGATTGCCCGGGCGAAGGCCAAGCTTGTCAGGGGCAGAACCAAGAGAACGTCTTGCTCGACGGGCCCGACCTCGAAGCAGGCACCTATTTGGTGCGCCTGCGGCTCGAAGATCTCGGGGGTACGCCACCGCCGGTGGTCGTGCGGCTCGGCGTGCGCGCCGGGGGAAGGACCCGCGGGTTCGTCGTCGAACTGTGGGAGCCGGGATCCGAGGCTTTCGTGCGCGTCACGGAAAACACCGCTAGCTTCGGGCCGTGAGCCAGCCACTCGGCAAGGTGACGATCGATCTCGAGGTGGAGCGCGGAGCGGACGCGGAAGTGCGCATTCTCGTTCCTCATGAATGGCTCATGAGCGGTGCGACGGTTGAAGTCGAACTGCCGAGCTTGCTGGTCTGCGCTGCTTGCCACGGTGGCGGCTGCGATGCCTGCGGCCGCTCGGGCGCAGTGCGCGTCGAACGCGACGAGACTGCGCCACCCGTGCGCGTGACCTTGCCTCAGCGCGATCCCGCGCTCGGCGAGTTCGCCTTGCGGCTGCCCCATCAAGGGGCCCGTTCGAGCGTTGCCCAGCGGCCCCGCGGTCACCTCCTGCTCGTGGTCGAGAGCACCGAGGACGCGACGCGGGCGCCGAGTGCCGGTGTGCAGCGTATCGCGACTTTGTCGCAGGACGGTGCCGCTCGCGACCAAGAACGGCAGCGGCTCATGGTCCGCAGCCTGATCATGGCCGCGTTTCTGATCCTGACGTTCGTCGGACTCTTGCGCCTATCCGGCTGGCTCTGAGAAGAAGGACACATGAACCCAGTCGCCATGGCTCTCGTGATCAGCTGCTTGGTCGGTTGCTTTTTGTGGACCGCACGCCGCCGTTGGTCGCTGATCCAAGTAGGAGCCCCTACCTGGGAGACTCGCTTCAACCGCATCGGCGATCGTCTGTTGGCACTTTGGACCTACGCCTTCTTCCAAAAGAAGATGCGGTACTACCTGTGGGCCGGGCTCGCTCACCAGCTCATCTTCTTGGGCTTCGTGGTTCTCTTGCTCCGCACGCTGGTGCTGTGGGGTCGAGGCTTCGATCCTAGCTTCAACCTTTGGATACTCGGTCCCGACACGCTGCTTGGCCAGGCGTACGCGTTCTTCAAAGACGTATTCGCGCTCTTGGTGCTCGTTGGTGTTTCGGTGTTCGTCTACTACCGGGTGATCAAGCCGCAGAAGCGGATGGCCCTGAGCGTCGAGGGCTTGGCGATCTTGGGCATCATCGCCACCATGATGATCTCGGATTTCGTCTACGACGGCGCCTCGTGGGTGTTGAACTACAAGTACGCAAGCCTGTGCGGCCACAGCCCAGGCGCGATCGATTGCACAACCGCCAGGCAACTGATCGCTCCGCTCTCGGCGGCTCCGAACGAACTGGTCTGGCATGTTTTCCCCGAGCCTGGCGGAAGCCTGACGGCGGTCCTGCTCCAGAATGTGCCGCTGGGCACGCTGCTTGGCTTGGCGCAGGTGGGCTATTGGACGCACGCCTCGCTGGTGCTGATCTTCCTGAATATTCTGCCCTATTCGAAGCATTTTCACATCATCACGTCGTTCCCCAACGTGCTGTTCGGCGACCTCACCCCGCCTGGTCGATTGCGTCCGCTGGCGCCCAGCACCGAGGCCTTGATGGCGGCGGTGGAGAAGGCTTCGGAAAGTGACGACATGGGCGCCGCGCGTATCGGCTACGCACGCATCGACCACTTCCCGTGGAAAGACATCCTCGATTTTTACACTTGCACAGAGTGCGGGCGGTGCAGCGACAACTGCCCCGCGACACTCACGGGCAAGAAGCTGTCGCCCAAGCACCTGACGCTCGATTTGCGCGATCACCTTTACGCAATGCAGGACGAGGTGATGACCGGCGCACGACCGCTCAGCTCCGCTTTGGCCGAGATCCATGCGGACACCCCGCGGCTGGTCACGCGCGACCTGGTCCCCGACGTCATCGACCCGGACGTGCTCTGGGCGTGCACCACTTGCCGGGCCTGCGAGGAGCAGTGCCCCGTCAACATCACCTACGTCGACAAGATCGTACAGATGCGGCGCAATCTGGTGACGATCCGCGGCGACTTCCCGGCCGAGCTGAACAAGCCGTTCGAGGGCATGGAGGTCAACGGCAATCCCTGGAATCTCTCGCGTCTCGATCGGGCCAAGTGGAGCGAAGGGCTCGATCTGCCCAAGGCGGCGGACCACCCCAGCGCGCCAGTCCTGTTCTGGGTCGGCTGCGCTGCCAGCTACGACGATCGCGCGAAGAAGATCGCGCGCGCCACGGCTCTGCTACTCAAAGAAGCAGGCGTCGATTTCGCGATCTTGGCCGAAGAAGAAACGTGCACGGGTGATCCGGCGCGTCGCGCTGGCAATGAATATCTATTCAGCATGTTGGCCGAGACCAACATCCAGACCTTGCGCGGCTACAAGGCCCAAGGTGGCGTGAAGCAGATTCTCACCACCTGCCCCCACTGCTTCAACACGCTGAAGAACGAGTACCCGGACTTCGGCGAACGCTTCGAAGTCGTGCACCACACTGACTATTTGCTGGGCCTCTTGGCCGAAAAGAAGCTGGAACCCAAGAGCCAGGTGTCAGCGCGGGTCGCCTACCACGACTCCTGCTACCTGGGCCGCTACAACGGCATCTACGATCCACCGCGCCAGATCTTGGAGCGCATCGGAGCTGAGGTGCTCGAGGTCGACCGCTTCTCCAAAAGCAAGGGCCTGTGTTGCGGAGCCGGTGGCGCACAGATGTTCATGGAAGAGCAGAACCACGATCGCGTGAACGTGAAGCGCACCAAGCAGTTGGTCGCGACCGGCGCAGACGTCATCGCCAGCGCCTGCCCCTTTTGCATGACCATGCTCACCGATGGCCTCAAGGCCGAAGGTCAAGAAGAGCGAGTTCGACAACTCGACGTGGTCGAACTTTTGGCGGAAGCGTGCCTGACGCCGCGGGCCGCCGAGTAGACGCGCTCTGCGTTACTTCGTGGCGGGCGCAGTCCCTGTGCCAGGCGGCAGTTTGGTGCCGGGTGGAACTTGCGCGCCCGGAGGCATTCCTGCGGGGCCGCCATAGAGCGGGCGCGGCTGCGGAGCACCCATGCCGGCCTGCTGCAAGAGCCCCTGAGTCGTCTCCTCGGGTAACACGACTTCGAGCGACAGGGTCGAGCCCTCGGTCGTCATCTTGGCTCCAGCCAACAATTGGCTGAGCGGGTTGGGGGGCATGCTCGGATTGGGCTTGATGAACATGTCCAGGTTGGCGACGAGTGCAGGCATGACTGCCGGATTGGTGAGCTCGAGTTGCAGCTTGATGAGCCCCTCGGTGTAAGCAAGGTTCGCTCCTCCGAACGCTCCGGCTGCAGGGGCTAGCGGGGACTGGGCCAGCTGCGCAGTGACCAGCGGCGCCGCCGCCTGCGTCAGCGCCAGCGCGATGGGCTCCTTGGGCAGTTTGTAAACCAGGTGAGCTTCGTTGGCGGTGAGGGACTTCTCGAAGGCCGGACGATCGTTGGCGATCACGAACGCGCCGTCCTTGGCCTGGCCCATGTAGATACCCTCTGCCTTGTCGTAGGCTACCTTGACGCCCGCGATCTCGATGATTTCCGGTGCGGGCTTCTTCTCGCTGCCAGGCTTGGCGCGGCTCAGAAGGGTCTTGAAGCGCTCAGAGAACGAATCGAACACCTCGAGCGCGGCGCCTGGGATGAACTGTCCGCCGAGTACCAGCACGAACGAGGGAGGCTTGTCGCCCTGCGCTTCGGCGATTTTCCAAGCGCAGACGGCCAGTTCGCCCGGATCTCTACGCAAATCGATGTGCGTCTTTTCCAGGAACTCTTTGGCCTTTTTCATGTCTGCCGCCACTTCTGGATCGATGGGGGCATTGGCAACGGGAGGCGCCTCGAACTTCGTGAGTTCGCGATCGATGTTTCCTTTGACGGGCTTGAGCTCACGGAAACGCGGCCAATCGAGACTGACTACGACCTCGCAGCCGCTGGGTAAGTGGGCGCGCCCGATACTCTTTACCTTGTCCCCGCTGACGGAGGCCGCGCCCTTCGAAGCTTCGCCCGACGGCGCCTCTTTCTTGCAAGCTACGGTGCTCAAAGCGCACAGCGCGCACAAGGCGATGTTCCTGAATTTCATGATGCGGGGGCCTCTCCGGGGGGCAGATTCTTCGATGGGTGAACGAGCGCGCGGATGCTAGCCCGAAGCCAGCCGTTCATGAACACTATTTACCGGAACTAGCTCCCACGCCTAGCTGCTAGGGTTGGGGCCATGGGTTCACCCGAAAAGGCGCGGCGCGTCTTCGTTCTGTTGATCTTGGTCGCGCTAGTTTTGGTGGGCGTGGTCATGCGGCCGTTCGCCGAGGCCTTCATCTTCGCTACGGTCTTCGCCGCGACGCTCCTCTCGGCTCACAAGGTGCTGACCAAGCGCCTTGGCAACCGACCGCAACTGAGTGCCGGCTTCTTGTGCGCGGCCGTCGTTCTGGCGCTGCTTTTGCCGCTCGGGGGCCTCGGAGCATTCATCGTCAACGAAACGGTCAAGGGAGTGCAGTTCGTGACGGAGACCGTGCGCAGCGAAGGCATGAGCGGTCTGTTGGACAGGCTGCCCGCGTCACTGCACGGCTTGGTGGGTCGCGCGATTGGCGCCTTGTCGATCGACGCCGGACAACTCGACGCGGAGCTCAAGAAGCGAGCGGGGCAGCACGGCGGCGAGGTCGCGACCTTGGTGAGCGGCGCGCTGGCCGCCACGGGCGAAGCGCTGCTGCAGGTGACGATGATGCTGATCGCGCTGTTCTTCCTCCTGGTCGACGGCAAAGCGCTCGTGACTTGGATCGAGGACAACTCGCCGCTCCAGCGTGGTCAGGCTCATGAACTCTTGCTCGAGTTTCGCAAGGTCTCGGCTTCAGTGATCGTTTCGTCAGTCGTCACCTCTGGCGTCCAGGCGGTGGCGGCGCTCCTTGGTTATTTGGTAGCCGGCGTGCCCCATCCGTTTTTCTTCGCGCTCGTGACCTTCGTGGTGGCGTTCGTGCCTGCGGTGGGAGCAGGCGGCGTGTGCTTGGTAGCGGCGCTGTTGATCTTGGCCTTGGGCCATCCTTGGGCGGCGCTATTCTTGTCAATCTGGGGGGTGCTGGCGGTCGGCCTGGTCGACAACTTGATCAAACCGCTGCTCGTGAAACGGGGCATGCACATGCACGGTGGCGTCATTTTCTTCTCCTTGCTGGGCGGGTTGAGCGCGTTTGGCTCCGTAGGGCTCGTGCTGGGGCCCTTGATCGTGACCTTCCTGCTGGCGCTGGTGCGTATCTACTCGCGCGATTTCAAGCAGCCGGAATCGACCCCACAGGCCCCCATCGTGCAGCCATGAGCCATTCCGGGTTAGGCTCGGCTCGGTCATGCCGGTGTACCAAGCGCGCTTCGGCTCGAAAACTCATGGCTTCGCCGACCTGAAGGCACTGCTTGGTGCGGCTTCGCCGCGCCGCTCGGGTGACGAGCTGGCTGGTGTCGCCGCCGAGAGCGACGAGGTTCGGGTGGCCGCGCGGCGCGCCTTGGCCGATCTGCCGCTGTCGACCTTCCTCGAAGATCTGGTCGTTCCGTACGAGAGCGACGAGGTGACCCGCCTGATCATCGACGGTCACGACACGTCCGCATTTTCGCCCGTGGCCTCGCTCACCGTCGGGGAATTTCGCGATTGGCTACTGGCGCACGAGACCACCAGCGAACAGCTGGCTGCACTGGCCTCGGGTCTGACACCCGAAATGGTCGCAGCCGTCTCCAAGTTGATGCGCAACCAGGACCTGGTGACCGTTGCGGCCAAGTGCCACGTCGTTTCTGCCTTCCGAACGACCCTGGGCCTGCCTGGAACCTTGAGCTCGCGGCTGCAGCCGAATCACCCGACGGACGACTTGCGCGGCATCGCCGCGTCGCTGCTCGACGGCTTGTCGTTTGGCATGGGTGACGCCGTGATTGGCGTGAATCCAGCGGCAGATTCGGTGCGCGAAGTCGTCGAACTTTTGCGGATGCTCGATACACTGCGCTTGCGCTTCGCTATTCCCATGCAGACCTGTGTGCTGTCGCACGTGACGACCAGTTTGGCCGCCATCGAGCACGGAGCACCGCTCGACTTGATGTTTCAATCGATCGCTGGCAGCGAGTTGGCCAATCGCGCCTTCGGCATCGATCTTGCGCTGCTGCGGGAAGCACGTGACGCAACTCTGGGACTGGGGCGCGGTTCCGTTGGCCAGCAGGTCATGTATTTCGAGACCGGCCAAGGATCGGCATTGTCGTCCGGTACTCACCACGGGGTCGACCAACAGACCATGGAGTGCCGCGCCTATGCCGTGGCGCGCGCCTTCGATCCCCTTCTGGTCAACACGGTCGTCGGCTACATCGGCCCCGAGTACCTCTACGACAGCAAGCAAATCATTCGGGCGGGGCTCGAAGATCACTTTTCGGGCAAACTGCTGGGCCTGCCGATGGGGGTCGACGTTTGCTACACGAACCACGCCGAAGCGGACCAAGACGACATGGACACGCTGATGCTCTTGCTGGGCAATGCCGGCGTGCATTTCGTGATCGCGGTGCCCGGAGGCGATGACGTCATGCTCAGCTACCAGAGCTTGAGTTACCACGACGTGACCAGCTTACGCCGCCTGTTGGGTCTGCGCCCCGCGCCGGAGTTCGTGGCCTGGCTCGAACGTTTCGGCTTGTTCGACAGCTCGGGTCAGCTCTTGCCGGAACGCCAAGCGCAACTGGCGCTCGGCAAACTTCTGGAGGCAAAGTGAGCGACAAGCCTGTGGTCGATCCATTCGCTGCGTTTCGAAGCGTCACGCGCGCGCGCGTGGGGCTCGGTCGGGCTGGCGACGCTTTGCCAACGGTGGCATTGCTCGACTTTCAAGCCGCGCATGCCCGTGCGCGCGACGCGGTGCATGCGGCCGTCGACTTCGAGCGACTGGGCGGTGAGCTCTTGCCCCAAAAGACGCTCCGCGTGCACTCGAGAGCAGCGCAGCGGGCGGAATACCTGCGTCGTCCCGATCTCGGACGCAGGCTCGTGGCGCGTGACGCAGAGCATTTACTGACGCATCAGGGCGCCTACGACTTCTGTTTGGTCATTGCGGACGGGCTCTCGGCCAGCGCCGTCCAAACGCGCGCCGTACCGTTGGCGCGTGAACTCGCACGCGTGCTCGGTGACGTCTCGTGGGCACCCATCGTGTTGGCCGAGCAAGCGCGTGTCGCCCTGGGAGACGAGATCGGGCAGCTGCTCGGCGTGCGCTTCGTCGCAGTGGCCATCGGTGAGCGACCGGGTCTGTCCATCTCGGACAGCATCGCCTGTACCTGACGTCGCACCCCGTAGTGGGCAGGACCGACGCAGAGCGCAACTGCATTTCCAACGTGCACGCGGACGGGCTTGGACTCGAAGAAGCCGCGGCACTCGTGCGCCAAATCCTTCGCGAAGCCGAACGCCTGGGCTCGACGGGCGTCGGCCTCAAACTTTCTTCCGGCATCCCTCGGCTTGACGGAAGATCGTGAGCGACGCTCCGCGCCTGCAAAGGAGTCTTGGCAGCCTGCACCTTTGGGGCTTGGCGGTCGGTTTGGTCATTTCCGGCGAGTATTTTGGCTGGAGCTACGGCTGGGCTCAGGCGGGCACACTCGGCTTCTTGGTCACAACGTCGCTGGTGGCGCTCTTCTACGTCGCGTTCATCTTCAGCTTCACCGAGCTCACCTGCGCCATTCCGCAGGCGGGCGGACCCTTCGCCTATTCGTTGCGAGCATTCGGTCCGCTGGGCGGTTTCGTCGCTGGCTTCGCCACGCTGGTCGAGTTCGTATTTGCTCCGCCCGCCATCGCTCTTTCGATTGGCGCTTATTTGCACGTGCAGTTCCCGGGGCTCGAGCCACGTCTGGCCGCGTTGCTCTGCTACCTCGTGTTCATGGCCCTCAACGTCTGGGGCGTCACGGTCGCGGCGACCTTTGAGCTGTGCGTGACGCTGCTGGCTATCTTCGAGCTCTGCGTGTTCATGGGCGTGGTGGGTCCATCCTTCTCGTGGGAACGCTTCGCGGCCCGGGGTTGGGCTGGTGAATCCAGCTTTTCGTGGGCTGTCGTGCCAGGCATCTTTTCAGCTATTCCATTTGCCATTTGGTTCTTTTTGGCCATCGAAGGCGCGGCTTTGGCGGCCGAAGAGACCCAGCAACCGTCGCGTTCCGTGCCGCGAGCCTTCTCGGCTGGCATCGCCACGCTCCTGGTCCTCGCCTTTGGGGTGATGCTGTGTGCAGGCGGCGTCGGCGACTGGAGCGATCTTGCGAACCGCAACGATCCGTTACCAGAAGCGATGAAGCGCGTTGTGGGCGAGGGAAGCGGTTGGCTCCACATGCTCGTCTGGATCGGCCTGTTCGGCTTGGTCGCCTCGTTTCACGGTATCATCATGGGCTACTCGCGACAGATTTTCGCGATGGCGCGTGCCGGGCACCTGCCGGCGGTGCTTGCCCGAGTGCACCCGACGCGTCGCACTCCGAATAGGGCCATTCTGGCCGGCGGAGCCGTCGGCGTCGCTGCCATTGCCGCCGACACGGGAGTGCAGATCGACGGGCAGCCACTCACAGCAAGCCTCGTGACTCTCTCGGTTCTTGGCGCTCTGGTGCTCTACATCAGCTCGCTTCTCAGCCTTTTTCGGCTGCGCCAGCGAGAGCCTCAGCTAGCGCGGCCTTTTGTCGCGCCGCTCTATCCGTTGTTTCCGCTGGTTGCATTGGCGCTCGCGTTCGTCTTCCTCGTCGCCGTCGTCCTGTCCAACATCACCATGAGCCTCGTGTTCTTGGCGTCGACCGCTTTGGCCGCTGGGCTTTTCGCAGTGAGTCGAGAGCGAACCCGGTGATAGGATGTGGACGCGATGAAGCTCTTGACCCTGTGCGGCAGTTTGCAGCGACGTTCGGTGAACAAGTCTTTGCTCCAGCTTGCGGCGCGCCGTGCACCCGCCCACGTCGACGTCCACCTCGGTCAATGGATAGGTGCGCTGCCACACTTCAACAGCGAGCTCGCATCGAGCGAGATCGTTCCGATCGTCGACGTATGGCGTTCTCAGGTGAAAGGCGCCGACGCGATCCTGATTTCGAGCCCCGAGTACGGCCATGGCGTTCCGGGCAGCTTGAAAAACGCTCTGGACTGGTTGGTGGGCAGCGGCGAGATGAGCGGCAAGCGCGTCGCCGCGACGTGCGCGTCTCAGGGCGACGAGCGGGGTCTGCTGGGCTTGGCGGCACTTTCACAGACGCTGCGGGCCATTGACGCCGAGCTTGTCTGGAGCAGTCCCACGGTGGTCCCGCGCAGCTCGCTGGACGCCAACGGCGAAATCGTGAGCCCCGCCGTGGAGGCGGAACTCGACCGCTTGCTCGCTCTCCTCTTGCCGGCGAGCTAAAAAGTAGCGGGCAATCGGCACTTACTGATGGGTAGGTGACTGTAAGCGCAGCGAAAGTTTCTTTAGGGTAAGTGGCCCGTTGGCCGGTACTCTGGGTTTCGCGGGGGAACAATGGGGAACTGGTTCAAAGCACGCTGGCGCGCCTACCTCGAATCGAGTGACCCAGATGAGGCAATGGCGGCATCGATGCCGCGGGGAACTCTCGCGGCTGGCGGCACGCTCATCGCGGTATTGATGGGGCTTGCCTACATCCCGCCCCTCGCCCGGCTGAGCCAGTTTCGCAACGCTTGGGAGGCGGTCGTCTTGGTGATGATCGGCATGACGTGCACGCACATTGCCTGGCGGCATCAATGCCGAGGCACTGTCGGCTCCCTCGCTACCTTACTGGACAACACCTTCTATTCGGCCGCGCTTGCCTTCGCCGCCATGAACACCGAGCACGACGTCGGTGTCGCCCTGGCCATCGTGCACGGGATGATGTTGGCCGCCTTTCCTGGTCAACTTTACGCCTTTAGCTTTCTGCTGGGCCTGACCATTGCCGCACCCATCGTGCTGTTGCTCGTTCTTCTCCAGCCGCAGCTCTCGATTGCGATCATCACGATTTGCTCTGTGATCTTGATGCTCGTCTTCAGCGAAGTGACGAGGGGGCGACGCGTCGCCAAGCAAAGAGAGGTACGTCTCGAGCAGGCATTGGGCGCGGCCGATCGGCTGGCGGACGATAGCGTCCAGGCGGCCTTGACGACGACGCTGCTCACGCTCGGGCATTTTTTGCACGAGTTGCGCAACTACCAGACAGCGATCTCCCTGAGCCTGGAGTACATCT
>JBBQHO010000025.1:0-29312 GCA_038324055.1 Polyangiales bacterium | reverse complement strand
AGCAACAACTCCTGGCGGAGCGCCTCGTCGTCGCCCGGCATGCGCGATTCTTCACGCACGACTTTGAGCGCAACCGGCTCTTGTGTGCTGCGGTCATAGGCAAGGAACACCTCGCCCATGCCCCCCTTGCCAAGGCTCTGCCGGATTTCGTACCGATCGTTGACCAGTGAACCTGGTGCGAGTGGTGGTGGAGACTTGCCTTGGGTCATCGCGTGGGCCGTACCTGCCGATAAGCGGGATCCGTCGGCTAAAGACTCGCGGATTTACCGTGTCCACGCAACACGATGAAATCTTTGAAGCTTGTGAGAAATGGCCACGCGCCGGCGCGTGCGTCGCGTGCCTGCACGATTTTCCGCGTACATCCTGACCCTTGGACGCTGGGCCGGTAGACGCGCTCAGCTCGATCTGGTAGGCGCTGCGCCGGAAGTCGGCACCCCCGACTTCTCGCAAGCGAAGGCGTTGCACGGACGGATTCACATCCGTTCGTGCTCGGGAAGTTGGTGCAACGCCAACGCGGCCCCCGCCACTGTAACCGGGGACGAACGTCAGGGCTGTTCGAGAGAACGGCATCCACTGAGCAACCGAAGGCGACTTCGGCACTTGGGAAGGACCTGCGGGAGAACGATCCGGGAGCCAGGAGACCGGCCTTCGACTGCGACGCGACTGCCTTGGGAGGCCGTCGCATCGAGCACCGCGGGGCGTGGTGCATCGTGAAGGCTGCCTGACAGCTCCACGTGCGTTCGATGGTTGCCCTGCGACTGCTCTCACCCGCCGGAATTTCCCGGCATGGCGAATCGGGGTGATTCGTCAGGAGAACAAAATGAGCAAATTGAACAATTCAGTGTGGCGTGTTGTAGGTCTGACTAGTCTCGTGGTGCTTGGTGGATCCCTTTCGGTCGCCGGCTGTTCGAACGACGCCCCGGTCGCGGACGCCGGTGGCAACGGTGGACAAGGTGGCTCTGGAACCGGCGGCACTGGAACGGGCGGTGCGCCCGCGAGTTGTGAAGCGCCCGAGCTCGCCGCTGGGGGGGGCGGAGGCGCTGGGGGGGCCGGAGGCGAAGAAATCGAGATCGTCGGCAGCTACGACGACAGTTACGGCGGCGAAATGGTGATCAGCGCGAGCCGCATCGAGACCATCGGTGCCGACGTGAAGAGCATTGGCATCTATTCCTTCAGCTCCACCGACAACGCAGGCAACTTCGCGATTGCGCGCAACGACGAAGCCAATACGTACAACCCCTGCCTGTGGAGTCGTTTCGACTGGACGTTCGACGGCGACGATCTCTATTACTGCCAAACCGCGTTCGACGCAGCCGACGAACAAGCGGCAAACAGTACGCCAGCAGCTGACGCCAAGGACCTCGAGACGGGGTGTGGCGGATTTGCGTGGTCGAAGCTGACGCCCCGCTGATCGCGTTTCTCGACACCTGAATGAAATCTGGCGCGTTCTTCGGGACGTGTCAGATTTCTAGGGTCGGGCAGCTCTGCGATTGTGCAGATTTGTCGAGACCGGAGGTCTGTCGTGAGGTCTTGGGCGGTGTGCTTGTGCGTGTGTCTGCTACTCGGTTTCTCGACCGGCTGCACAGCCGCCGCGCAACGACCACGGAGCGCGCCAGTGCTTCGGCAAGCCCAGCGCGACCCCCCTCAGCCGCAGCTGCCCGGTAGGGACTCCCCGACTCCCCTGCACGCTCCGCCGCCCGCCTACGGCAACAAGATCGTGCTGTGGGAGGGAGGCTCACTGCACATAGGCGGGCACGCGAACCCAGGCGATCCCGCCTCGATTGTCGCGAACAACGGCCCAAATCCGTAGCGGGCCCGTAGTTTTGGGCGCCAAAAGCGATGTTCCGTAGCTCTCGTTCCAGCCCGTGGTCGCGTCGTTGACCAGCCGCAACGCGTCGCTGGGGATGCCACGGTCGGTGAAGTAACTCACCCAAAGCGCTTCTTCGATGTCGTTGTCGTAGGCTACCTGGGCGACTTCGTCTTTTTCGGCGCTCTTCTGATCGATGATCGGTTGGATCGGAATCTCGGGGCAGGTTGCGGCGCCATCGTCCTTGCATGCATCGACGCAGACGACGTCGGGCGTACATTTCCCGGCATCGGCGACCGCGAAGGGTTTGCCCACGCAATCGTCGTCGATGCAGTCGACCGCCACGTCTTTGCCCTGTACTCGAAAGCCGGTTACGATCGGGTTCTGGTTGCGAAGATCTCGGTAAGCGTAAATGGCCGAGTAAGCGACGACGAAATCGGCCGAGCCAAGCTCGTTGCCGTCGTCGTCGATGCAAGTCGGAATCGCCGCAAACTGGGTCGGCGTGACACCACCCGCACCGAGTCCCGGAGACGGACCAGCCGAGCCGCCCGCGCCCCCCAAACCCAGGTCGGGAAGCTGACCGTTCAACGTCAGATGTCCCGCGCAAGCACCGTAAAACACGTAGGCGACGCCGTAGGGCGGCAAGTTCGGATCGGTCGCCGACTGGCGCACCATGTCTTCGGGCAGGGTGATCGCGAAGCTGTCCTGATCGAAGGCGAACTGAGGCGTGACGTTGGGTGGCTGGGCCAAACACTGGCCGAACAAATCGCCGAGGGGGTTCACGCACCAAAAGCCGATGAAGCGTTCGACCTTGCGTGGCTTGGCGGCGCCTGCGTCTTCCCACAACAGCTCGAGCTGCACCTTCTCGCCGGGACGCGCGTAGGGCGCGGACTTCTTGAGCCCAAGGACTCGCAGGGTGTTGATGTTGCTGATGCTGTCGAGTTCGGGACCGCAGCCGGCCGCGAGCGCGAGCAGCGAGCCAAAGCCGAGACCCAGCAGCGGCAAGTAGCGTGCAAGCCGTGAGCGCAGCTCGAGCTTGGCCATCAGAACTCTCCTCGGACGCCGATGCTGGGCAAGATCGGCAAACCCGTTTGGTAGGCTTTTTGACTGAAGTCGTAGTTGTACACGTAGGCCTCGACAGCGGGATGGTTGTACAGGTTCTGGATGTCCAGATAGGCGTTCATGCGCCAGTCGCGAAACTGCCAGCGCTTGTCGAGACGGAAATCCAGCTGATGAAAGAGAGGTAAGCGCTCACTGAACGCTTGCCCGTCGATACCCAGGTAAGTGCCGGCGTCACCCGAATAGATCGAGGGCAACGCGGGCGAAGGCACCTTGGGTGTTGCAAGGGGGCCGCTGACGATGCGGAAGCGCGCGCCCACTTCCCAGCCGTCACCGAGGCGATAGCTGCCCAAGACGATCAGATTGTGCGTCTGGTCGTACTGGAAACGATAAGCGTCGCAGGTCGGATCGTTGGCGTTTCCGCAGTTGCGCCGCAAGCTCTCGCTGACCGTGTACGCCAACCAACCGAAGAAGCGCGCATCCGGGTTGTACTTGAGCAATGTCTCCAGGCCGATCACCTGACCGCTACCCTGGTTGCCGTAGGTAAAATTGCCGCTGGAGTTGGGCGCCCGACTCACCGAACCGTAGAGGTCCTTGTAGAAACCTTCGACAGAAATTTCGACCTGCTCGGTCAGGCCCTGCTCGACGCCGAATGCGTAGTGAATGGCGTTGTTCGAGTAGAGCTGCGGGGTGCCGAACACCGGGTCCGTCTCTTGAAACGCTGGTGGCTGGCTAAATTTACCAATGCCCGCCTTGAGCACGGTCTTGAGTGGCTTGCCGCCCCAACGCCGCTCCTCGGGCAGGACGACGGAGTAGCGCGCGTTCAAGCGCGGGCTCAAGTCGGCGTGCCCCGAGTCTTGGGCGTAGTCGACGCGCGCGCCGGGGACGACGCGCAGGCGCTTGTTCGGCTGCCACTCCACGTCGGCGTACCAACCGGGTCGAAAGCTGAAGCCGTTCGACTGCGTCTCTCGTGGGGGCGTAGTCGCCAAGGGGCCCGAGACAGCTTCGCCCGGTCGCGGCAACGGCGGCGCGCGCACAAGCACGTCAAAGGGCCCCGCGAGGAAATCCAGGCCAACGTTGAGGCGTGTGGTCTGGTGCAGCTTGAAGCCAAGCTCGCTGCGCATCACGATGGGAATGGTGGTGAGCTGGAGCTTCAGGTTGCCGCCAAGACCGAAATCGATCGCCTGGCCACCGACCGAAAGCATCGTGTCCAACGTCACGTTTCGAGTCAGATCTTTCTGATAGAGGATCTGACCGCGATAGAACGAGGTGGCGAAGCGGATGTTGCCGCCCACGCCCGGGTCGCTCGCTGACGGACTCGTGACGATGGTCTCGAAGCTGTCGTCCGAGCCAAAAAATCGCAGACTCAGCTTATCGCCCGGACCGCGATTGCGCTCCACTATCAGTTGATAATCGTAGTAGACGGGCGCCGAAGTCACGCTCGACCCGGCACTTTCGAGCACGGGTTTGAGCCAAGTGTCGATCCAACTGCGCCGACCGGCCGCCGCAAAGGTCCAGTCTTTGAGGCCAGGCAGAGGGCCCTGAAGCATGAGCCGCCCGTCGATCAGGTCGACCTGCGCCATGCCGTGATAGCAGCCCTTCTTACCCGTCGCTTCGCCGTAAGGACCGTAGCAATCGCTGTTTGGAGCGCGCAGCTTTACGTCAACGACGCCGCCTTGAAGTCGGCCGTAGCGAACCGAGAAGTTGCCCGGATAGAAATCGATCTTGTCGAGCAGCTCGGTCGGAACGACGCTGGACAAACCACCAAAGTGGTAGATGAGCGGGACGTTGGTGCCGTCGATGAACGTTTCGCTGTCGGCTGGCGCCGAACCACGAATAATCAGTAGACCGGCCAAGCCGGGCGGCCGCGCCACGCCCGGCAAGCTCTGGATCGAGCGCAGCGCGTCACCCGAAGTGCCGGGAATACGAGAAATCTCTCGGCGTTGCAGCGTCCGGCGCGTGACTTCACGCGGCGGCCGCTCGCCCTCGACGACGACTTCGAGCTCAGTCGATGCAGCGGTCATGCGGTAGGTGACGTCGGTCACCTCACCGGCGACCACTTCTTCTTTGGAGGTGATGGCGTTGAAACCTTCACTCTCGATGCGCACGACGTAAGGTCCCGGAGTGAGTCCTTCGACAAGCCAGCGTCCAGAGCCATCGGTGCTGGCTGGATACTCAAGGCCAAGCGCGTCGCGCAACACCACTCGAACACCTGGTAAGGCAGTCTCGGTTCCGGAGAGAACAATCGTGCCCGAAAGATTGCCGATGCGAGGTGCTTCTTCGACCGGTGGCGCCTCGGCGGGTGCTTCCAGCGTGAAAGAGTACTGAAAGCCGATGCGCACCTTGCGCGGCTTGCCATCGACCGTGGCCGGCCTGAACGTCAGACGTCGGGCCGCGTCCAACGCGGCTTCGTCGAAGCCGTTGCCGACGGATTCGGCGACGGCTGGCTCACTGACCGTGCCGTCAACGTCGACGGTGATGAGCAGGCGAACTTGAGCCTGCAGGCCCTGCGCTGCGGCCTCAGTGGGGTACACCGGTGGCTCGTAATGGTCGAGTTCGGGTGCAATGACGACCGGCTGGGGCGCAAGCGCCGGGCTGGGTGCCGAGGACGTCTGCGCCCAGGCGACATGGGGCGAGGCTAGAAGGGACAGCGCCCAAAGGGCCACGCCTGTCCCCATCGAGTACACTACGCGTTGCGGGAACGGCTGCACGATGAGCCTGCGTAGCGGGCCTCCGCCTGAGGAACAAGCGCCTGTTGCGAAGTCACATCGGTCCACTGTCGCTCGGAGGTTGAAAAAAGGGTTCCGGCTCGCTAGCAGGCAATCCCTGTGCACACCGAGTCAGGAATGTCCGGCAAGCCCATGCGCGTCGCGACGTGGAACGTGAACTCGCTCAGGGCGCGCCTCGACCACGTCGAGAAGTGGCTTGCCCTGGAGTCTCCGGACGTCCTCTGTCTGCAAGAGACGAAGGTAACCGACAACGAATTCCCCACGGACACGTTCTCGCGCCTCGGCTACGAGACGGTGCGCACGGGTCAGCGTAGCTACAACGGCGTCGCCATCTTGGCGCGCCATCCCATCAGCGACGTGCGCGTCGGTTTGTGGGATTCGCCGCCCGAAGAAGACCGACGCGCCATCTCCGCGAACGTACGTGGCGTGCGTGTCTTTTCGATCTACGTACCCAACGGTAAGTCTCTGGACTCGCCCGCATACGCCGAGAAACTCGCTTGGCTCGAGCGCCTGCGTGTCACGCTCGACAAAACTTGCGATCCCGAGAGCCCTCTCGTCATGGGCGGAGACTTCAACGTCGCCCACGACGAACGGGATGTGTTCGACCCGTTGGCCATGGCGGGGCAGATCCATTTCACGAGTGTCGAGCGTGCAGCAGTCGACCGGCTGCTCGCCTTTGGCCTCAGCGACGCATTCCGACTACTCGAGCCTGCGGGCGGACTTTTCAGTTGGTGGGATTATCGTATGGCAGCCTTTCGACGCGACCGTGGCTTGCGCATCGACTACCTGTTCGTGAGTCGCGCGGTCGCTGCGGGGATCGCCCGCGCGCATATCGACAAGGCTCCGCGAGGCTGGGACAAGCCTTCCGACCACACGCCGGTGGTCGTCGACTTCACACTCTAGTCCCGAGGGCGCGCGCACCGGCGATGGAAATGCGCCCCCGAGTCATCCAAGTCTCGAGTTCGGGCGCCTCGCCGAGAGCAGACACGACGCGCAAGTAGCCTGCGAGGTAAACGACTTCGCGACCGAGCCCACCTCCTGTCGCCCCGCCACCCCGTACCGCGCGAAGAGCCAACCGGCGAGCGAGTTCGTCTTGCAAACCGTGGGCTGTGAGGCGTCCCAAGATCTCGCTCGCGTCGGCGCCAGCCAGAGCCGCCTCGGCGGCGACACAGCGCGCTGCGAGTTCCCGTCGCCGCGCAACGTCGAGAAGGCCGTTGCGCTCTTCGAGCAAGACGGCGCGTCCTTCCTCGTCTTCGGCCGAGCCAGCGGTGCCGACGCGAAACGGTGGGCCTTCGCGCACGGCTCGGAGCCGAGGCGCGAGATGCGCGCCCACTTCGTGCACGAATATGCGTTCGGCTTCGCGTGGCGACACGCGTGCCCCGCGCCGAACCAAGAGCCGTTCACCTGCCACGGCTGCGAGCGAAACGATGTCCGCCTCGACCACGGGACAGCCGAGCGCGACGACGCCCGGATGGCGCGACAAGCTGGACGCCAAGAGGGGCCACGAGTCCCGTTCAGCCTTGCTCTGGGCGGGGTCCGGCTCGGCAAGCCAACTGGCGGCCAATGCTCGTGCGCTCTCGCGTTCCGAGGCGTCGAACGAGAAGCGCTCGGCGCTCAGCCGTGCGACATCCGCGCAGCCGCAGACCTCGACGAGTCGGAGTTCGAGGGCCAGCTCAGCGATGCGTCCCACGAGCAGCTGAACGACGACATCGCTCCCCCAGCTCGACAGCTCACGCTCCAAGGCCTCCAGCAGTATCCACTCGGCGCTCCAATCGACCGGTCGTTCGTAGACGAAGGCTGTTGGCCGGTCGTCGCCGATCCACTGCTCGATGACCAGTTGAAAGTTCTTGGGCGACATGCGACTGAGCAGCCCAACGCGCTGTTCCACGCCCAACAAGCGCTGCTCGGTTCGAGCGAGAAGCGCTTGCCGTTCGTCCACGTAGTCCCTCCCCAACGACGGAGATCAGAGCTTGCTGGCGGCCAAGTTCGACAGCTCGCTGCGTTCGCCCTTGGAGAGCAGCACATGACCGACCAATGCCTCGTTCTTGAGGCGATCGGCGGTTACCGAAAGTCCATTGCTCGTCTCGTCGACATAGGGATTGTCGATCTGAAAGGGGTCGCCGGTGAGGACGATCTTGGTCCCCTCACCACAGCGCGTCACGACCGTCTTTACTTCGTGGGGCGTCAGGTTCTGCGCTTCGTCGACGATCACGAACTGCTGAGGCAGGCTCCGCCCCCGGATGTACGTCAACGGCTCGACCTGAATCTGCCCGCTGTCGAGCAGCTCCTCGAACCCCCGGCTGCCCCGACGCTTGCTACCACCGGTCACCAGCAGATACTCGAGATTGTCGTAGAGCGGCTGCATCCAAGGAGCCATTTTTTCGTCGACGTCACCGGGCAAGAACCCAATGTCGCGGCCGAGCGGCATGACCGGTCGGCTGATCAACAGCCTCGAATAGGCTCCGTCTTCGACCACTTTGGTGAGCCCGGCCGCCAGCGCAAGCAGCGTCTTGCCCGTCCCCGCCATGCCCAGCAACGTCACGATCTTCACGGAATCGTCGAGCAACAGGTCGAGTGCGAACGACTGCTCGCGATTGCGTGGCCGAATACCGGCGACGCCTTCACGCGGAGTGATGAGAGCGCGCACCGTGCCCTTGACCTTCTCGAAGCGTCCAAGGCCGGTGCGGTCTTGGGGATTGGGTCCGCGCAGCATGACGCTGCCGTTTGCCGGGAGATCGGGCGCATCGACGGCGACTCGACCCTCCTTGAAGAATGTCTCCATCTGACTCGTGCTGACAATCAGCTCGTGGACGGCCGACTCGAGGGACTCTGGGTCGACCGTCTGGTTCTCGTAGGCCTGAGTGGCCAGACCGAGCGCATCGGCCCGAATGCGCAGCGAGACGTCCATGGTCACGAAAATGGTCGGGCGATCCGGTGCGGAATCGCGAATATCGAGCGCGGCTTGCAAGATCGCGTTGTCTCCCGAATTGGGGTTCAGCGCGATTGAAAGCACCAGTTTTTTGCTCGGAACGAACACCCGCAGCGTTCCGCCGTCGCCGACCGGCACCGACTGGGCCAACGTCCCTCCCAGTTCGCGGAGCGCGTCCAGGTTACGCACGACAGCGCGCGCGTTGCGCCCGCGCTCTCCCGCATCGCGTTTGAAATTGTCGATCTCTTCGATGACGTAAATCGGAATCAGGAGGTCGTTGTCTTCGAACTTGTAGATGGACTGCGGATCGTGCAGCAGAACGTTGGTGTCGAGGACGTAGTTCTTTTTCATCCGCTACTTTCTGATCGAACGATGTGGGTTGCGACGAGAGTCGCTGGACGACTCGAGCCGACGAGGCCGCTGGCCGACGAAACCGAAGGATACCGGGCCAGCACACCCAGCCGAAGCGGGGTGGGGCTCTCGTCCAGGCGTGGCGAGCCTCGTCACCTGTCTAGGGTCGGCCGGTTCTCCGGATCCGTCCAGCAGCGGGCGACGAAAAACGAATGACGAGCGCTGGACGGCCTTTTCCCGTGCCTGCCTGCACGGGCAACCCGCTCTTGGATGGTGGGCGGCCGAAGGATAGCGTCGCCTCATGATCGGCGGGCAGCGCGGCTTTCTGCTTCCTACGGCCATCGTCGCCTACGTGGCCCTGGCCGTGTTCGCCTCCGAGGGGGGTTCGGCCCGCTATTTGCTGCTGCTCGCGCCGCTCGGCGTCGCGCTTTCGCTGCGCTTCGTCGAGCGCGGCTACCAGAGCGGCAAGTTGCTGGGTTCGCCGACCGCGACGCGTGCCGTAGTTTTTGGTGTTGGCTTGTTCGCGGCGAGCTTCTTCGCAGCCAGCCGCTCACCCGGGCTCGACGCGGCACAGAGTGCCGGACTGCTGGCGTGCAGTGCTGGCGCGTTGTTGGCCATCGCGCGCGTCGAGGGACCGCCTGGCCTACTGCGGGGGCACCGCGTTGCGCAGTCGCGCGATGCGCTGTTGGTCGCCCTGGCGGTGTGGAGTTTGACTTGCATGGCCTCGATCCTTGCAACGCTCTTTCCGCAGTATGTGGATCTTGATCCGTTGGCCTTCGACGCGGCTTTGGTATTCGCCGTTCTCGGCAGCTTGTTGCTCTTTTGTGCCGCTGAAGTGCGCGTCTTGCTGCTGCGCGGTCTCGAGCTGGGCGTTGCCGATCGCGCCCGGTCCAGTCTCTCGCTCGGTTTGGCCGGCACCCTCGTCGCAGTCGGCGCGTCCTGGGTCGACGTCGCTCCCGCCGAACGCGTGGCTGCCGCCAGCTTGGTCCTCACCGCAGTGGGCATCCTGCTGACCAAGCTGGTGGTGGATGCAGCGGTCGTGACTCGGGCAGTGCGTGCCACACTCGGACTGATCCTACTTGGCGCGCCCGTGGCCCTGCTTGGCGCGCATTTCGCGATGAGCCTGCCCGAACACCCCGCGCCGGTCGCATTTGCAACAACTGCGCTCAGTCTGCTCGCGGGTCTCATGGCTCGCTCTCTCGCCGCACCGCTCGGTCCCGAAGGCTCGCGTTGGCTCGTCGCAAGCGAGCAAGCGATGGACGCGGCTCTGCAGCCGGAGCCGGACGTGGCGCTCCGCGAAGCCTTGCGCGCCCTGCGAGTGGCCGAGCCGACGAGTGAGGCGCGCCCGGAACTGTTTCGCGTCGAGCCCGAAGCTCTGCTGAGCGTGGACGTAGCCGGCTACCTGTCGACTCGAAAGATCGAGTTCCCGCGCGGTGTGCTCCTGCTCGCGCTCGGTGAGCCCGAACTCACTTTGCGGCGCGAAACGGTTCAACGCGCCCAGATCCGGGACCCCAAGGTGCGCCCCATCGTCGCCTGGTTCGACAGCTGGGGGGCCAAGACAGCGACCGCGCTGGTCGATGACGAAGGCGGCGTCGGCCTCTTGGTCCTACCCGCGGGAAAGCGCAAATCGAACCTGGCGCTCGAAGAGGCTCAGGCGCTCGGACGATTGGGCCGCCGGATGACCGGCCTCTTGGCGGTGAATTCGGCCCTGGCTCGCTCGCGTCATCGCGAACTCGAGGTTCGAAAATCTGCCGAACAATCGCTGGAAGAGACGGCCGATCTTCGGGCCCGGCTCGACGGCACCGAGCGTATGCACAGCCAAGATGCTGCGGCCTTGTTCGAGGTTTTGACCGTGGCGGGCCACAGTCCGCGCGCCCGCATCTGCTTGCAGGACATCGAAAACGCGCGCGATGCGCAACGGATCGAGTTCGCCACGCCACCGGGCGTCGACCCGCGCCCCTGGGCCGCCCACTTTCACTTGAGCGCCGTTGGAGCGTCCGCCCCCGGACCCTTGGTCGTGTTCGACGCCACCCAAAAAGGTGCGCGCGACCCAGCTACCTATGCGGACGAAAGCGCGCTCGGCCTGTCGCCAGTGACCCGCGCGCAAGGCGGAACGCTGCTCTTGCTCCAACTCGGAGCTCTTCCCCCAGAAGCGCAAGACGCCCTGGCCGAAGCCCTCGTTCGAACGCCGGTTCGACTCGCTGTCAGTCGCGACCCGCGCATCGTCCTTTCGCCTGCGCTGGGTCGTGCAGCGCACGGCTCCGTCATAGCCTTGCCGGCCCTGGCAGACCGTCCAGAAGACCTGCGTTCTTTGGTGCTGTTCGAACTAGCCCGCATCGGCCTCGCCCAACGCGGAGCCCCGCTCGGTATGGACAGGGGCGCTTTCGCGGAGCTGATCGAACGGCCGTTTCACGGCAACGACGAGGAGCTTCGTGGGCTCTTGCTGGCAGCAGCCGCCCGCGCCCAGTCGGACGTGATTGGGGTTGCCGACCTGGTGGCGCAGGAAGCGGACGAACCCCCAATTCCGAGCCCACCGGAAGAAGCGCCAATAGCGCGCAGCCGCTCGCGACGTCCTCCACGCAGTCGTAGGCCGTGAGCCTCACCCCTGGCCGTTTGCTGCCCAGGACTTGACTTGCTGGGCAATGAAAATCAGATTCCGCCTCCCGCTCGGATTTCATGGCCAACTTCACACACGAACGCGTTCTGTCAGTTCATCATTGGACCGACAGCCTCTTCACGATCAAAGCCACCCGCAGCGCCGGCTTCCGCTTCGAAAACGGTCAGTTCGTGATGATCGGCCTCGAAGGCGAAGAAGGCGCTCGCCCCCTGTTGCGCGCCTATTCCATGGTGAGCGCCAGCCACGAAGAAAATTTGGAGTTCTTCTCGATCAAGGTTCAGAACGGCCCGCTCACCTCGCGCCTGCAGCACATCCAGGTGGGCGACACGTTGCTGGTGGGCACCAAGCCGACCGGTACGCTGATTCTCGGCAACCTCTTGCCCGGCAAAACGCTCTGGCTGCTCTCAACCGGCACCGGGCTCGCGCCCTTCCTGAGCGTGATCAAGGACCCCGAAACCTACGAGCGCTTCGAACGAGTGATCCTGACCCACACCTGCCGCAACGCGGTCGACCTGGCGTACGGAGAGTTCATTCGCGAAGAGCTACCCAACAATGAGTACTTCGGCGAAGAAGTGAAGAAGAAGCTCATCTACTACCCGACCGTGACGCGCGAACCCGCTCAGTACCAAGGTCGCATCACGGATCTGTTTCGGAGCGGCAAGGTCTTCACCGATCTCGACGTTCCGCCCCTGAGTCTCGAGAGCGATCGGCTCATGCTGTGCGGGAGCCCCGACATGTTGACCGAAACGTCAGCCCTGCTCGAAGCCCAGGGTTTCGAGATGGGCAACAGCGGCGAGCAAGGTCATTACTTGATCGAGCGCGCTTTCGCCCCCAAGTGAGCGCGGGGCGGCACGGATCGACGCCCGGGCCCCGCGCGAGCTAGGCTCGTCGCGTGCAGCTGCCCCCCCATTTCGACGCCCCCGTCGACGGGCGCTTCCTGATCGAGCATCAGGTTGGTGCAGGCGCCTCTGCGTCAGTCTATCGGGCATTCGACCTGGCACTGCAACGCCCCGTGGCTCTCAAGCTGCTGACCGGCTGGGCGGGGGATCACGAAGCTCATCCCGGTCTGCGCGAAGCCGCGCTACTCGACGGCGTCGACCATCCGGGGATCATCAAGATCTGGGAAGCGGGCTTCCTCCGCGACCTGGACTTGCCCTTCCTGGCGATGGAGTGGCTCGAGGGCGGCACGTTGCGGGCGCGCCATGCGTCCTCACCTTTGTCGACTCGGCAGGTCACTGCTCTTGGAGCGCTCACGGCACGAGCGCTCCAAGCCGCGCACGCGGCTGGTATCGTTCACCGTGATCTCAAGCCGGAGAACATTCTGTTGCGCGGCTCATTCGAGCCGAACTTCGGGGCCGAGCTCGGCATGGAACCAGTCTTGATCGATTTTGGCATCGCCAGCCGAGAGGCCAATTCCGAGCTGTCCGGTACTCCGGCGTACATGTCTCCCGAACAGGCGCGTGGCGACGGCAGCGTCGACGCCCGCTCCGATCTGTATTCGCTGGGCGCCACGCTGTTCGAGCTACTCGTCGGACGCCCTCCGCATCAGGGCCAGAGCGCCATCGCCACCCTAGCGCGGCTCGCAACCACCCCTGCTCCCCGGATGTCGCTGTTTCGACCGGATCTGCCGAGTCGGTTGGACGAGGTCGTCGACCTGCTGCTGCGCACTGACGCTGCGCATCGTCCCGCCTCTGCGGCCGAAGTCGAAGCACGCTTGCTCGAATGTCTCGACGACGAGGCGCCGACCGGCTTTGGCGACAACGAGCCGTCGGGTCGGCTCGGGACCGGCGCCTCGCGTTTGGTAACGACAATCGTCGCAGTCGGCTTCGAAAACGCGCACGTCCGAGACCGATCGCTCGACGAGCTCCGCAATCAAGGCGCTGACGCAGTGCCCCTCGGCGCCGAGGCAGTCGTAGCTCATTTGGGCGTCCATCAGGCCACGGGGCGCGAGGCCCAGGCGGCCCTCGAACTCGGCCAGAGGCTCGCTCAACTTGGCGCAGCAGTCGGCATCGCCAGCGGGCGAGCCCAAGTGCGGAGCAGAGGAAGCGAACACGCAGCCTACCCCGTCGGCGAAGTCGTCGACCGAGCGGCGTCGCTCGCGCGCGAAGCGCGAGCGACGCAATTGTTGGTCGACGCCACCACGGCTGAGCTCGGGCGCGGACGGCACGAGTTCCGCATCCGCGACGACGGCTCGGCCATCGTCGGCTCTCCGGTGCGTGCTGGGCCGGAACGCAGTGGCGGCGCGCCGTTCGTCGGTCGAGAAGCCGAATTGGCTCAGATTTTGAGTGCCTATGAGCGGAGTCGCGTGGACGCACACTCGATGGTGGTCACCGTCGTCGGCCCACCCGGCATCGGCAAGAGCCGCTTGCAGCGCGAATCGATCGCCCGCATCTCGAGCGCGGCCGTACCGCCCCGCATCGTCGTCCAACGCAGTGATGCGTATGGTCGCCGTCACGCTCTTGGCGCGGCCGCGGACGTACTCGGTTCATTGATCGAGCTGCGCAAGGGCTCCACGGTTCTCGAGGCCGAGCAAGCCATCCTCGAAAGCCTCGGGCCGACGACGCTCAAGGATGCCGCCGGCGACAACCACCGCTTGCTCGCGCGCCTATTGGTCAACGAGCCGCTCCCCCAGGGCGTGAGCGCGGCCGGCGCACGCGATGCTCTGTGGGTATCGATGACCGAGCTGGTCGCGCACACCCTTTCGCTCGAGCCGCTGGTGCTGGTCATGGAGGACCTACAGTGGGCGGACGCCGAGAGCATTCTCTGGCTCGACCACTTACTTGGCCGTTCGACGACCAATGCCATCCTGTTGCTCGCCTGCGTACGGCCACAGTTTTGGGCCGAAAATGAAGGGCGATTTCAGCAACGCCATCGGCTGCGCATCGATCTCTTGCCCATTTCGAAGCAAGCCGCGCGCGCCATCGCACAAGCCGTCTTGGGCCCCGACACGACAGCCGAGCGAATCGAGAGCATCGCGGTACAAGCGGGCGGCTCGCCGCTGTTTGCGGAAGAGTTGGCGCGTCTCGCCGCGCTGGGACGGGAGGGCAGCAATGCACCGACCATCGAGGCAGCCATTCAAGTCAGCCTCGATGCTCTGGATGCGGACGCCCGCGACGCCGTGGGCCGCCTCAGCGTGCTGGGCTTGGCCACTTGGGATAGCGCACTCGTCGCTCTCGGGCTGCCCCGTGCGAGCGAGCTAATGGTCGACCTGTCGGCGCACGAGATCTTGATCGAACAGAGCGCCAGTCGTTTCGCCGGCACCCGCGAGTTCTTGTTCAAGCACGCTCTGATTCGCGACGTCGCCTACTCTTCGCTCGCCGAGACGCATCGGATCGAGCTGCATGCCTTGGCTGGGCGCTGGCTCTCCAGCATGGGTGGCGACGCAGCGACCGTCGCTGGACACCTCGACCTGGGACAGGAACACGCTCTGGCAGCAGAGCACTGGGAACGCGCTGCGCAGCGCGCCCTGACGGCACACGCACTGAACGATGCGCTGAGCATGGCCGATCGCGCCTTGGCCTTCGCGGAAAGCGGGCCGGTAGCCCATCGTCGAGCGCGCACCCTCGACGAAGCTTGGGCGCGCCTCGATCCGCGCGCGGCCGATCGCGACACCGCAGTAACGGCCATGGAAGACAACGCACTCGATGAGGCGAGTCAGGTCTTCGCGCGAGGCGCGCGCGCCCGTTACGATGATGCGCGTGGCATCGGCCTCGATATCAGCGAGCGCTTGGCCGAAGCGCTGCACGCAGCAGCAACCCTCGGCTTGCCAGACGAAGTCGCTCGTTGTTCGGCAGCGCTCGCGACGCGCGCAGCTTTTCGCGGCGACTTCGTGACCGCCGAAGGCGAGGCGCAGCGCTTGCTCGACCTTTCGAGCCGCGAGGTGCCCGGCGCGCGCGTCGACGCCTACCAGACCTTGGCCATCATTCGACAGGCCAAGGGCGCCGTGTCTGCGGCGCTCGATGCACGACGCAGCGCCGTCGGTGCGGCCCGCGAAGCCGGCCTCAAAGAGCGGGAATCGATGCTCACGACCAACCTGGGCTTCGCGCTCTCTACGGTGGGCGCTCGCCACGAAGCACGCGAAGCCCTCGAACGAGGGTTCGTGCTGGCCGAAACGATCGGCAGTGCCGGCGCCGTGCGCCACGCCCAGATGAACCTACTGGGTTGGGCCAGTCTCTACGGCAACGATCGGCGACTCGATGGATACTTGGCTGAGACCCGAGCCGAAGCCGACGCGGTCGCCGCCGGGCACTGGGCGGCGCCTGATCGATCGAATTTGGGCGTACTCTTCTACCGCGGCGTCGAGCTGTTGCAGGGCAACACGGAGGCGGCACGCAGTCGCGCACTCGCCTTGTTGCGCATGACGGTCGCGAGCTACCGGAACCTGGGGCACCTCGACGTGCTCCCGGTCGCGCTAGGAGCCTGGGCAGAGGCAGAACGTCTCTCAGGCGACCCGGAACAAGCAGTGCGCATCGCGCGCGAAGCCTCCGAGCTGCTCGAGCAAGGCGCTCCCAGCTTGCTCAACGAAGCGCCGGTGTTTCTGACATTGCACAAGGCCTGCAACCAACTGGACGACGAGCTCGGAGCCCTCGATGCACTGAGCAAGAGCATTCGGCCATTGGTGCGCCGCCTGAACGGTCTCGTTGGTTCACCCTATGCGCGCGGTTTCCTGACGGATTTGCCGTACAACGCCGAGTTGGTGGCCGCCGCCGATCGAGCCGGTGTCTTGCCGGACTCGGTGCACCGGGTGTTGGCAGCCCCGCATGACCGCTGAGCGAGCGCGCGTCCGATGCGCTCACAGCGCCTCGGCTAGGCGAGGTCGGTCTTCGATCAATGAAAAGCGAACGAAGCCTTAGGCACTTTTTTTGGGGTTTGCGGCGTCTTTTTCAGCCGGGGTAGTCGGACGCTGCGGGTTCGGCCGGTTGATCCCGTAGAAGCCTCGGCCGCGCTGCCTTGCCCACGTCGTCGCTGTCGACCTGGCCATCACGCATACGCACGACGCGCGGCATGCTCTCGGCGAAGGCTGGATTGTGCGTCACGACCACGATGGTGGTGTCGTGCTTGCGGTTGATCTCGAAGAACAGGTCGTGCATCGCGTCGCCGGTCGCGCTGTCCAGGTTGCCGGTCGGCTCATCTGCCAAGAGCAGCTTGGGCTCGAGCACCAACGCACGCGCCACGGCGATGCGCTGCTGCTCGCCGCCACTCATTTCGCCCGGGCGGTGGCTGGCGCGATGGCCCATCTTCACTTCGTCGAGCAGGCGCTTGGCACGCTCGACCATTTCGCTACGGGGGCGACCTTGGATCAAGCCGGGCAGCATGACGTTTTCGAGCGCGTCGAACTCGGGCAGCAGGTGATGGAACTGGAAAACGAAGCCGATTTCGCGGTTGCGCACCGCGGCCAGACGCGCGCCGTTCATGGTCGTCAGCTCTTCTCCAGCCAAGCGCAGTTTGCCCGACGTCGGCACGTCGAGCGTACCCATGCAATGCAGCAGCGTGCTCTTGCCGGCGCCAGATTGGCCGACGATGGAAAGGATCTCGCCTTGCTCGATGGTCAGATTGATTCCGCGCAGGACGTGCAGCGTCTGCCCCATGTGCTCGAACGACTTGTAGAGATCTTCGATCGATACCAACGGCGTAGTCATGGCGTGTTCATTTCTGGATCACTCGTAGCGAATTCCGTCGACAGGACGAAGCCGACTGGCCGCGCGAGCCGGGTAGAGGGTCGCCAGCGTCGTGATGACGAAAGCGCACAGCGCGATCAGCAGGTAGTCCGCGCCATCGACGTGTACGGGTAGCTGATCGACGTAGTAGACCTCCGGATCGAGCCGGACGCCGAAGGTTTCGAGACTTTTCATGGCGATGAAGCCCGTCGTCACGCCGAACAGCGTTCCGACACCACCGATGAACATGCCTTCGGTGAGGAACAGCGACAGGACCGAGCGATCGCTCGCTCCCATGGCCTTGAGGATCGCAATCTCCTTGCTCTTCTCGGTCACCATCAACAAGAGGGTGCAGATGATGCAGAAGCTGGCGACTGCAATGGCAATCGAAAGAATCAAGAAGGTCGCGATCTTTTCGAGCTGCAGGGCACTGAACAAATTGCGATTCATCTCCTTCCAGTCGCGCACCTCGAGATCTTTGCGCTCGAGCGCCTGACGCACCTGAGGAGTAACGGCCTCGACCGCCTCGACCTGCTTGACGCGAACGTCGATGGCAGTGATGAAATGCCCGAGGTCGAGCAGCGACTGCGCTTCCTCCAGGGTCACGTAGGCGTGGGCCGCATCGTACTCGTACATGCCGCTGTAAAAGACGCCCGCCACACGGTATTTGCGCGTGCGCGGCAGCATGCCCGTCGGGCCCAGTTCGCCCATGGGCGAAACCAAGGTGAGGATGTCACCGACGTAGACGTGCAGGCTCTTGGCCAACTCGGAGCCGAGCACGATGCCGGGGTGCACGGCCTGTTCGTCGTCAGAATCGTGATCGCCAATCGGCAATCGGGGCCCCTTGAGGTAAATCTCGCCGCTCGAGCCGATGCCGATGGGCGTGTCCTCCGGCAAGCTATTGATTGCGTCTGGGTCCGACAAATACGCGAAGCTGCCGACCTCGACGTGAGCGGGAATGTCGACGACCGAACCAATGGAGTCGGTGTCCACGCCGCGCAAAATAACGCCAGCCGTGTTGGTTGAGCTCGAGGCCATCACCTCGCCGCCTGCGACCGGTGTGGCAGCGGTCACCCCGGGAACGAGGCGCACCCGGTCGAGCGCTTCTCGCCAGTACTCGAAGCCGGCAGTCGCGCTGGTTTCGATACGAATTTGCGCGTTGTTGTTGAGTATCTTCGACTTCAGATCGGCGCCGAATCCGCCCATGATGCTGATCACGGCGCAGAGTGCGAACGAACTGATAGCGACACCCGAGATCGACAACAGCGAGATGATCGTGAGAAATCCGCTCTTTTTGCTGCTGACATGGCGGGCCGCGACGAAGAAAACGAACGACCCTCGCTGAAAAAGCGAGAGAAAACGCGGTACGGCGAAGAACAAGAGCCCGAGCGTGAACAGCGTGGCGCTGAGCGCGGCACCGACGCGAACGAACTGGTGCCAGAGCACGAACAAGCTCCCGCGCGGCGGCGGCAACCGGAAGGACCAGGTGCCAAGCACGGCAGTACCGACGGCCGTGAGCCCGAACACGCCCAAAAGGACGCGACGGCGGCCGCGAGCGCCCAGGCGGCGCCAGGACCAGACCAAGAGCACGACCAGCCCAAGACCCAGTGCTCCACCCCCGCTCAGCAGGAGCGGTTGAGGAAGTGCCTGCAGGCGCTCCCAGAGGCGCGCCCACAGGGGCAGCTCGGCCATTGGTCGTACCTGCATGGGGAGTTCAGCGCGCTTCCGGGCGCAGCAAAGGAAAGGCGATGACGTCGCGAATCGACGGCTGACCGGTCAACATCATCAAGAAACGATCGATGCCCATGCCGAAGCCCGCGGCGGGCGGCATGCCGTGCTCGAGCGCGCGAATGTAGTCCTCGTCGTAGTCCATGGTCTCGTCTGCGCCGCGCGACTTGCGCTCGACCTGATCGCGAAAGCGACCTGCTTGATCGTCCGGATCGTTGAGTTCGCTGAAAGCGTTGCAGATCTCGCGTCCATCGACGAACAATTCGAAGCGATCGACCAACTGAGCATCGTCGTCCTTGCGGCGTGCCAACGGCGATACTTCAGCGGGGTAGTCGATGATGAATACTGGCAGGCTCTTGTCGCCGGCCGCCGAGCGATAGTCTTCGGCCAAGAACGGCTCAGCCAAGTACTCATAGGCGACAAAACTGCGGTCGCCGTCAGAGTCGCACTTACCAAGAGCGCGACGCAGGTTGCCCCAATCGATGCTCTTGGCGCGCGGGCCGAGCGCGGCCGATGCCTTCACCCAAGCGTCGCCCGAGGCCCGAACGTCGGCCGGCGTCTGCTCGTTGACGGCCAGGTCAACGTACATGCTGACGAGTGCCGCGGGGAGACCCGCACGCTCTACAGCCCGAGCAATAGCCGCGCGCATGGGCACGCGAGCGAATGGCTCGTCCAGCGTGAACGTGCGACTGCTTCTCCAAGTTTCGAAGAGCGGCGTTTGATGACGCTCGGCCATGCCAACGCGCACTTCCTCGTCGGCCGCGCGCATGAGCTTCTCGGTCAGAACCATGAGCTCCTCGTAGTTCGCGTACGCTTGGTAGAGTTCAATCATGGTGAACTCTGGATTGTGACGCGTACTGATGCCTTCGTTGCGGTAGCAGCGAGCAATCTCGTAGACGCGCTCGAGGCCGCCAACGAGCAGGCGCTTGAGGTAGAGTTCGGGGGCAATTCGCAAGAAAAGCCTCATATCGAGGGTGTTGTGGTGCGTCACGAAGGGCCGGGCAGCCGCGCCGCCGATCAACGGGTGCAGCGACGGCGTCTCGACCTCGAGAAAGTCACGACCATCCAAGAAGCGTCGAATGCCGCGCAGCACGAGCGCCCGCGCAGCGATCACCTGTGCCACCTCCGGATTGGCCACCATGTCGACGTAGCGACGGCGGTAACGCAGGTCGACGTCGGTGAAGCCGTGCCATTTGTCCGCTGGCGGACGAAGAGCCTTGGTCACCAGACGCAACTGCGACAGTTCCAAGCTGAGCTCTCCGGTCTTGGTGACCATCGGGCGCCCGGCGGCCTCGACGTGATCGGCGATGTCCAGATCGGCCAATCGCTCGAAGTCGCCGGCCAAGATGTCCTTTTTGGCGAACAGCTGCATCTCGCCCGAGCCGTCGCGCAGCCGCAAGAAGCTTGCCTTGCCGAACCCCCGCCGCGCCACCAAGCGGCCCAACACCGTCACGACCCGACCACTTGCGAGTTCGGCGACGCGCGCCTCGTCGTAAGTGCCATCCTCGCGAACAGCGTCAGCGTAGGCTTCGCGCAGCGCTCCAATGAGCGAACGTTCGGCGGTCGCGACGGAGTTGGTGAACGGATTCTCGCCCCGAGCACGCACCTTGTCGGCCTTTTCGCGGCGCGCCAAAAGCAGTGCCTCTTCGCCTCCTTCGGCTTCGGGGCTGGCGGGTTGGTCTACGCTGTCGCTCAAGGCACACACTCCACTCGAAAAAAGAAAGTCTCGCCGACTCAGCTGGTGATCGCGCCTTCGGGCGGCGGTTTTCCGTCGTCGGCGTTCTGCATCAGAAAGGCTTCGATGAACTGGTCGAGATCACCGTCCAAGACGCCTTGCACGTCGCTGGTCTGGACCTCGGTACGCAGGTCCTTGATCATCTGGTACGGCTGCAGCACGTAGGAGCGGATCTGACTGCCCCAGGCAATGTCGCTCTTCTCCGCCTCGTACGCGGCTTGCTGGCTCTCGCGCTTGCGCAACTCGAGTTCGTAGAGCTTGGCCTTCAGCATCTTCATGGCCATCGCGCGGTTTTGGTGCTGACTTCGCTCAGCGCGACATGCGATGTTGATTCCGGTCGGAATGTGCTTGATACGCACGGCCGTCTCGACCTTGTTCACGTTCTGGCCGCCCTTGCCGCCAGCACGCATGGTCGAGATTTCGAGATCGGCCTCTTTGACTTCGATGTCGATCTCGTCGTCGATGTCCGGTGTGATTTCGATGGCCGAAAAGCTGGTGTGGCGGCGATCGTTCGAGTCAAACGGGCTAATGCGGACCAGTCGGTGCACCCCCATCTCGGCGCGGAGGTAGCCGTACGCGTTCTGACCGTTGACGATGAATGACGCACCGTCGATGCCTGCTTCGTCGCCCGGCTGGTAGTCGATCATCTCTGTCTTGAAACCGCGACGTTCTGCCCAACGCAAATACATGCGCAGTAACATTTCAGCCCAATCCTTCGCCTCTGTGCCGCCCGTGCCGGGATGCACGCTGACGATGGCATTGGCGTGATCGACAGGACCCGAGAGCATGCGTTGCAGCTCGGACTTCTTGACGCGCACTTCGATGGAGTCGGCCTGCTTCTGGACGTCCCGCAAAACCTCGTCATCACCCTCGGCAACAGCCAGATCGAGGTAATCGATGGCATCGTTGACGTCGCGCACGAGTCCCTCTGCCAAGTCGACCTTGTCCTGCGCGAGTGAGCGAAGGCGCATCTGCGCTTGAGCCTTCTCTTGGTTGTCCCAAAATCCAGGCTCGACGGAGAGCTGTTCTAGCTCCTCGATCTGTCGCTTGAGTTGAGGGACGTCAAAGTGACCCCCTTAGCGCTTCTACACGCCTTTGAAGGTCTCGGAGTTTGCTTTTGGTCTCAGCCGACATGAGCGTGGGCCATCTACCGCCGAACCCTTGGGATGCAAAGCCGAGACAACCAACTCGACCCACTATTCCGTCGCCAGGAGAACTCTCCCCCGGCCTGTTTCGCCGGTTTTCACTTTTGTGGTCGACGGAAGGCCTCAATCTTCGAAGTCGACGGCGGTCGAGCCTGCCACCCGAGCGCGGATGAATGTCGCCACCTCAACATGAAGCGGGTGGACCTGGTACGCCTCCAGCGCCGCGCGGGACGCGTGACGCGTGATCAAGCCGAGGTGCGCGCTCCGCTCGCTCTTGGTGAAATCGAGGCCCGCTTCGAGGCTGTGCATGCCAGGGATCTTTCCGACGAGCGAGAGCAAGCGCTGGCGCGATTCGACGGCGTCGTTTGGATCAGTGAAACGAAACAACACGATGTGAGTGATCATGGCGGTCGAGCCTAATTGCAAAGCCCTCCTGCGCCCAGGCGTGACACGCCGAGCCCACCAAGCCCCGCTCCTCAGCCGGACGGTGGCGTTTGGGCACGTCCTGTCGCACGTCGATCCAAGAACCAGCCGCCGGTGAGCACGTGCAGTCGGACGCTCGCGCCTTCGGCAGATAGCTGGGCTTCGATGCGCTCCTCTTCGGTCAGCGTGAGGTCACGGCTGCGTCTTTGCCATTTGAACCACTCGAGCAGCAGTTCGACCGCCGTTTCGGTGACTTTTTGCCGTGCCGCGAGCAGCTGGAGGCGCAGCCTCTCCAA
The DNA here is from genome assembly GCA_038324055.1 of Polyangiales bacterium. GTDB lineage: Bacteria > Myxococcota_A > Polyangia > Polyangiales > Polyangiaceae > NIC37A-2. The sequence continues at coordinate 6,836 of JBBQHO010000025.1, read as the reverse complement.
GGCGGGCTCGGTGTCGTCAAACAGCAGGCGATTGAGCCTGAATGTGAGCCGAACCTCTCCCACCGAGTCACTGCCCCCGCGCAATGTCGTGTCGCCCGGATAGAGGCCCGCTCCGGCCAGCGAGGTCGATTGATCCAGACCGAGCGCTCCGCGCAAACGCAACTCGGGCAGAAGTCCCGAGAGGCGTGCGCGTGAGGCCTGGTCGATGAGCTGCCCTTGAACGACATCGAGTCCACTTGCGGCAAGAGCATGTCCGACGACTTGCTCGATGAAGCTGGGCGTGAGCGCATCCGTTGTGTCGGGTTCGTTCGGCGCAGTCGAACCGGCAGGCAGCGCGCCAAAGTCGATCGGTGTTCCACCTCCTCGGCCGCGCGCTTCGGGCAATGGTTGCAGGTTGCCGATCGGAACCGACCCTTCTTCGTCGCCGCCCTCTTCGGTCGTGAGTGAAACGCCGGGGTTGGGACTCGAGCCCGGCGGCGCCGACAACGAGCTGGAGCGGCAGCCACTCAGCGGCATGCGGAATGTCGCGCCAAAAAACCATTCATCGTTCTCGGGTCGGGTGCGATGGGCCGCACGCAGATCGAGCGAGCAAGGGGGCGCGGCCTGGAAGAACCCCTTGTCCCAAGCGCCTTCCCAGCGCTGGTCCCAGCGGTCGTCCTGGGCCTCGGCCGTTGACAGGATGCCGATCGATCCCAACAGACCTCGCGCGATCGCGCTTCGCCATTGTCGTTGCCGCATGCCATCGATTCGGCCGCGGTCGATGAGCGTTGCGTCAAAATGTCGAGTTCAGGCGAAGGCGCTGCCCAGCCGAGCCCAAAGGTCCGAACCGACTGCTCGCTCGCTCAGCTCTTCCAGAGGTCGACCCACCACGAGCGGCAAGAAGTCTCCGTCGATTTCCCAGCCGAGCGCCGCGCGCAGCGCTCCGCCAGTGCCCCACTCGTCGAAATGCAACTTGCCGCTCTGCGTGGCGCCTAGATCGACCGCGAGGGGGACCGTTCGTTCTTCGCGACGAGGCGTACGCCCGTCCGCGCGAAAGGCGACTCCGCGCACGACCGCTTGGCCCTGGGTCGCATCGATGCCGCAGCGCTCGAGAGCCGCAACGGGAAGCTCCCAGTAGAGGTCGACGCCATGCGAGTTCTGCACGAGAACGAGACGAGGCTCGGCTACTGCTTGGACCGCGACCGTCTGCGTGGCCCCTGACTCAATGGCTGCGCCTACGCTCTCGAGCGGCGTCTGTTCGCTCGAGTCGAGCTCCGCTTCGACCACCACCGGCGGCTGACCCGTCTGCACTTCGACGCCCTGGGTCTCGACGAGCGCCTGGGCCGGCGAAGGAGCAGCCTCGTCGGTCAGCTCACGCCGCAAGCGCAGCGCAATCTCGTGATCCGGCTCGTCGCGCAACACCTCGTCCAACATGCCGAGCGCGCGTTTCTTGTGACCCTGAGTGGCGTAGATCTCGGCCAAGGTCACGGTAGCGACCGGCGCGGGTCCGGTAACCCGAGAATCGAACGTCGTCGTGCCTCGAATCAACGAAGCCGCGTCGGGCAGGTTGAGGCCAGTTTCGACCACGCTGGCCAACAGGGCTCGCGCCACCCCGAACAGGCCGCGCGCCTCGATCTGCTCGGCGCCAGTCTTGGTGCGCCGCAGGATCTCGTCTTTGAGCTCGGCGCGCGTCATTCGCTCCGGTCGCTCAACGCCGTGGCCACGTGCCTCTTCGATGAGCTCTGGGCGAGAGCGTTGGTCGAGCACACTCGGATCAGACATCGGGCTCGGCATCTTCGGGGGCCATCGCCGAGGGGTCAAGGCCCGAGATGGGCGCATGGTGATCCCCAGGTTGGTGTTCAGCGGATAAGGACGGCCCGCGCCTGCGCCACGTCGTCTGCAATGCGCAGTTTGAGCTCGTCCAGGGAGTCGAATTTGCGTTGATTGCGGAGGTGCAAGACGAACTCGACCGTCATCCGCGAGTCGTAGAGATCGCCCTCGAAATCGAGGATGTAGACCTCGACGGCATGAGGGCGCTCCACCGTGGGTCGCGCACCGACGTTGACGACACACGCGCCGAGCAGCACGCTGCCGCGTCGGGCGAATCCGGCGTAAACACCATCGGCGGGCATTGCCTCCGGAATGCCTTCGAGATTCGCGGTCGGGAAGCCAAGCGTACGCCCACGGTGGTCGCCATGCACCACTACACCGGTCACGGCGTGAGGACGGCCGAGAACAGAGGCCGCGGCTTCGACGTTGCCGCTCTCGAGAACTCGACGCACGCGCGTACTGGACAGCGGTCCTTCTGCGTCAGAGACGAGCGGTTCGGCGCGGGCCGTGAAACCGAGATCTTTGCCCAGTTCGACAAGACGTTTCAAATCGCCCGCGCGACCGCGACCGAATCTGAAATTGTCGCCCACCAAGACGACACGCGCTCCAAGCTGAGCTAGCAGGATGCGCTCCACGAATTCGTCCGGCGAAAGCGCGGCGAGTTCGAGTGTGAAGGGCAACACTTCGACCCGTAAACGATCGCTGACCGCCTCAATCAACTCGACCTTGCGAACCGAGCTCGTCAGGGCCTTGAGTGACTTTTGCCCCAGCACTTCTGCTGGGTGGGGGTGAAAGGTCAAAACGATCGGCGCCAAGCCGAGGCGCTCGGCCTCGGAAACAGCCGTCCGCAGGACGGCCACGTGCCCACGATGCACGCCATCGAAGTTACCAATCACCACGAGACTGGGCTGGGGTTGGTTTTCGGTCGTTGGGGGAAGGATCATGGTCGAGGGCCGCGGGATCGATACTACGGCGGTCATTTGATGTACAAACCCCAGCAATGAGTCCCGACGATGCCCTCGCCGAAGCCAAGGCTGGAAAGCTGCGACCGATTTACCTGGTCGCAGGGGAGGAGGCTCATTTGGTCGACCAGACCGTGCGGGCCCTGCGCGAAAGCACGCTGAGTGGGGGCATCGTGGGGCTCAACGACGACTCTTTCCACGCCTTGAATGGCAATTTCGCCGAAGTGATGGCTGTGGCGCGCACACTGCCGATGCTCTCGACCCGACGCTGGGTTTTGGTGCGGGACACGGAAAAGTGGGACAGCACCAAGAAGGACAAGGGCGACACCAAGTCGAGCCCGCTGGACGTCTTGGTGGAGTATGCGGAGCACGCGCCGAGTACCACGGTGCTGGTATTGGTCGCGGGCAAGCTGGACAAGCGCAAGCGACTCTACGTCGCCGCCAAGAAGGACGGCTGGCTCGTCAGCTGCGAGACGCCAGCTCGCAACGAGCTGCCTGGCTGGATCATCGAACGCGTGCAGGCTCGTGGAAACAGCATCGGTCGCGGCATCGCCGATCTGTTGGCCGAGCTACTGGGTCCGGAGCTTGGTCCCGTCGCCGAAGCGGTAGAACGCCTGTGCCTGTATGCGGGGAGCGGCCAGGCCATCACCGAAGAAGCCGTTTCCGAATGCGTGGTGAGGGTTCGCACGGCCTCGGTTTGGCAGCTTCTGGACGCTGTGGGTCGGCGGGACATCGGCTTGGCGCTGCGCATGTTCGACGACGTCTTCGATCCGCAGGACCGCGGCTTGCCGCTGATCGGTACGTTTTCTTGGGCGATGCGGCAGCTCATCAAGTTCGATGCCGCCCGCAAGCGAGGCATGAATTCCGCCGATGCGGCGAAGGCGGCCGGCGCTCCTCCCTTCAAGGCACGCGATCTAGAGAACCAGCTCCGGGGCCTGTCAGCTCATGCACTTCCGGACTGGCTCGAGCAGGTCGCTGCTGCCGATCTGGCACTCAAGGGGGGCTCGCGCCGTCCCGCGCGAGCTACCCTCGAGCAGATGATCATCGACCTGTGTCGCGCCGGCTGAGATGCGCGGATTTCGTTGAGCCCACAATCGGTGGTGCACTTGCTCACCAGAGTGCACGGAACGCCTGGTTCGGCAAAGGCTGTGCAGCCCGCAATTCGGCGCCCCCGCCGCTTAAACCTGGTTTGATTCCGACTTATGTAAACTGCTTCTTGACCGACCGCGGCCTAGAACCCATGTTTCCGCCGGACCATGAGCGAATCCGTGCCCGAGATTCCGCGCCTCGAGCTTCTAGCCGAGGCCCCCCTCCCCACTTCCTTCGGCACGTTTCGAGTCGTGGTCTTTCGTTATCGCGACCCTTCGGCCCACCCGGATCTGAGCGACGAGCACGTCGCCCTCGTCCTGGGAGACGTCGACGGCGCCGAGTCGGTGCCGGTTCGAGTGCACAGTGAGTGTCTGACGAGCGAAGTGTTCGGTTCGCTGAAGTGCGACTGCAAACAGCAGCTAGAGGCTGCTCAGGCCATGATCGAACGCAGCGGCCGGGGCGTACTCCTCTACCTTCGCCAAGAAGGACGGGGCATCGGACTGGTCAACAAGATCAAGGCCTACGCCCTCCAAGCCGAAGGAGCTGACACCATCGAGGCGAACGAACGCCTGCATTTGCCCATCGATGCGCGTCACTACGACGTGGCCGCGAAGATGCTCCGCACCCTGGGTGTCCGATCGGTCGAACTGATCACCAACAATCCCGAGAAGCAGAATGCACTCACCCGCCTCGGCATCTCGGTCGTCGGCCGTATCCCCGTGCAGATCGCCGCCAATCCACACTCGGAGAGCTACCTGTCGGTGAAGCGTGACCGCATGCACCATTGGTTGCCGCGAGTGATTCCGCTCCCCAAGCATTGAGGCACGCATGCAAGCCCTGCCGCCGGTTGGTATTTCGGGGTGGTCCTGGCTCAACGCGCTGGGTGCGCATTCGTACGTCGAAGGAGACTCCGTTGGCGACTACTTGTTGAGCCGGAGCGGGCTAGCTCCCCAAGTGCTCGACATTCCAGGCACCTGGGGGCGAGTCCCTGCCCCGCTCTTGCCTCTACCCAAAGAGCTGAAGCGTCATCACAGTCGCTCCGCTCAGCTACTCCTCACGGCGCTGGAACCCCTCCGAGCGCTCATCGACGCCGCCCGGGCGCGCTACGGAGCCGAACGTGTGGCCATCGTACTTGGCTCCTCGACCGGCGGTATCGATGCGACGGAACGCGCACTGGCAGAAGAGCGACGCACAGGGCGCATGCCCGACGACTTCTTGTTTCAACACGCGCACGTCTATCACGCACTGATTCGCCTATTGCGCGAAGTCCTACAGCTCGACGGCATCGGTTTCGTCATTTCGACCGCCTGCTCATCGTCGGGCAAAGCGCTGGGAGCAGCGCAGCGCTTGCTGGCGACCGGTAAGGCGGATGCGGTGCTCAGCGGAGGCGTCGACGCCCTGTGCGAAATGACCGTGCGCGGATTCGCAGGTCTTGGCATTCTGGCGCCCGACGGCTGCAAACCCTTCGATCGGCAAAGAAACGGCATCAGCGTCGGCGAAGGGGCGGCGCTGCTCTTGCTCGAACGCGAATGCGTTTGCTCACATTCTCTGCTGGGTGTCGGCGAAAGCAGTGACGCTTTCCACGCTACTGCGCCGCATCCCGAAGGCCTGGGCGCACGACTCGCCATGGAGCGAGCGCTCGCTCTCGCGGGCCTGTCACCTGCCGACGTCGGCTACGTCAACGCTCATGGCACCGGCACCGAGCAAAACGATGGTGCCGAAGCACGCGCGCTCTTCGACGTCTTTGGCCCCAGCATCCGATTTTCTTCGACCAAGGACCGCGTCGGCCACCAATTGGGAACGGCTGGCGCGACCGAAGCGCTATTTTGCCTGCACGCTCTGCAACAAGCAAAAATCCCTGAAAATCGCATCCCGAATGAGACTGACCCGCGCTTGGCCGTTCAGCCCTCGGTCGAGCCTGCACCACTTTCCTTGCCGGTCGCCCAGAGCAACTCTTTCGCGTTCGGCGGCAGCAACGTCAGCGTCATCGTTGGCAACACACCGATAGAAAGGTACGCGCCCCGAGGCGAGACCTCTCGGTCACGACTGTTCGTGGTCGGCATGAGTTTGTGGGGCAGCGGTGTGAACGATCTCGATGCATGGCTCGGCGACCAGACCGATCCGTCAGTCGAGCGGCCGCGGGCCGAGATCTTGCCTGCACGCGCGCGCGGGCGCGCAAGTCTGCTGACGCGCATTTACGCGGAACTCTTCGAGCAGCTCCGCGGACCCGAGCCGCGCTTTGACGAGTCGGAGATCGCGCTCGTCTTCGGTTCGGCCTACGGCGAGATGGAAACCACGTTGCTGCTCCTCGACCAGCTGGGCGTCGATCGGACACTGTCTCCTGCTCGGTTTCAGGGCAGCGTTCACAACACAGCTGCCGGCTTGCTGTCGATCCTCACGGCCAACCGAGGCTTTTCCACGGCGCTCGCCGCGGGGGACAACACCTTCGCCATGTCACTCGTCGAGGCTGCGGGTTGGCTCGCGCTGCACGGCGGCCAGGCACTCGTGCTGGTCGCGGACGAACGCGGCCCCGAGCGCATGCTGCGCGGTGAAGGCTTTCCCGCCCTGGGAGTGGGCATACGCCTCGTTGCGTCGGAACAAGCGCCCGACGACGCCTTGTGTGAACTCGGTTTTCCCGAGCCAGCAGCGCCGAGGTCCGAGCCGCAATCTCGCGCCTCGCACAACGGAGCACCAGCGGCGTGGGGCCTCGAGCTGATCGAACGCCTGGCGCGCGGTACCTACGGCACAGCCACAATTGGTCCCCGCTGGCGAGTTCATCTGGGCGAGGCTCGCTAAGTCAGGGTTTCTTGGCCGGCGCCGCTGCCTGAAGCTTGCTTCGAAGCCGCTCGACGTAGCCGAGCTTGTTCTCCTGGCGCACGCGACCGACGGCGAGCGCCCCTGCCGGCACGTCTGAGGTCACGGTGGTACCGGTTGCCACGTAGGCATCCTCGCCAATCGTGACCGGAGCCACCAGCT
>JBBQHO010000024.1:0-30158 GCA_038324055.1 Polyangiales bacterium | reverse complement strand
GCCATGGGCGTGTTGCTCAACATTTCGCGACCTCGCCTCAGTGCGGCATCGCTAGCTGCGTCTGCGAATACGGCGGAAGCGTCGGACGTCGTGGCGCTCGGCGCGGGCTTTGGCCAGGGTGACGAGGTGCGCGCGTGAGTGAGACCGTGCTCATGGCCGGCGGAGGCACCGGTGGGCACGTCTTTCCATTGGTCGCCGTCGCCGAGGCGTTGCAGCGGATGCGACCAGGCATCGAGCCCATCTTCGTCGGCACAGCGCGCGGCATGGAAACGCGTTTCGTGCCGGCACGCGGCTTCACGCTCGAATTGCTTTCGGTACTGCCCATCCGCGGTGGTGGACCGGCTGCTGCGTTCCGCGGCATCGCTCGGGCCGCAGCTTTGATCCCCGAGTCGCGAGCTCTGCTTCGCCGCTACCAGCCGCGCGGCGTTTTTTCGATCGGTGGCTACGCCGCCGGGCCAGTTTCACTGGCAGCGCGCACCATGGGCGTGCCCCTGGCGCTCATGGAGCCCAACAGCGTGATCGGCCTGGCCAACTGGCTCTTGGCGCCACTGGTCGATCGCGCCTACACCGCGTTCGAAGTGACGGAACGCAACTTCTCTCCCGCCGTCGTTCGGCGACTCGGCGTACCGTTGCGGGATGGTTTTTCGCCCAGCCCCTGGCCGACAGCGCAGGGTCCGTTGCGCATCTTGGTGCTTGGCGGTTCCCAAGGTGCCAAGGCCTTGAACGAGATCGTCCCTCAGGCTCTGGCCCAAGTCGACGCACCTCTGGAAATCGTGCACCAGTGCGGCGCGGCTCACCTCCCAGAAGTACAGGCACGGTACCGCGAGCTCGGCTGTGATGGCGCGCAGGTGATCGCTTTCATCGACGACATGCAGGCCGCGCTGGGCCGTGCCGAGTTGGTTATCAGTCGCTCGGGGGCCTCGGCCGTGAGCGAGATCGCTGCCGTAGGTCGACCCAGCCTGCTGATCCCCTATCCTTTTGCGTCCGGCGATCACCAACGCGTCAACGCCGAGGTATTCGAGAAGAATGGCGCGGCCCGAGCCATTGCCAGCGAAGCGGTGACTGTGGCTCGCTTGCGGTCGGAGGTGGAACTCTTGTGCGGCGATCGAGCCCAGCTCGCGCGCATGGCGGCTGCAGCTCGAACGCTGGGTCGCCCCGATGCCGCGCGCGAAGTGGCGGCCGATTTCTTGAACTTGATGGGCTTGGAGAACTGATCTGATGTTTCGCGGACGCGTGCGGCACGTACATTTCGTCGGAGTCGGCGGTATTGGCATGAGCGGCCTGGCCGAAATCCTGCGGACCCTCGATTTCGACGTGTCCGGTGCCGATCTCAAGGATGGCGAGAACACCCTGGCACTACGCGGCTTGGGGGTGCGCATCGACCTCGGTCACCGTCCGCAGAACGTCGAGGGAGCCGACGTCGTCGTCTACTCGTCGGCGATTGGCCCCGAAAACCCCGAGTTAGTGCGTGCCCGCGAGCTGGGCATCCCCGTGATTTCGCGCGCTGAAATGCTGGCAGAGCTGATGCGCGTCAAGTACGGGGTCGCCATCGCCGGCTCGCACGGTAAGACGACGACAACGTCGCTCGTGGCCACGATCTTGCGTGCAGCGGGACTCGATCCGACCGTGGTGGTCGGCGGTCGCATGGCTTCGTTTGGTAGCAATGCCAAGCTGGGCGCAGGCGACTTGCTGGTCGCCGAGGCGGACGAGAGCGACGGCTCGTTTTTGCGCTTGACCCCGACGATCGCGGTGGTGACCAACATCGATCCCGAGCACCTCGATCACTACGGCACCCACCAACGCCTCAAAGAAGCCTTCCTCGAGTTCATCGAAAAGGTGCCGTTTTACGGCCTGGCCGTGCTCTGCCTCGATCATCCGCACGTCCAAGACTTGTTGCCGGTCGTTCAGCGTCGGCACGTCACCTACGGCTTGAGCCCGCAGGCGGACTACTGCGCGCGCAACGTGCGCGGCGAGGGCGTCTCGACCACGTTCGATGCCTATCGTCGGGGTGAGAGCCTCGGCCGCTTCACCGTCAGCATGCCGGGCCTACACAACGTGCTCAACACGCTGGCCTCGATTGCCGTGGCCGACGAGCTCGAGGTGCCCTTGGACGTGATGAAAGAAGCCTTGCGCACCTTCCACGGCGTGGCCCGCCGCTTTTCCGTGGTCGACCAGCCCCACGGCATCGCCTTGGTCGACGACTACGGTCACCATCCCGCCGAGGTGCAGGCCACCTTGGCAGCCGCGCGCAATGCCTACTCGGGCCGCGTCTTGGTCGCTTTCCAGCCCCACCGCTACACGCGGACTCAGCACCTATTCGACGATTTTTCTCGGGCGTTCAACGATGCCGACCGCGTTCTCTTGGTTGACGTCTACGCTGCTGGAGAAAAACCCATCAAAGGCGCGGACTCCAAGCACTTGGCCGAGGCCATCAGCCAGCACGGCCACCACGGCGCTCGCTACGTGGACAGCAAGGAGGTGGCTGCAGAACTCTTGGCCGAACAGGCCGAGCCGGGCGACGTGGTGATCGCCCTGGGCGCTGGGGACATCAACAAGATTCTGGTGCCCCTGGGGCAGCGGATCCGCGCGCGCCACGCCGAGACAGGCTCGTGAGCAACAAACGCACCAAAAACAGCCGCAAAAAGGGCCCCACGCGCGCACCCCGCGATGCCTCGGCTTTGCCCGAGGAAGGTGAATCCGAGCAGTTCGGACCCGCCACGCTCGGCCGTCTCGGCAACGCTCTCAAGATCGGGCTCGGTCTCGCGCTGCTGGTCGGCACTGCCGGGGCGCTGGCTTGGGGGGCGCATCGGTACGCCATGACGACGCCGCGCTTCGCCATCAAAGAGATCGTGGTTGAGGGCGCGCGCCGCTTGTCGCGGGATCAGTTGCTCGTGCTGGGCGGCATTCGCCGCGGCGACAATGTCTTTTCCTTGGACGTCGAACGGGCTGAGCAGGCGGTGCTCCAGAACCCCTGGGTCGAGAGCGCACGCATCTTGCGTCGCTTGCCGGGTGAGGTGCGCATCGAGATTCACGAGCGCGAGGCTCGGGCTCTAGCCGTCGTGGGCGGAAAGACGCTGCTGGTTTCCGAAGACGGGGCGGCGTTCAAGCAGCTCGAGCCCCAAGATCCCCACGATTTGCCGCTCGTAACAGGCCTGAGCGTGCTTGCGCTGGCCCGTGACAAACAGGCCGAACTCGAGCAGCTCCAAGGCGCGCTTGGTCTGCTGGGCGCTTACGAACGGCTGCCGTTTGCCCAGGCCTACCCCGCCGAAGAAGTACATCTCGACGACCGGGGCCACGCGGTTCTTACCATCGGCAGTCAGGGCACCGCTCTGCATCTCGGAGCCGGGCCCTGGAAACAAAAACTGCTTCGCGCCGGGCGTATCTTGGCGAAAGCCGAAGCCTCGGGGAGCTTGCCGGGAGTGATTTTCCTCGACAACGAGGCTCATCCCGAGCGTGTAGTCGTGCGTGTGAAGTAACGAGTCGCCAAAACTTGGCCACGCTTATTCCAGCGTGGCAGCGTCGGGCCGACCTAGAGCAAATCTAGCCTCACAGCGGACCATCATGACGACAGGCGTTTCTTCCCCCGAGATCATCGTAGGCCTTGACCTGGGCTCCACCAAGGTAACCGCAGTCGTCGGAGAAGTGGATGCCGACGGCATCACCATTCTTGGCGCCGGCAACGTGCCTTGCCGCGGACTCCGCAAAGGCGTGGTGACCAACATCGACTGGACCGTGCGCGCCATCCGCGAAGCGGTGGATGCCGCTCAAAATTGTGCCGGCGTCGAGATCGACACCGTTTACGCGAGCGTGGCCGGTAGCCACGTCCGTAGCACTGCTTCGCACGGCATGTGCGCAGTCAGCGGGCGTGAAGTGACGCGTGGCGACGTCGAGCGGGTGCTGGAAGCCGCGCGAGCCGTGCCGGTCGACGCCGACCGAATGATTCTGCACGTGCTGCCTCGCGAGTACGTGGTGGACAACCAAGACGGCATCCGCGATCCGATCGGCATGAGCGGCGTGCGTCTGCAGTCGAAGGTCAATCTCGTGACGTCCGCGACCTCTTGCGTCCAAAACGTCGTCCGCTGCATCGAGCGCGTCGGCCTGGACGTGGCAGACATCGTGCTGGGGCCGCTGGCTAGCGCCGACGCCGTGCTCAGTGACGACGAAAAAGAGATTGGGGTCGCCATCATCGACATCGGTGGCGGCACGACGGACATCCTGCTTTACGCCGATGGCGGCATCGCCCACACCAGCGTGATTCCCGTGGGTGGAAACAACATCACCAGCGACTTGGCCGCTGGCCTCCGCACGCCTACGGGCGAGGCCGAGCGCCTCAAGCGCAACTATGGCTGCGCGCTGGGTCGTATGATTGGCGACGACGAGGAGGTCGAGGTGCCGGGGGTGGGCGGTCACGCGCCACGCCGCGTACCGCGCCGTTTGCTCAGCGACATCATCGAGCCTCGCTGCGAAGAGATCTTCCACGAAGTGCGTCGGCGTATGGAAGAAACTGGCTTGCTGGAGAGCATCAGTGCCGGCGTCGTACTGACGGGCGGCGCCAATTTGATGGAAGGCATGGTCGAGTGCGCCGAAGAAGTGCTCGGTATGCCGGTGCGCATGGGCTTCCCGGTCGGCATCACCGGTCTGACCCAACTGGTCCAAGGGCCGCAGTACGCGTCCAGCGTCGGGCTGCTCCGCTACGGCGCTCGGCAATTGGCCGAAGCCGTGTCGCGTGCCGACGAGCTCCACGAGCTGGCCATGCGCAAAGAACCCGCAGCTCCCGCCTCGATGGGGCGTGGACTGATGGGTTGGCTCCGCGGCGCCTTCTGATTACGGCGGCCCGGGCCGCCTCGAATATCCACAGACTTCAAACGAACAGCATGAATTTTCAGAGCCCCAACCGGCAAACAGGAAGGCAGTCCTGCGGTACGGGGTCTCGGGGTCGAAAGACCCGCCCAGGGAGGAACCTATGAGCTTTTGCATCGAATTCGCCGACGAGACGGAACAGTACCGGGCTCGGATCAAGGTGGTGGGCGTTGGTGGGTCGGGAAACAACGCCATCAACACGATGATCCACTTTGGCCTGGAAGGCGTGGATTTTCTCAGCGTCAACACGGACGTGCAGGCGCTCAACGCCAACTCCGCCGCCGAGAGGATTCACATCGGAGCTAGCGTGACGCGCGGCTTGGGCGCTGGTGCCGACCCCGAACGCGGGCGCAAGGCTGCTCTCGAGGACGCCAACCTGATCAAGGAGCACCTGCAGGGCGCCGACATGGTGTTCGTGACCGCCGGCATGGGCGGGGGAACGGGCACCGGAGCCGCTCCGGTCATCGCTCAAATCGCCCGCGAAATGGGCTGCCTGACCGTCGGTGTCGTGACCAAGCCGTTCGGCTTCGAAGGCCGTCAGCGCATGCGTCGCGCCGACCAAGGATTGCTTTCCCTCAGCGAACACGTCGACACGCTCATCACCATCCCCAACGAGAAGCTGATGATGCTGGGTGACGATGGCCTGACCTTCGTCGAGGCCTTTCGCAAGGCCGATGAGGTGCTCTATCAAGCCGTGCGAGGCATCAGCGATCTGATCACGCTAGACGGCATCGTCAACGTGGACTTTGCGGACGTGACCACGGTCATGGCCGGCATGGGCCGCGCTCTGATGGGTACCGGCTGCGCCAAGGGCGAAGGTCGGGCGCGCATCGCAGCCGAGCAGGCCATCACCTCGCCGCTGCTCGACGACATCTCGGTCCACGGCGCAACGGGCGTCCTCATCAACATCGTCGGCGGTGCCGACATGCGCATGAAGGAAATCCAGGAGGCGGCCAGCCTCATCCAGGAGCAGGCACACGAGGACGCCAACATCATCTTTGGCGCGTCGATCGACGAGAACATGGCGGACACGATCAAGGTGACCGTCATCGCCACAGGCTTCGAGCGCGTTGCGCAAGAAATCGCAGCTGAAGCCATGAAGGCTTCGGCGCGGCCGGCCCTGCGCGAGAGCGCCGCTCCGATCTCGTCACCGCTCGTCGCAGCTCGCTCCGATGCCGCTCCCGCCTATGCTCGCAAGAGCCAGGGGCCGGGTCTGGCAGCGCAGGCGAGCGAAGGTCCGAGTGTGCAGGGACGCATCAACTTTCCTTCGCAGCTCGATACCGACTGGGACGTGCCGGCCTTCCAGCGCCGTCAGTCCGGAAGCTGAGTCGAGAACTCGTCCTGGTAGCGGATGCGCAGGCCCTCGGAAGCGTAGGGCAGGAGCGCCGCGCCCAGGACACGCGCACTCGGGATGCGCCGATCGGGTTCGGGCGCGAGAGCCCAGTCGATGAGTTCGACGACGCCTGGAGGCACGCGGCAAGTCTGCCCGAGCGGTCGATAGTCGCGCTCCTTGGCGGCTGTCACAGCCTGAGAGAGGCGAGTGCAATCGGCGAACGGTCCTCGCCCGGCCAGCAACTCGTAGAGTACGCAGCCGAGCGAGAAGCAGTCGGCACGGCCATCGGCACTGCCAGCATCCATCCATTCGGGCGCCAAATACCCAGGTGTTCCGGTGATGCGCCCGCGCGTGGGATCGAGGCCCGCGTCTTGACCAGAAAAAAAGCTCACTCCGAAGTCCAGTACCCACGGGTGCGCGCGGCCGGCGTAGTCGCGCCCCAGGATCAGGTTGGTCGGCTTGAGATCGCCGTGCACGACGCCCAGGCGATGCGCGTAGTCCGCGGCGCTGATGATGGGCAAGAGCATGTCCACGGCCTGCTCGAGTCCAATGCGTCCCTGGTTGCGCAGTTCGGCGAAGCTTGGCCCAGCCACGTAGCCGAAAGCCAGAAAAGCCACGCCCGCATCGAGACCGGCATCCAGCACCGAGATGATGTGCGGGTGACGTAAATGCGCGACGATTTCGGCCTCGCGCAGGAAGCGTAAACCCGCCGTCGGATCGCTCGACAGGTAGCCGGGCAAGATGACTTTGATGGCCACTTCGCGCTGGAGCAGATCGTCACGCGCTCGCAGGACCAGGCCCATGCCTCCGCGGCCCAGCACTTCTTCTGCCAGGTAGCGTCCCACTCGTTGCCCCGGCTCGGGCGGCGGACGATTCGACTCGAATTCGAAGCTGCGAATCGAGCCCGGGACCGTGCTGGGGATGCGCGGCGGGGCTTGGTTGGGGTCGCGCTCAGCGCCGCCTTGCGCCACCAACGTGTGTGCCACATGGCTCTCCGGGGCAGCCGTCATGCTTGGGTCGGGTCCCGGCAAGGCGATGGGGTGGCTCACGGACCAGGAGAACGGACGCCGGAACCAAAAGTTGAGGGTCTTCGACCTGCTCAGCCGAGCAGTGCGCGGTGCGAGCTGGAAGCGGCGCCGCCCCGGTGGAGCCAGAGCTCGAGTCCCAGGCCGTCGCTGTCCCAATCCACGCGGTCGAAAAGCGAGTGGATGATGGACGAGCCCATGCCTGAACTGCGAATGCTCATCGGGGCCGGTGGGAGGCGATCTTCCACTGGGCAAGCAGCCCCTTGCCACGAAATGCGAATGCCAAACGAATCGGCGTTTTGAACCATCTTGAGTTCGACGTGACGATCCATGAAGCCCGGTCGGTCGGGCAGCTCGTGCGCCAAGGTCAGGTATTCGTCGTAGTCGTCGGTGTGTCGCACTTCAGAGCTCAAGCCGAGCGCCCCGTGCAATACGGCATTGGTCAATGCCTCGGTCAGGCCGTGATCGACCGCGACGCGATCTGCCCAGTCGGGGCTCTGATCGACGACCCAGCGCACAGCCCGTGGGATCGCCGCCGGACGAGCTGCCAGCCGCATCACTTCGTGTACCGAGCCCGTGAGGTGCAAAATGACGGCAGTGGCGTCGTCGCGTAGCTCGGGCGCGGAATCGCGAGTCAAAGTCGTGATGCGCGTGCGCAGTACCTCGGGTTCTGGCACTTCGTCGCGCACCGAGGGCCAAAGCATCAGCCGACTGATGGCCGCGCGTGCGTCGTCCGTGGCGCCGAAAGGCTCGGTCAAGCCGTCGCTCAGCATCACGATGCGATCGCCAGCTGCGACCTGGAACTCAGTGAGCTCGTAGCTGCTGTCCTCGAACATGCCGATGGGGGTGCCGCTGCCCCAGACTTCCGCCAGCACGCGGCTGCCACGCAGCACGGCAACGGGTGGTAATCCGGCATTGAGGATGCGCAGCGTCGAACCTTCGATCTCGACCGCCGCCAAACAAGAATATTTGCCGGTCTCGCGGCGCGCCATGTGGGCGTTCAAGCGGCGCACGGACTCCAGCAGCGAGCGACCACTGAGCAACGTGCGCAGCTCCGCGCGCGTTTCGGCCGCAACCAGCGCCGACGCCGTCCCGTGACCAGAAACGTCGAGCAGAAGCGCGATGAAGCGGCCGTCTTCGGTCGGAACCAGGTCAAAGATATCGCCGCCCACCTGACCGCTCGGTGCAACCGCGCCCGTGACTCGCCAGTCATTCCACTTCATCGGCACCGCCGGCAGCTGGGCCTTTTGCACTCGCGCGGCCTCTTCCAGCTCTTCCAGCAGTTCGCTCTCCAACCGGCGCACCGGACGACCGCGCATGCGATCGGCCTGAATCATCGATTTCACTCGCGCCAGCAGAATGCGGCCGTTG
This sequence comes from Polyangiales bacterium, assembly GCA_038324055.1. GTDB lineage: Bacteria > Myxococcota_A > Polyangia > Polyangiales > Polyangiaceae > NIC37A-2. Next base: position 21,569 of record JBBQHO010000024.1, on the reverse strand, counting down.
ACCGGCTTGGTGATGTAGTCGTTCGCTCCCGCTTCGAGTGCTGCGTCGATGTGATCGGGCTCGGCGGACGCGGTCAACATGACGACTGGTAGGCGCGCGGTTTTCGGGTCGCGCCGCAGGTGGTCCAGAACTTCCACGCCGTTCATGTTCGGCATGATGTAGTCGAGAAGGACCAGCGAAGGAGTTTCGCTTTCGATGGCGCGCAGTGCCTCGACGCCGTCTTCGGCCGTGCGCACGATGAAGCCTTCACGAGCCAACAGCGTACCGTACAGGCGTCGGTTGGCCATCGTGTCGTCCACAATCAGCACCGAGTGCTCAGCAGCCGAGAACGAGTCGGTTCTCACGCGCTCTTCTCGTTGCCAAAGCGCACCGCTTCTTCGACCGTGGCGAAGAGAGGAAAGACGCGATCGATGCGCGTGATGGCCAACACGCGCCGCACGCCGTCGCCTACGCCCGCCATGGACAGCTCGCCGTCGCGTGCGCGGAGCGACTTGAAGATCTGCACTATCGCGCCGAGTGCGGTCGAGTCGATGGCCTCGGTGTGGGACAAGTCGAGCACGATTTGCCTTTTGTCCTTGTCGATTTCTGCCCGGACCACATCGACGAATGCCTTGGCGTTGGTCACGTCCACTCGCGCAGGCAGGCCAATGCACGTGACGTTGCCCAACTGCTCGACGGCGAAGCGATTCATGTGGCGGGGGTCCTCAGCCGTGCAGGACGGCAGCCTGCGCCCGAACTTAATCGCCGCCCGGAGGCCAGCTGTTCAGTGCGCTTTCGAGAACCACAGGCCTTGGTCTTTTCCGCTGGGGACGGCGTAGAGGATGCCTGGCGAGGGCCAGGGCACGACGCGGTATTCGCCGACCTGCGCATGGACCAGAAGGTCGAGACCGGAATCGGTCAGGTAGGCGTGCAGCTCGGCCGCGCCAGACGTCTTGCTGGGCGAAAGGTAGGCGACGGCGTTGGGCTGGTCCAAGAATCGCAGCGTGTTCGGATATGCTGATTCGGCCACGACTGTTGCGTCGACACCGTCGAAAATCACGACTTGGCCGGCGTCCTTTTTCAACTCGCTGACGAAGGCCACCATGTTGCCGTCCTTTTCGAGCGCTTGGCTCTGAATCGGAACGTTCTTGGCGACGACCGTCTCTTGCACACTTTTGCCGTTGTCGTCGAGCACCACCAGATCGCCGCGGTTGCCGTCGAAGTGAACGAGCGCGCCACGACCCGAAAAGGCGTTCCCTCCTGGCAGTTGCGCGACGTCGCTCGCGATCAGATCGAGGCCGTCGGCATGTCCGTTGTCGTCGTAGGTCATCTCGACCACGTCACCGACGGTGCCGTCCCAGCTCTGGTAGATGACGCCTGCACGCAAGCTGGCATCATTGCTCAGACTGCGCGCTTCGAGATTGATCTCGGTCTCGCTTCCGGCTGCGCCTGGATCGAGTTCCGCCACGTTCAAGCTGCCGCTCGTCGCGGTTGCATCGGCGGAAACCACGAAGGAAACACGTGTGACCTTGTCCGTGAGGCCGTACGCCACGACCACGTTCGGCAGGTCGACGACGTTCTGGGGCCCGAGCAATCGGACGCGCTCCTGCTTGGACCCCACCTTGGAGCCCGGCAACTCGACGACCAGGCGGCGAGTGCTGCAGGGCGAGTAGTAGGAGACGGTGGCGACGTCGGTCGCGAAGGCTCCGCAGCCGTCGTCGGTGATCGTTCGGACTCCATCTTTTTTGCTCCAAGAATGCAGGCCCTGGGAGTCCTGAAAAACCACCTCGGGGGCCGTTCCGCCGGTCACGCTGAAGTCGACCAGGCCGTCGCCGATCCTCGCTTGTTCTTCCAGCTGCGCGTCACGCACGACGAGCTGACCGCCTTCCACGGTCCAGAGCTTGTTGTTGGCCACACGAGCCGAGTCGACGCGCTGCGCCACGAATTCCAGCTTCTTGGTTTCGGCGTTCGCCAAATACAGCTTCTTGTCGCCCGTGAGCGACAACAAGCCGCGGGGCACGTTGGACGGGAATTCGATGCGCGGCAGCGTGGCGTCCTCGAGAGCCTCGATGCGCTCGACGCAGTCGAAGCCGACGAAAACGATCTTGCCGCGCTCGCCTACGTTGCCAGACACCTGCACGGCAACCAGACCCGAAAGCGCGACGTCAACGCGGCTCGACAGGCGCTCGAACGCCCGAGCACTTCCGACCTCACACGGCTCACCTTTCAAGAAGGGCACGATCGCGAGTCGTTGGTCGGGCGTGTCGTGACGCAGCGCCAGGACGTAGCCGCCCTTCTCGAGAGAGCCGTCGAGCACCAAGTTGCTGTACTGGCCGAGTACGAGCTTGCGCCCTGGGCGTTCCAGAAGCGCGGCATCGGGATCCAGAACGCTGTCTGCGAGATCGGCGAAACCATCCCGGATGTTGCAGCCTGCACACAAGCTGAGCAGAACCAAGCAAGCTCCCAACCGTAAGTTCGGCATATGTGGGGCAGTATAGTCCTGGTGAGTGTGCGGGCCAGCCCGAGCGACTGCCGCTAAAAGGTCGATCTTCAACCCAGGGCTTCCGGCAGGCTCGCAATGTTGCGCTCCGAGAGCCCGGCTTGCCGACCCTTGGGTAGGAATATCGAAACGACCAGCCCGCCGCCTTCGCGATTGGCCAACGTCATCTGTCCGCCGTGTGCCTCCACAATCTCGCGACTGAGCGCCAGTCCGACGCCCGTGCCAGATTGCTTGGTCGAAAAGAATGGCAGCATGGCTTGACGGAGTACGGGCTCTGTCATGCCCCCGCCGCGATCGAGAATCTCGAGCACCGAGCCGCCGTCGACCAATTCGACTGAAACGGCGATGGCGTCGGCAGGGCTGCCTGCTTCTGCTGCATTGTCGAGAGTGTTGACCAGTACGCGCTCGAGCTGAATCGGATCGAAATAGCCAGGCTCGTCGGGCAGTGTGCCTTCGATGCGAAAACCGTGCTGAGGGCGCACGCCGTCGAGGAACTTTTCCCAGTCGACTGGCACCGGCGTCGGTCGGGGCAAACGGGCGATTGACCGGTAGCTCTCGAGAAACGAAACGAGGTGCGTGGTGCGTTCGACTATCGCATCGAGGATCTTGGCCAGCTTGGGATCGTGGAAATTCTGATCGTTCAGCGTGCGGGCCGAGCTGACCAAGGAGGTGATTGGCGCCAAGCTGTTGTTCAGCTCGTGGCTGAGCACACGAATCAGTTTCTTCCAATGATCGACTTCTTGGCGCCGCACTTCGCGCGTCACCGGTCGGAGCGTGTACATGAAGTGCGGCTTGCCTTCGATGCGCAAGGGACGGCTGGTCACCAGCAGGGTTTCGTCGTCTTGTCCCGGTTTTTGCGCGACGATGGCTTCGACGCCTGCGACGACTGCTTCGCGGAGTTCAGTGTGCAGACGCTCGAACAGCTCGCGCGCGGATTTGCCGATCAAGGGTCCGTCGACGCCCAAAATTTGGCGAGTTGCCGAGTTCGCGTAGACAACCGTGCCTTCGTCGTCGATCAGTACGACCGCTCCCGGATCGTGCTCGAGCGCGGCCGACAGCGGCTGGATGGTGCGTGCCAGTCGCCCGAGCCGTTGGCTCACCAGCACCGACTCTTCACGAACGCGCAAGGTCCAGCGCCCGAGCGCCACGAAACCCAGGAGGGCGCTGCCGACCAACACGACCAAGACGACGAAGGCGCGACGCAACAGTGCCACCGATTCATACGCCTCGGTGCGCTCGACTTCGGTCGCTATGCCAAGACCGTAGCTCGGCAGCCAGGCATAGGCGCCCACGCGGCCCGCCGTCACCACTTCGCCGTCGACGTCGAGTCGGGGTGTGCCTTCGAACGCGCCTCCGCCCAAACGCCGCGCCTTTTGGGCCAGAGCGACCAGCTGCAGGGGCGCCGATTGACCAGGTCTTCTGGGACCCTGCCCGCTGAGCACTGCGCCCGCGGCGTCGAAAGCGAAGGTGCGACCCGTGCGTCCCCAGGACGCCATCGAAAGGCCGCGCGCCGGGTCGTCGGGGTTGATGCACAAGGCGAGGAAGCCCGAGGGTCGTTCGCGTGGACCGACACGGGCGAGCGCCACGACGCGGTTCTTCCAGGTCAGAGGAGCGGTGTAGGCAAAGACCGAAACGGACGTGCCGTTTCGAAGAGCTCGCTCGAACTCGTCAGGGCCGAGCGCGGGCGCCCGTTCGAGACCCGAAGAAGCCGAGCCCAGTTGGCCATCCACGCCGAACCAAGCGTAGTCGCCTACGATGCCGGCGCGCTGCAGAGCGTCCAGCAGACTGGACCTTTCGTCAGCCGCCGCATCGGGGGACGACAACAGTTCGATCACCTGCGGGTCGGCAGCCAAGCGCCCGACCAGCGCGTGCTGCTCGGCGAGCCAACGGCGCGTGCCGTGCACGTTGGTCGACAGCACGGCCGTGAGCTTTTGGTCCAGGGTGCTGCGGAGTTCACGCTCGATATTCCGGTAGGTGAGCGCGACGACGGCCGCGATGCCGGCCATGAGCAGGGCACCCACCCAGAGTCGCGCGAAGCGCACCCAGCCGGGAAGCCGACTTCCGAGTCGTGAGAAAGAAACCGACGTCGGGCTCGGCGGCGTGTTCAAGAGTCCTTGGCCGTGGTGCGGCGTTCGACCGAAATACCGACGCGCGCCATCCGTCGGTACAGGGCTTGGCGACTCATGCCCAGTTCGGCGGCCGCACGGCTGATCACGCCACGCGCGCGCTCCAGAGCGTCTTCTATCTCTTCCGACTCGACCGAACGTTCGACGCGTGCAACGGGCTTCGTGTCCGAACTCGACCAGCCACCTGCGGTAGGATTTGCGTCGAGATCGAGGTCTTTCGGTTCGAGGTAGGGGCCTTCGGCCACCAGATTCGCGCGCTGAATCTTGTTCTGCAGCTCGCGCACGTTGCCGGGCCAGTCGTAGGCGACGAGCGCGTCGCGCGCGGCCGGACTGAGTTCACGCACGGCGCCATCGCGTCCGGGGAATTGCGGCAGTTGCCACTCGGCGATAGGCAGGATGTCTTCTGGGCGATCGCGCAACGCCGGCACGTGGATCTCGATCACGGCCAGCCTAAAGTAGAGATCTTCGCGAAAGGTGCCGCGAGCGATCTCTTCGCGCAGGTCGGCATTGGTCGCGCTCAGGATGCGCACGTCGCACTTCTGGGTCTTGTTCGAACCCAGACGTTCGAATTCGCCCGTCTGGAGAACGCGCAAGAGTTTCATCTGACCTTTGGGCGAAAGATTGCCGATTTCGTCCAAGAACAGAGTCCCCGTGTGGGCGGCTTCGAACCGGCCTTCACGGCGCGACTTGGCGCCGGTGTACGCGCCGGGTTCGGCTCCGAACAGCTCGGCTTCCAGCAGCTCGTCGGGTAAGCCACCGGCATTGACCGTCACGAAGGGCCGCTCCCGTCTGCGTGAGTTGGCCTGTATGATTTTTGCAATCATCTCTTTGCCCGAGCCGTTCGGCCCCGTAATCAGCACCGCTGCATCGCTGCGCGCCACGCTGGTGGCCAAGGTCAGTACCTGCTGCATGACCTGGCTCGTGTAGATCAGTCCGCACAGGTCGAAGGCCTCGGCCAAACGGCGGCGCGCACGGTCGTCCTGCGCACGCAGACGCCGATTCTCGAGCCGCAGCTGCCTCACTTTGAGCAGCTTTTGAATGCTATTGATCAGCTTGTCGTCGTCCCAAGGCTTGCCAAAATAGTCTTCTGCGCCTTCTTTGACCAACGCGACGGCCGTTTCTAGGCTCGTCCAGGCGGTCATCAACAGCACGGGCAGATCGGGATCGTGTTCGTGGATTTGGCGGAACAGGCGCATGCCTTCTTCTCCGCCGGTCGTGTCCTCGCTGTAGTTCATGTCCTGGACGACAACCCCGATGTCGTCTTCGCGAATCGCAGAGAGGGCCGCCTCGGGCCCATCGACGCACATGCAGGGCAGACCGTGCACGTCCATGAGTAACGAGAGCGCCATGCGAATGCCGGCGTTGTCGTCCACGACGAGTATCTTTGCCGTATCTCCCATTCGCTATGCTCCCGCGGCAAAATACCACGTCGCGCGCGCGGGGTCCACGCAGCGCTTCTAACGCGCCATGGCGCAGACCACGAGGTGCTCGGCGTCTTCGTCCGCTGCCTGGCCCGCAAACCCGCCCCACATACCGGCGGGCTCCAGACCGGCCGCTTCGAGGCAGTCGACGATTTGATGGGTGAGCAAATAGTGATGCGTCAAATGACCCTGGCCCCGGACAGCGCCGTCGGTCTCGGCCTGGTAGTCGACGTCGAGGCGTTGCTCTGTCAAATCGACAGCAGTCGTCTCGAACACACGCAGGAGCCGCCCTTCGAACTCGGTCTCCAGAACGAGCTCTGGAGCTTCTGCGTCGTCGGGCACTTCGCCGGCCAACGATGCCGCGTGGAATTCGTCCATCGTGTAGACGTCGAACCAGAGCTCGCCGCCGTCGGCCAGATGACGCCGGGCGCCGACGAATGCGCGCCTGACGCCTTCTGTTCCACCCAGTGCGTAGAGTGTGTTGTAGGGCACGAAGATGCGCTCGAACGTGCGACCGAGTTCGAGCTCCCGGAGATCGGCCGCGATGAATTCGATCGAGCCGGAAATGCTCGAAGTCCCGGGCTCTGTGAGCCGGGCCGCCTCCACGAAGTGGGGGTCGAGCTCGACGCCGACGACCCGATGGCCGGCGCGTGCGAGCAGCCAGGAAAGGCGACCCCAGCCAGCGCCAAGCTCGAGCACGTCGGCCGGCTCGCCCGCTGCGCGCAGGTAGAACTGCTCGTCACCTGGGTTGCCCGTATGGAGCAAGCGATACAGAGTGCTCGCGCTGAGTGGGGACGGCGTCATATCCTCGGCTCTCGCGCCGCGAGCGACGTCGTTCCACATCGCTCGAGTTGCCGCAACGCCGGCGCGTGGTACCGGCCAGTGGACCTGGGAGCGTGAAGCGCTTCCGTGCTGTTCGAGTCTTCGCTACGAAATGACAATGAAGACGGAGCGGCCCGAGCGCGGCTTTCCCCAAGGATTCGTGTGGGGAGCCGCAGCGGCCTCCTACCAACTCGAAGGCGCTCACGACGCGGACGGCAAGGGGCCGAGCGTCTGGGACATGTTCTGCGAGCGCCCCGGCGCGGTCTTCGAAGGCAACAGCGGCAAGGTGGCGGCGGACCACTACCACCGCTACCCCGAAGACGTCGCGCTCATGCGTGAGCTCGGGCTCGGCGCGTACCGACTCAGCTTGTCGTGGCCGCGGCTCTTACCCGATGGTGTGGGTCAGGTGAACGAACGCGGGCTGGCCTTCTACGATCGACTGCTGGACGGCTTGCTCGAGGCTGGCGTGACCCCATGGATCACGCTTTTTCACTGGGACTACCCGCTCGCACTCTTTCATCGTGGGGGTTGGCTGAATCGCGACAGCGCCGATTGGTTCGCTGAGTATGCGGCCCTCGTGGCCTCACGTTTCTCCGATCGAGTCCAACACTTCTTCACGCAGAACGAGCCGCAGGTCTACATCGGCTTTGGACACCAAGAAGGCCAGCACGCGCCGGGCATCAAGCTGCCGCTCTCGCAGATGCTGTTGGCGGGTCACCACTCACTGCTGGCACACGGCAAGGCAGTGCAGGCACTGCGCGCGAATGCCAAGCAACCCCTGCAGATCGGCTACGCGCCGGTGGGTATGCCCAAGCTGCCCGTGAGTTCGAGCCCCAGCGATCTCGAGCTGGCGCGCCGCGCGACGTTTACCATCACCGAGCAAAACGCGTGGAACAACAGCTGGTGGATGGACCCCGTCTACCTCGGCGGTTACCCCGCGCAAGGGCTCGAATTCTACGGGGCGGACGTGCCGGTCTTTCCCGACTCGGATCTGGCTGTCATTCGTCAGCCGCTCGATTTTTTCGCGGTCAACATCTATCAAGGTACGACCGTGCGGGCGGCGCAGGGCTCCCGCTTTGGCTTCGAGAGCGTCGCGGGCGCGGTCGGTTGTCCGTCGACGGCGTTCAATTGGCCCGTGACGCCCGAGTGCTTGTTTTACGGTCCGCAGTTCTTTTACGAGCGCTACAATCTACCGATTGTCATCACGGAGAACGGCTTGTCGAGTCGCGACTGGGTGGGGCTCGACGGGAAAGTGCACGACGGCGGTCGCATCGACTTCACGCATCGCTACCTGCTCGAGCTCGAGCGCGCGGCGACCTCGGGCGTTCCCGTGGCCGGTTATTTCCACTGGTCGATTCTCGACAACTTCGAGTGGGCCGCAGGCTACCGTGAGCGCTTCGGTTTGATTCACGTCGACTACGAAACCCAGAAGCGCACGCCCAAGGATTCGTACTACTGGTACCGGGACGTGATCCGGACGAACGGCCGGTCACTCCACGGGCTCTGATATTCCGTTGCTACGCCTTCTTTCTCGTGTAGACCGAGAACCGAAGGTCCGCTTCTTTTCAACGCATTCGTGAGCGTTCGAGGAGAAGAGGCCATTTTTCCGCTTCCCCGACTCGGGGTTGCGCTTCCACTTCGTCAGAGGAATCTAAGCCGCATGAGTCGATTGTTCACCTCCACACCGCTCCTTTCCGTATTGGTCTTGGCTTCGGCAATTGCTCTGCCCAGCTGCAAAAAGAAGAACTCGGGCAACGATGCCGACGCGCCTGCTCCGGCCGCGAGTTCCGTTTCGGCCAGTGGTAAGTCGCCCTTTGCCGTGAGCTCGCCCGTCGTGGAGCCTGGTACGCCCTCGGCCGCGCCGGCCAATCCGCTGCTCGGCGCCAAGCTGTTCGTGGATCCCGAGTCGCTGTCGATGTTGCAGGCCAATCGCTTCCGTTCGACGGATCCCGCCAAGGCGGCATTGTTGGACAAGATCGCGCAGCAGCCGCAGGGCCTGTGGATGGGCGAGTGGAACACCAACATCTTTCGCGCGGTCGATCACTTCGTCGCGCGCGCCAAGGCCGCAGGCGCAGTGCCGGTCATGATCGCGTACAACGTGCCCAACCGCGACTGTGGTCAGTACTCGCAAGGCGGCATGTCTTCGAAGGAAGGCTATCAGCGTTGGATCCGCAACGTCGCGGCCGGAATCGGCAGCGACGCGGCAGTGGTGGTGCTCGAGCCGGACGCGCTCGGTCACTTCCAAGAGTGCTTGAGCGACGCGCAGAAAGAGGAGCGTTTGGCTCTGCTCAACGACGCCGTCCGCGTGCTTCGTCAGAGCCCGAGCACTGCCGTTTACCTCGATGCTGGCCACCCGCGTTGGCAGCCCGCCGAAGAGATCGCCAAACGCCTCAAGGCGGCCGGCGTCGACTACGCCAACGGCTTCTCGCTCAATGTCTCGAACTACGTCGGCACCGAAGAGTGCCTGGCCTACGGTCACAAAGTGTCGGAGCTGCTCGGCGGCAAGCATTTCGTGATCGACACGAGCCGCAACGGCGTTGGCCCCTACGAGCAGGCCAAGACGGAAGAAGAGAAGTGGTGCAATCCGCCCGGTCGCAAGATTGGTGCTCCGCCCACCACCAACACGAACGATCCGCTTTGCGACGGGTTCCTCTGGCTCAAGCGCCCTGGTGAATCGGACGGTCAGTGCAACGGCGGCCCCAAGGCCGGCGTGTGGTGGGAGCCGCAAGCTCTCGAAATGGCGCGCTGAACTGCGGCTCCCCGCTATTTGCGCTTCAAGACGGGTGGCGCCGCTCGAGAGACCTCTTCGAGGAACTCGGGTGGTCCCACCCGCACGTACTCCATCCCCGCGCGTCGCGCGGCTTCGAAGCCGAACTCGGCGTCCTCCAAAACCAAACAGTCCGCTGCCGCAACGCCCATGAGTTCGGCTGCCAGGAGGAACATGTCGGGAAACGGCTTACCGCGTGCAACGTCCTCGGGAGTGACAATCACTGCGAACAGGTTGCGAGCGCCGATACTCTCGAGCGTGCGCTCGACGTGGCGGCGCACCGAGCCCGAGGCCACCGCGATCGGCGCAAAAGCACTCACGTCTCGGGCAAACTTCACGACTTCGGGGATGCCAACTACGCGGTTTTCGAGCTCCGCGTAGACGACCCGCTGCTGCTCGGAGATGGCGACGGCGTCGAGGGGGTGGGCGAACTCGGCCGAAAGCTGCAGAACCGTCTCTTCCAGGCTCATGCCCGCACGGCTCATGAAACGCTCCCAGTGAAAGTCGAAGGGGGCGCCAGAGCGCTCCAGCGCTGCCTGCCAGGCGAGGTGGTGCAGAGGCATGGTGTCGGCCAACGTGCCGTCACAGTCGAAGATATACGCGCCGTAGCGCCGACTAGGGGGAGCGAAGCGCGGAAGCGAGGCCATGGAGCGGGTCGGACCTAGCACGTGAGCGCTGGTCGGAGCGCGGGGGTCAGTTATGACCTTGAACAGCGGACAACTGGCCGCTGCTGGCTTCAATCGGTGCCCCTTTGTGCCGATTGGTCAGATCTGACCCCCCGGGTTTCAAGGCACCCATGCGGGGTGCGTGGGCGGCTTGAGAGATCGTCTCTCCTTGGGACGCATTGGACGACAGATCGACGAACAGAGTGGGTCATTCGAGTCGACAGCTGTGAGCTGGCTGGTGTGAGTCACGACTCAAGTGATTGAAATCGCTCATAGGCCGCTCATCTCTCGCGTCGATCTCGCCTCTTGTGATCCAGCGTCAGAGCGTTGGCACCACTCCTGCAATGGGGTCCGTGGGGTCTAGCCCTGTGTTGGTTCCGACGAACCAGTGCGGCTTGGAGGAGGAAATCATGAGCGCGCGACTTTCAGTTGTCCCGAGTGCACCCAGCGATTGGGACGAAGCCGAAGAAGTGACGCGCGTGGTGACCGCCGCCGAGAAGACGACGAACGAGGATTCGGGGGTCTGGCTGCTACCTGAACTCACCGCTGAGGTTGAACGGCCGGCGCTCGACCAAGCTGTAATCTACAGCACCTACTCGCCGCTCGTGCGCCGCATCGCCCTCAAGGCAGTGCGCAGCCTGCCTCGCTCGATCACCCTCGACGACATCGTTTCCGCTGGCTGGGTCGGCATGTCCGAGGCGCTCCGTCGTCGGCCGGCAGCGATGCCCCAAGAGCAGTTCGAGGCCTACTCTTCCTACCGTATTCGTGGCGCCATCCTCGATTATCTGCGCGTCTTGGACCCGCTGTCGCGCCGTCTGCGCTCGGCTTCGCGCGACATCAACGCAGCCACGCGTGATCTCAGTCACCGGCTCGGTCGTGCTCCCCAACAGGACGAGCTAGCTCGCCACCTGGGCATCACCCTCAGCCAGCTGCAGAGGTCCATCGCCGACATCCAAGAGGCCGGCATGGACAAACTCGACGTCACTACGGGCTTCGAAGCTCCGTCCGCCGAGCCCTCGCCCGAAGCCGCCGCCGCCAAGAACGAGATGGTCGAGACCATCTTGGCCGCCATGCAGCACCTGCCCGAGCGCCTACAAATCGTGTTGGCGCTGCACTACCAGCACGAGTGCAGCCTGCGCGAGATCGGCGAGATTTTGAAAGTCACCGAGTCGCGCGTCTGCCAGCTGCACGCCGAAGCGGTTCAGCGCATCCGCGCTCACCTCGACGGTCGTCCCGCTTCGTCAGGGCGCCGAACGCGTCGTCGCGCTGCTAGCGTCTGAGTTCGCTCCGGCACGCGTAGCAGCTTTGGCTTTTCCGCCTTCACGAGGGTCGGAAAAGGCACGCTGCTCGCCTTCGAACCAACCCGCGGCATGCACGTCACCGATGGCGCTGCGACTTGCGTTCAAGCGGTGTCCGAAGGCTCGCAGCCTGCTGGAGACAGCGGCCGGCAGCGGGCGGTCGCGCTCGGTACCTATTTCGTCGGGGACGAAGCCTTGATGGAAGCGTGGGGCGAGCACGGCGCTCGCCAAAGGGTCGCCGTCGGCCGTGAGGCGAACGATCGACTCGGTCAGCGTACTGGCAATCGTATCGCCGCCGGGCGAGCCGAGAGCCAGAAATCCCTGACCCCGAGCAAACAGCAGCGTCGGCGCCATGGAGCTCACGGTGCGACGGTTGGGCTGCGCCAGGTTGTCGCCGACCGAACCGAACGACGCCACTGCGTTGTTCAGCACCACACCAGTTTCGCGAGTGACGACGCGCGAACCGAAGCTGCCCGAGAGGGTCACCGTGCAACTCACGGCGTCGCCCCGAGCGTCGACCACGCTGAAATGTGTCGTGTGCTCGAGCTCTTTGGCCGAGTCAGCGTAGAGCGCATGCAGGCTCGAAGAGGGGGTAGCGTGTATCGGATCGACGGGGTGTGGTCCGAGCCAGGTCAGCGGATCGAAGGCGCGGGCGCGGCGCGCGTGGTTTTCGGCGTCACTCAGGCTGTCGGGATCGACGACGAACAAGCGCCGTTCGGTCTGGGCGCGGCGGCTCGCCTCGGCCAGCAGATGCACGCGAGCCGCTGATTCGGGTGCCGTTTTTTCGGCCTCCAGTTCTTGGAGTTGCAAGAGATTCTGGGTCAAGGCCACGCCGCCACCCGAAGGCGGTGGCATCGTCACCACGCGGAAGCCCAAGTAGTCGAAGGCGAGCGGGTCCCGGAACTTCGCCTCGTAGCGCGCGAGGTCGGAGCGTGAGAGCAAGCCCTGCGCTCCCAAGCTATCGACGATGTCGTCTGCGGTGGGGCCTTCGTAAAAGCCGGCCCGGCCGCGCTCGGCGATGCGGCGGATGAGCACGGCAAGGCCCGGATTCTTCAACACCGAGCCTCTCTTGGGAACGGCGCCGGACGGCAAGAACAGACGGCGCGCGGACGCATGCGCCGTGAGCGAATTTTTCGACCAAGAAATGGTGAGAGCTTGGCGCGCCCCAACGACGAAACCCAGTTCGGCCAGGCGGCGCGCAGGCTCGAGCACCTCTTGGAGCGGCAGCGTGCCGTGGCGCGCATGCACGAGTAAGAGGCCAGCGACCGTTCCTGGAACCCCGACCGAGGCCGGGCCTCGCCCGCCCGAGCGGATCATGCTGGCGAACAGCTCGGGGGTGAGCGCAGCCGGCGAGTTCTCGCGAAAATCGACGGCCTCGACGACGCTGCCGCGCTTGAGCAACAGGAAGCCTCCTCCGCCGAGGTTTCCCGCACTGGGGTGCGTCACCGCTAGCGCAAACGCCGTAGCCACTGCCGCGTCGATCGCGTTGCCGCCCGCTTCCAAGATCGAGACGCCAACATCGGTCGCCTGCGTCTCGACCGACGCGACCACGCCGAAACGGCCCGACACGAGTCGAGAGGCGTCGTCTGAAAGCCGCGAACGAGGACTCGGCAAGGTCTCATCGGCGATTGACAGCTGGGGTACCTGACGTGCCGCCGCGTCTCCGCTGGTAGAATGAGGGGCGCCAGAGGGGGCGCCGGCTGGCGCCACGGCGCGCGAGTGCGCCGGGGTTTTGGGCGCAGTGGTGGGCGCGGGCGTGCTTGCTGTTTGGCTCGGCGCCCGATCGCACGCAAGCGCGCCCCAGACCACCGTGACGAGACCTAAGGTGAGCGCGCTGAGCGACAGAACTGGTGCGTGCAGTCGCCGCTTCACGCTCGCACCAACCACAGGTCGTCGTCGGTCTCCGCCCACTGTGCGGTGTCGCCGACGTCCAGCGAGACGACGGCTGTACCCAGCGCGCGCGCTTCGCGCACGACCGTAGGTGCGCCCTCCAGCCGGGAGGCGCTCAGCAGCAGATCGGCCGCGCGCATCCAGAGCAGCGTCTCGGGGCGGCCGAGCTCTCCCGCAAAGCGAACGTTGGGAAAGGCAGCCTCGAGCGCCGAGCGCTCTGGGCCGTCACCCAGCACGACGATGGTGGTCTGGGGGACAAGCTCGGCTGCGCGTAGCGCGACCTGCGTCCTTTTGCTCCTGATCAGCCGCCCGGCAACTACGACGAGCCGCGCATTCTCGTCGCAGCCCAGTAGCTGGCGTGCCTGATCGCGACCGGGCAGCGAAGGCAGTTCGAGCGTTGCTGCCCGGACTTCGGCTCGTGCAAGTGCGGCGCGCTCGCGGACCGAGAGGCCAGGCAAGGCGGCCAGTTCTCGCTTGAGCTCCTCGGATACGAAACGAAAACGCGCGCCCCCATCGAGCAACGAGCGCACCACGAAGCGGGCGAGCCACGAGGGCAGGGCGCAGAGCACTCGCACGTCGCTGCCGTGCGCAACGACTTCGATGTCGAACTTGGTCTTGCGTCGACGGTTGGCGAGCGCGACCGTGAGGCCCAGCGGCAGGAGCCAGTGTGCGACGACGTGACGCTCGCGTGCCTCCCGCAATGCGCGCCGCACGCGCCACAAAACACGCAGCAGCGACCAAAATCGCCTTGGATCTTCGCGCAGACGCGGCCAGGCGCCGGGGCTTCGGAACAGCTCTGGTGCGCCGAGCCATTGGAGCAAAGGCGCGTCGTCGTCGCTCCCGCTTCTGCTCCCGCTGCCGGTTGCCAAGCCGCCGGCCAAGACGCGCACCGGGCCCAATGCGCTGAGTTCCCGCGTTTCAGCTGCGACGAAATGACCGGCCGGATCGCCCTCGAAGCGTGGGTATGAGGTAGTGAGGACTAGCGTCCCTTGGGCTCGTTCGATCTCGAGCATGGGACCCTCAGCTGTGACCGGGGCGAGGCAATGTACCAAGTTCCTCGACGCCCAGGCTGCCGTCGCGTTCGATGAGCTGGCCCAGGTGCAAGAGGAACTCGAAGCTGTAGATGCCCGTCGTGTGGCCATCGCCCCAAGTGAAAGCGAGGGCGTACTGCCCTACTTGCTTGATGTCGCGCAGTTCGAGCGCGAGCGAACCGCTCGGTGGCTGAAAGGTGATCGAGCCGGAGTGGCCCTGGCACCCTGCGCACGGGCAGTAGCCGCGCAGCAGGCGGTGGGGAAGTCGGTGAACGACGTCGCCCGGCCAGCCGAGTTCCAGTGTGGTCGCGCCGTGCGGCGCTCGCACGGCGGTGGGCTTCGGGGGGAGGACGGCCATGGCGGAGGCTTATCGCGCAGAAGGCGGAACTCGCACCTCTCTAAAAATATCGAGTGATTTCTGTAACTTAACGAAGTCGACTCCCGCGATTGGTTCCGTGGGGTCGGAACGCACCCTTTTGGTCCCGATTTGCGCGCCCCGTGCGGGTTTTTCGTTTGCGCTCCCCGGGGACCTCTGCCATACACCTCGCCCCGTGGCGAATCCCAGCGAATCAGTGCAGTGCAGGCCTCTCGAGGTCCAGGTTGGTGACAAAGGCATCGAGCGTGCCATCAAGCACCTGAAGCGGAAGATGGCCGGCGAAGGCATCCTTCGTGAGCTGAAGCGCCGCCGTCACAACATGAAACCCTCGGTCAAGCTTCGCAAGAAGATCGCGGAAGCAGCGCGTCGCCGTCGCAAGCGCGTCCGTCCCGAAGATCCGCGTTTTTGAGCGTAGTGATTCGATGATGAACAGGCGAGGCCCGCGGGCTCTCGCCTGTCGTGCATTTGGGCCCCGTGAAGTTTGGCCCGCGGGGCTCGGACTCGTTACACCAGAGTCATGCTTGGGGTGTCTTCGAGTCGCGTAGCACCAGTTGTCGTCGAACTGGGTCCGACACCGCCGTTCATTCGGCTCCGTTTCGTCCTCGGCTTCCTGGTGCTTGGAAGCCTCGCGCTCTATTTCGTCCCTCGAGGTCGAGCTGCTTGGCAGTTGCACAACCGGGCTTCGGCATTGGCCGACTACAGCCTGTGCATGGTTGGACCCACGGGGCCCGAACTCATTCGCGCGGGTGGCCCCGGCTACGATACCCTGCTGCGCCGCCGGGTGATCACCGCGCCCGCCGACTCGCGCCCGTTCGCCAGCTGCGTGCGTTTTCTCGAAAGGCTCGGCCACGGCGAGGATGTGGCGCGGGCGCACCAGATGCAGGCGGCCGAGTTCGACGAGTTTTGGGATCGTTCCAGCACAAGCGCGAGCATCGCGCGAGTGAGCACCTCGCTCGCTGCGCTCACCGAACTCGCTGACCGAGCTTGGCCATTCGTTCGTACTGGCTACGCGCGCCTGGTTGCGCCGTCGAGCCACACCGAGGAAGCCGTTCATGCACTTGCCGCCGCCACGCCGGGCATCGGCTCAGGCCTGCCTGATCGTCGCTTCGTCTACCGTTCCAGCGCCGCATTTGGAGATCGCATCGTGACGGCGATGGGTTCTGGATCGCATTCGCTGGAGTTTTCTTCCGATGACGGAGGCGTGCACTTCAGATCTGGCGGGCACGGTCTGACCTCGGAACTCAGCGAACGCTGCGCCGTCGATCTCGAAGGCCGTTCCTTCACTCTTGCCTCGACGGGCAGCGGGGAACGCGTCGTGCTCTCGCACGGTCCGGGAGCGGCCCCGCACGCGGCTGTCCTGTCTTCGACTCCGCACAAGCTACTGGGTGTCGTCTGTGACGAGCACGGTTTGACGGCGGTTCTCGGCCATGTGGCAGGCGATGGCGCCACGACGCCTTCTCTCAGAACCTGCGCTTACCGCGGGGCATGTCGGGACCTGGCTGTCCCTACGTTGGGCGGACGCCCGCTGACGTTGCCGCTCGACGTTGCTCGCATCGAAGGCGACACAATCATTGCCGTCGCAACGGGCGGGATCACGCGCGTCAGTTCGAGCCGAGACCAGGGACAAACGTGGGCGCCCTGGTCCGTGGCTTTTGACCGCGCCTCGCTCCAGACGGACTTGGGCTCCAAGACGCCGTCGCGACTCTTGCGCGTCGGTACGCAGATACTGCTCTACGCTGGGGCAGCCCGCGCCGATCAAGCCTACTACGTGCTCGTCAGCAGCGATCACGGGGCCAGCTTTCGCGCGCCGGGCTGAGCGCTCAGCCGCGGCGTGGGGGCGGCATCGGGCCCAGGCTGGTCGCGCGCGGAGGCAGCGGAGCACGTTGCGTGCGCACTTCGGCTAATCCGAGCCGTTCTCTCGCGCGCGCCAGATCGTCGCTCACGGCAAACAGCAAGAGCTCCTTGGCTTCGGGGTGCCCTTCGAGCCAACGAAAGCGCGAGGGGCCGCTCTGGGGCAAAGGCTTGTCCGCGCCCGCCGACATGGCGCGTAGACCTGCTCCGGGATCACCGACGGCCAGGAGCGCGCTGCGCAGCGCCAGCGTGCGCACGGCTTCGCCGACACTTTCGCCCTGTTCGCCGAGTGCACCGATGGCTTCGAGCGCCAGGGTCGGCACGTCATCGTCGTAGCCCACCCGCGCCAAACCTTGCTCGACCAGAGCGCGGGCTTGCGCAACCTTGCGAGCATCGACACCGCGTGGACGCCAATTGGGTGCGAACAACAGCAGCAGCGCCGCCAACATCGGCCAAGCGTCCTCGGGCCGGCTGCGTGCCAAGGCGGCGGCGCCCAGTTGTTGCAGCTTGAAGGCTCGTGCGATCTGGTAGTCGCAGGCGGCTGTGTCGAGAGAATCGAGGCCCGGCCCGACCAAAAAGCGCAGCGGAACGCTCGTCAGCAGCTGACAGCGACTCCCGAGAGCCTCAGCCACGAAGACCTCGGGCATAGGACCACCAAGGCCGCGCGCGAATTCGGAGAGCCGATCGAGCGCGGGACCCGCCGACGCGCGCTGGGCGCCGAGCGCCGAGAGATCGATGGAGAACGCAGTATCGAGAACCGCGCCGGTGCGGCGCAGCAGGTTGCGCAGCGGGCCCGAAAGGACCGCGGGGGCGAAGAGTTCGTCGAGTGCAGGATCGAGCGCTCGCACGAATGCGCCAACCAAATGACTCTCGTCGCCCAAGAATGCGGAGCGGGCAGCGAGTGTGGCTTCTGCTTGCGAAGGCACGTCCGAAAGACGTGAGACGCGAGCCAGCGTGTCGAACAGCGCGGCGTTCCAACGCACGTCTTCGAGGGCGCGCCGCGCTTCTTTGCCGACGCGGTCGACCAGTAAGCGCCGCGTCGCCTGATCGCCCTGACGATCCAAGAACAGGGCGGTTGCCTCGAGTACCTCGCCGTCGAGTGGCCAGGCCTTGTGGGCGCGTTCGAGCGTTGCCAACGCCCGTTTTGGGTCTCGACCGATGCCTTCGTAGAGCTCGGCCAGGGTCAGGGCTCCCTTGCGCTTTTCGTCGTCACTCACCGCGCTCTGGATGAGCTGCGTCTGCAGTTGGGTCGCGCGTTCGCCGAGACCCAGGCGAGAAAACACGCCGACGAGTCGCGCTTCGATGGCTCGATCGGGCGCGAGCTCCAACACCGCCTCGTAGGCATCCATCGCGCGTTCGAGGTCGTCGAGCTGGCTCTCATACAAGGCGCCTAGCGTCCTGAGGACCGCGATGCGCTCAGCTGTGTGCTGGGGACCCTGTAGTTCGCCCAACAGCCGCACCCAGGAACTCTCGGCCGCGCGGTGGTCGCCGAGTGACTCGCATACCCCGGCATGCGCGCGCAGCGCTCCAACGTGCAGTGGGGCCAGCTCGAGAGCTCGCTCGAGATGCGCTTTTGCCTCCTCGGCACGCTCGAGTTCGTGTTCGATCTGGGCGACGCGCAGCTCCAGATCCAATTTTTCGGCCGGCAGCGGCGCTCGCTCGAGTCGAACCTGCAGGAGCGCGCTCAAATCTTCGAGCTCACCAGCGCTCAGATAGAGCTCGGACAGTTCGTCAAAGGCTGCGCGCGAAGCCGGTTCGGCTTCGAGTGCCGAACGGAAGCAGACCTTCGCGCGTTCAGTGTCTTCCAGCTCGAGCCACATCTGACCGGCGTCGAGCAGGACTGCCGCTCGATGTCGCGGAACGCTCGACGCCGAAGCCAAGCTCTCCAGAGCCTCGGCTTGCTTGACCGCCTCGTCGGCCGGAACCAGCCGCGCCTGCAACAGCCGCGCAGCGAACAGATCGGACCTGACGGCCAGCGCTCGGTTCGTGAAGTCTCGGGCACGTTCTTCTTGGCCCAAACGGGCCGAGGCGTAGGCCACATCGAGGAGCAAGGTTGCCCGATCCAGATCGCTGCTCGCCCGAGCACTGAGCAACTCGGCAAGTTCGGACACGCGCTCGTCCTCGCCGCGCTCCTTGGCGAACGAAAAA
Organism: Polyangiales bacterium; assembly: GCA_038324055.1. Classification (GTDB taxonomy): domain Bacteria; phylum Myxococcota_A; class Polyangia; order Polyangiales; family Polyangiaceae; genus NIC37A-2. The sequence continues at coordinate 2,695 of JBBQHO010000024.1, read as the reverse complement.
TGTGCGCGCAGCGCCAACAGTGGAGGATTTTCGAGCGTCAAGAGCGGCTCGAGCCGACGACGGGCTTCGCGCAGATCGAGGTCTGCGAGTGCGAACGCTCCGGCCACGGAGGCGTAGGCCTGGCGGTCGCTGGGAGCCAGCAATTCCTGAAGCTTCGCCTGCACGAACGGCCACTCCTCGAAACGGCTTTCGAAGAGAAGCGCGTCCTCGAGCTTGATCCAGACCGAGAGCGCCTCCGGCGTTTCATCTGCGGCGCTTCTCAGCCACAAAAGCGCGCCGCTGCGGTCGCCCCGCAGTCCGTCGAGTTCAGCGAGTCGTTCGTAGGCGTAACTCCGCGTTGCGGCGTCTTCGGATTTGGCCGATTCGAGCCAGCGCTCACTCAGGCGGGCCACTTCGCCGCGGTCCTCTGCCATTTCTTCGAGCAAGCCGCGCGCTACATCGCTCGGACGCTTGTCGAGAAGTGCACGCAACTGGTTGAAGGCGCGTTCTTCGTCTCCTGCCAGCAACGAGCGCGCCGCGGCTTGGGACAGCTGCCACGCCGAGGCCGACTGGGAGGGCACGAGTGGATCGGCATCGTCGGCATCCAGCCAGCGCCGAGCCCACGCAACGGTCGAGTCGAGGCCCGGCTCGCTGTCGGCCGACTCCAGCAGCGCCGCAGCCTCCCGTGGCGCGCCTTCGCGAAGTTCGAATGCCCAACGGACGCGCGAAAAGCGCGCCAGCGCCTGGTCGTCGCCTGCAGCGAGCTGCTTGAAGGCTTCGCCGACGATGGTCGAATTGCCCGCCGCTGCTGCCAGACTGGCCGCTGCCAGCAGGAGAGCTGGATCCTGGAAGCTCTCGGCTGCGGCCAGAATGCCGGCCGGACGCTCGCTCGCTTCGTCGACGAGAGCCGCTTCAAGCAGCGAATCCGCACGTCGCTCCGCATTGTGGGTCGTGCGCGCTGCTTCGCGGAGCAGCTCTGTCCGCGCGAGAGACGGATCGATGTCGGCGAGTCCGCGGAGCGCGGTCAAACCGAGGTTCGGGTGGGCGAGGAGCTGCTCGTAGCGTGCGCGCGCCGCTTCGCGCTTGCCGTCTCGTTCGAGCACGATCCCGGCGAGCAACTCGAAGCTCGGGTCCTCCGACCGTCGACCGAGTTCCGAAAGTACCTCGCTCGCGCCCTCGGCGTTCGTCGCCCCGAGTTCCAGATCGAGTCGCAGCAGCGCGGCAGTCCACGGAGCGTCGTGGTCGTCGCCGATTGCATGCAGCTCAGCGAGGCCGGCAATGGCGTCACCGCCGAGACGCGGGAGCAGCGCGCCGAGGCGCGCTTCGGTCGCTCGACTGCCAAAGTCGAGGTTCTGCGGAGCGTCGAACGGTGCCAGCGCCAAGCAAAGCTCACGAGACGAACGAGCGAGTTGTTCGAGTTCCTCGCCGCGGAGCGTCGGGACTTCGCCCATGACCAATCGCAGAACCATTTGTTCGCTGAGCGAGAAGGTGCCCGAGGCGGGATCGGCCGCAGAAAGGACCTCACCGAGTGCGGGCCAATCGTGCGCCTCGACGGCTTGTAGAGCCACGGTGCGGAGGACGCTGCGCGACGGCGAGCGTGTCGCGAGCTCTCGTAGGATGGCGCGCGCGCGCGGTCGTTCTTCGGCCTTGCTCGACAAGAGCGCAGCGCCCAGTTCACGGAGCGCGGGCTCCGCTTGCACAATGAGGACTTCAGCGGCCTGGACGACGTCGCCACGCTCCAACGAGCGCACGACACGAAGCAACTCGAGGTGGCGCGTCCGTTCGTCGCTGCTGCGCCCTCCCAGGATCTCGACGGCGCGATGGGCCGCGCGTGCGAGTGCTTCGGGAGCTTCGACGCCCAGCGTGTTTTGGCCGCTGGCCAGTCGGAGAAGAATGCGTCCCAGACCGACTCGCGGGTCGAGCGAACCGCTGCGTGCTGCATGATCGAGCAGAGCCAGGGCGCGCGTTTCGTCGCCACTCTCGCGCAGTGCATCTGCAAGCTCGAGCGCGGCGTGCGTGCGACTGGCCGGATGCGTGGCCAAGCGCGCGGTGGCCTCGAGGTGCTGGTGGCGTGTCTCGGGATCGTCCAGCGCGGGTGATTGATTGCGATAGAGCGCGCCGACGCTGGCCAGGCGCGGCGCTCGCCGTGCTGCTTCTCGAGCGGCCTCACGCGCCTGCTCGACGTGGCCAGCCTGCGCCCAAAGTCTGCTGGAAACGGCGAACGCTCGCCCTTGGGAAAGCGCCGATGCCTCATTTGCGCCAAAGACCTCGAGCTGTTCGGCCAGCTCCGCGAGATCTTCCAGCGAGGCGGCCTCGGATTCCTCGACGTCGGCGACGTCCGGCGGCGCCTGCGTGCCGGGCACGAAATCGTCGTCGGCTCCGTTCTGGTTGGCGAGCCGCGCGAGCAGGGCTCGCGAATGTTCGCCCCGAGCCGAAACGGGAGGGTCATCAAAAAGCGGATGAAGGCTGTCGCTCGCGCGCGGGTCGGTCATGCAGAGAGGCCCACCTGGGTTCGAAGGAGTTCGAACTCTTCGGAGAAGACGAAGCCAACTACGCTAGTGAGCAGCAGTCGGCGGCTTTCCGTCTCTTCGGGAATGAGACGCGGCAAGCTGCGCAAGATTGAGGGATCACCGTGGACGAAGCTGGCGAGCCGCGCGGCGCCGGTGCGCATGCTCTCGGCGAAACCCAACAGGTCACCACCGGCCTGGACGATGCC
>JBBQHO010000023.1:0-30291 GCA_038324055.1 Polyangiales bacterium | reverse complement strand
GCCGCGCACGCATCTCGCCGGGTGGACGCACCCCACCGATCACGCGCTCAAGCTGATATGGCCCGCGCGCATCATGCTGACCAGATGGCCCAGCGTGAGTTCTCGGGACATTGGCGAGAGATCGAGCGCCTCTTCGATGCTCAGTCCACCGTCGAGGCGGGAGAGCAGATAGGCTTGCTCGGGAGTGAGCGGCGAGCCCCCGCCACCCTGAACGTTGATGGTTGAGCGCAGACCTCCGAGCCGCCGCTCGAATATGCGACCGAGCAGGCTCGCATTCTTGGCCACGATTTCTTTGACCTCCGCGTTGCCGGTCATCTGAACGATTTCGAAGGCCGACTCGGCGCAGCTCACGGCCATCTCCAAATTGTCGAGACCGAGCTCCTGCCGCGCTCGATCGATCAACTCTTGCGTGGCCTTGACTGGGTCCTTGGAGTGCCACGACGTGCGCCGGGCATCGGCCACCCGCTCTTCGGGTGGAATGCGCGGCGTCATGCGCGACGTGTTGGCCGAACCGTCTACGACGGGCCGTCCGGGGTCGGTCGCACGCCCGAGGTTCTGGCTGCTGCCCAGTGTGTGCTCGGCAGCTGCCATTTCCAGCACCTCGGCGAACTCGGCGATGGTGCCGAAACGTTGCTCGGGCGTCTTGGAAAGAGCCTTCAGGATGGCTTCGTCGACCAACCGCGGCAGTTCTTCGCGCAGCGCCGACGGCGCCACGGGTGCATCGCGGATCACACGTTGCAGGAGTTCCATCACGTCGTCAGCGGCAAAAGGCACTTGTCCCGTCAGCATCTCGTACAAGATAACGCCGAGCGCATATTGGTCGCCGCGATGATCGACCGCTGCGGTTCTACCGAGAGCTTGCTCGGGCGCCATGTAATCGGGCGTGCCTAGGATGTCGAACTCCCCAGTGAGCTTCCGCCCTTGATGCAGCTCTTCGGTCCGTTTGCTGATGCCGAAATCGAGCAACTTGACGAACAGTTGATCGCCCGTATCGACCAAGAAGATGTTGGCCGGCTTGAGATCGCGATGCACGATGCCAGCGTTGTGCGCAGCCGACAGCGCCGAGGCCGCTTGAATGGCGACACGCAGCGCAGCACCGATGCTCAGCTTCTTGTGTCGACTGAGAACCCCATCGAGCGAACGGCCCTGCAGGAGTTCCATGACCAGGTACGGCTTGCCGTCTTCGGTGGTGTCGAAATCCAGGACCTGCACCACGTGCGGGTGGTGCAACTGACTGATGATCTCCGCCTCGCGCTGAAACCGTGCAAGAGCGCTTTCATCGTCGGCCAGATGCGCGGCCATCACCTTGACGGCTACGGGCCGTTTCAGCCTCACGTGCTCGGCCTGGAAGACCGTGCCCATTCCTCCCTCGTCGATGCGCGCGATGATGCGGTACGCGCCGCCGAGCACCTGGCCGATAAGGGCTTCTGGGGGAGAAGACGAAGCAACCACGTTCAACCCGCAAGTTAGCGAGACTTCACCGGCGGGTCGAGGTTTCCTTTGAGGTCTCGGGTGGATGGCCTCGATCGATGTGAACTGGCCGCCGTGCTCTGGGGTCTGTTAGGGTTCGTGGCGGCAGGCGGGGGCGACGACAGATGAAGCGAAGCGTGTTGTTGGGATTGGTCGGGGCTTTGCTCAGCGCGACGGCAGGCGCCGAGAGCGGGGGTTCCACCGAAGCTGGATCTAATTCGGACGCGGACTGGGAGGAAGTTCGCTCCACTGACAAGGCAGCGCGTTTTTCCGCTCTCCCTTACGGCGAACGCTACAGGCCTGAGCGCAATCTTTGGGAGATTGGCTTGTTTGGTGGCGTGTTTGCGCCGGCATTCGACCACAACCTCGGATCGACCGGTGCAGCGCGCCAGCCCTACCACGCGACGGGTCTCTCGCTGGGCGCGCGTCTGGCCTACTTTCCGCTGTCGTTCGTGGGTGTCGAGGTCGAAGGCATGGCCAACCCAACGACTACGAGAACGACCGGCGACTTCGCGATGCTCTATGCGTTTCGAGGGCATGGCATCCTTCAGTTGCCGCTCACCAGTATCGTGCCCTTCGCGCTCGTCGGCGCTGGCGTCCTCGGCACGTCCAGCGGCCCTATGGGCCACGACGTCGACCCGCTGTTCCACTTTGGTGTAGGCGTCAAGCTGCCACTGTCTCACATTCTGTCTGTACGCGCCGACTTGCGCGACAATCTCACCCAGGCCAACGCACAGCCAAACGGCACCGCGACCCACAACATCGAAGTGCTGCTTGGCGCGACCTTCACCTTCGACCGCACGCCTCCCCCGTGGATCGACAGCGACTACGACGGCGTGCCCGATTCGCGCGATTCTTGCCAAGACCAGGGCGCACTGACGGTCGATGGTTGCCCCGCGCCCATCGTTCGGAGCGAAATCGACGATGACCCCACGCAATGTGTGCCTTTCGCGGAAACCGCTCAGCGTCCCGTCGAGCCGGCGGTGACCACGGCGGTGACCACGGCGGGGACCGATGCCGATGCGGATGGCGAATTGCCTCTGGCGCTGAAGCAGTTCAGCGGCGTGGTGAGTGGCATTTCCTTCACGGTCGGCAAGGAGACGATCACGAAGGAGTCGTACCCGACGCTCGACGCCGCGTACGCGATTCTGGTCGAGCATCCGAGCATTCGGTTCGAGGTCTCGGGGCACAGCTCGAGCGAGGGCAAGCCCCTGGCCAACAAAAAGCTGAGCCAGCAGCGCGCCGACGCCGTGCGTGCGTACTTGCTCAAGAAGGGCATTGCTTCCGAGCGCGTGGCCGCTCGCGGCGCCGGGGCGGATGAACCGATCGCCGACAACGCCACTCAGGCCGGTCGCGAGCAGAATCGCCGCATCGAGTTTCGTGTGCTGAGCGCCCCCTGAGCGGTTTTCACCCGACTTCGCCTGGCTTTGACCTGCGCTTGGTTCCAAACTCCTCGTCGATGCGCCCCCCCCTCGCTTGCCTCAGCCTGCCGCAGCGACTGCTTTTCGTCGTCCTTTTGCTCGCGGCAGGCGTGCTCACATCCGGCTGCGGTTCGAGTGTGCAGGTTCATTCGGCTTTTGATCCGGGCAAGGACTTCTCCACCTACCGCACGTTCGCGATGCTCGAGCCCAACAAGCCGGTGCAGACGGACAATCCGGACGTGAACCCCTTCGTGCTCCAGCGCCTGCGACAAATCGCCTACTCGCGCCTGAAGGAACGTGGCTTCGTGCCCGCGGAGAGCAAGGATGCGGACCTGGTGGTGCACATCATGGCTGGCGTGAAAGAGAGGCTCGAGATGAACTCGACCAGCTACTATGGATACGCTTGGCGCGGGCCCGCCTTCAACTACAACTGGCAACAGCATCAAGAAGGCACGGTTGTCCTCGATCTGATCGACGCCAAGGCCAACGCGGTGGTTTGGCGCGGCTCGGGCGTGCGCCGCGTAGTCACGGAGCCCAGCAATGCAGAGCTTGGCGAGGTGATCGACCGCATTCTGTCGCAGTACCCGCCCGGGAAAGCCGCGCAGTGAGTCCTTCGGACGAGACGCTCGTGATCGAGCGGATCGTACCCGGCGGACGCGGCTTCGCGCGCTCGGCCTTGGGTTTGCCCGTATTCGTGCGGGGCGGGTTGCCCGGTGACCGGCTGCGCGCCGAGCAGGTGCGTGACAAGCGCTCATTCTTGGAGGTGGAGCGTTTCTCCTTGCTGGAAGCCGGACCGGAGCGGGTGCAGCCGAGCTGCGTCGACGAAGCTCGCTGCGGTGGCTGCGACCTGATGCGACTCGAAAGGGCCGCTCAGCACCGAGTAAAAATCGGCATTCTGCGTGAAGCCCTGATGCGGACGGGAGGTTTCCAGGCGAGCGACTTGCCGGTCATCCGGCTGCACGCTCCCGGTCCCGAGCTCGGCTATCGCTTGCGTGTTCGCCTGCAGGTTCAGGCCGGAAGAGTCGGCTTTTTCTCGTCGGCATCGCACGAGTTGGTCGAGGTCGAGGCTTGCCAGGTCGCGTCTCCCGAAGTCCGTACTCTGCTCGCAAGGGTGCGCGAGTGCGTGCGTTCCGACGCGCAGGCTTTCGCAGATGTCGAGTCCATCGAAGCGCGAGTCTTGCCACCCGGGCTCTCGAACACGCCGCTCGTCGACAGGAGCTCCGTGTTCCTCGCGTTGGCACGCGGCAAGCGCCCATCTGCCGCGCTGGGGCTCGCGCTCGTGCGGCTCGAGGCGCACTCGCGGGTTTCTGTAGCTGGCCAGCATCCACCGATCGATCAGAAACTGTGGGTGACCGATGACGTCTTCGTTGCCTCGCCGATTGGCGGCTTTTGTCAGGTGCATCAGGGCGTCAATCGGGCGCTGGTCAGCGCTGTGCTGGAGCTGGCGCGCAGCTGCGGCGCGCGGAATTTCTTGGATTTGTATTCGGGTAGTGGCAACTTCTCGCTGCCTCTCGCGCATGCGGGACTTTCGGGGCTGGGCATCGAGCTGAGCCGGGATGCAACCGAAGCAGCGGTTCGCGGCGCGCGTGCACAGGCTTTGCAGGACGTGGAATTCCGGAGCGGCGATGTGGCGCGCGCCGTCGCGCAGCTGGTGTCCCGCGCCCAGCGTTACGACCTGATTGTGGTCGATCCTCCGCGCGCTGGCGCGCGTGACGTCGTGCGTTCTCTGGTTGAACTCGGTAAAACGCTCGTCATGGTCAGTTGTGATCCGGTCACGTTGGCGCGCGATCTGAAAGAATTGGTGTCGGCTGGCGCCGTCATAGAACGGCTCGAAGCGTGGGACATGTTCCCGCAGACCCACCACGTCGAGACGCTCTGCGTTCTCAATTGTGCTGTGGCCGGGGCCTGCTAGCTTCCCCGCATGGTCGACGAAAAACAGCCGCGCCCCAGCGCTCCCGAGCCGACTGGCTTCTTCGGTCGTTCGCGGAACTTCTTGTTGCCGCTGTTGCTTCTGGCGGCCTACGTGGCTTGGACGTTCGCGGGCCCCGAGACCAAGGCCGGCCCCTCGATCAGCTATTCGGCGTTCGTCGACGTCGTGACGAGCGGCAAGGTGCAGAGCGTCGAGATGGCTGGCCTCGAGCTCAAGGGCAAACTGAAGAGCGAGACTCAGATTGCCGGCAAAGGTCTCACGATCTTCACGACCACACTGCCGCCGCTCGAGGATCCACAACTGCTGCCGCTCTTGCGTGACAAGCACGTCGAGATCCAGGTCAAGAACGACGAACCGTCGCTCGCGCTCTACACGCTGCTCAACGTCGTGGTTCCCTTTCTACTCGTCATCGCCTTTTTGGCCTGGATGTCGCGGCGCAGCGCCAAGATGGTCGGTGGCCCCTTTGCGGGCATGATGAAGGGCCGCGCCAAACGCTTCGAGAAAGAGGCCCAAGTTTCGGTGAAGTTCACGGACGTCGCGGGTCAAAAGGGCGCCAAGCGCGACCTGGAAGAAATCGTGCAGTTCTTGAAGGAACCGGAGAAGTACCGGCGTCTGGGCGGCAAGGTCCCACGCGGTGTGCTGCTCGTCGGTCCACCAGGCACTGGAAAGACGCTCCTGGCTCGAGCCGTGGCCGGTGAGGCAGGCGTACCGTTTTTCTCCATCAACGGTTCGGAGTTCATCGAGATGTTCGTTGGCGTGGGCGCGAGCCGCGTGCGCGAGCTGTTCGAAGAGGCCAAGAAGGTTTCGCCTGCGATCGTTTTCATCGATGAGATCGATGCGGTCGGACGCTCACGCGGCGCGGGACTTGGTGGCGGACACGACGAGCGCGAGCAGACACTCAACCAGTTGCTCAGCGAGATGGACGGTTTCTCGCGCAACGATCTGACGATCGTGATCGCTGCAACCAACCGTCCGGACGTACTCGACTCGGCGCTGCTGCGTCCCGGTCGCTTCGATCGACGCGTCGTCATTGATCGTCCGGAGCTGGGCGCACGCCAGGCCATTCTCGCGGTGCACACCCGCGACAAGCCGCTCGACGCTGGCGTGGATCTGGCACAAATTGCCAGCGAAACGCCTGGTTTTTCGGGGGCTGATCTGGCCAACCTCTGCAACGAGGCCGCGCTCGCCGCGACTCGCCGCGGTGCAGACGCCATTCACGACTTCGACTTCCGCTCGGCCTACGACAAGATCGTGCTCGGCGAGCTGCGCGATTCGAAGCTGAGCCCGGACGAGAAACTGCGCGTTGCCATTCACGAAGCAGGACACGCCGTCGTCGCGCATTTCTCGCCCCATGCGGAGCCGCTGTCGCGTGTGACCATCATCCCGCGTGGCATGGCTCTCGGCGTCACCCAGCAATCGCCTCAAGGCGACCGCTTCATGATGACTCGGCCCGAACTCAGCGAGCGGCTGCGTGTGCTCATGGGCGGCTATGCCGCCGAACGTGCGCTTTTGGGGGAAACCAGCTCGGGCGCAGAGAACGATCTCAAGCGTGCGAGCGAGATCGCGTTCCGCATGGTGGCGCATTTCGGCATGAGTGACGTCATCGGACCGGTGTTTCACGAGCACCGCACCGAGCATCCGTTCCTGGGTCAAACCATGGGCAGCGAAGGTGGGACCTCCGATCGCACAGTGCGCGCTATCGAGGAAGAAACTCGACGTTTGCTCTTCTTGGCCGCCGAGGAAGCCGGCAAGGTCATCGAAGACAACCGCCCCAAGCTCGAAGCTCTGCGCGATCACTTGATGGAAAAAGAGACTATCGAGAAGACGGAGCTGCTCGCGTTGCTCGGTCCTTCGGTCAAGGCTCTCACCCCCGAGGTTGGCGGCGCGCTGCATTGAAGCGATCGGTTGGGTTCGGTTGCCGTGTGTGGCTCGCGTTGAGCGGCGCCGCCGTCTTGCCGGGCTGCCCCAGCGAGAGCATGCCCGACCGCGTGCGAACGACCGAGCTTGCGGTCGCGGTCCCGATGGCCCTCCCTGGGCCCGCCGTCGAGCGACCCAGCGCACAGGGTCTGTCGTCCGAGGGCTTGGTCCCAGGGCAGAGAATCACACTTCGCGGTGATGCGAACGGCGTCCCTTTGCACGCCGACAGGGGCACTCAGAAGGTGATCGGCCGCGCGCCCAGTGGCACGAGAGCGACGCTGCTCCAGCTCGATCCAGGCTCGAATTGGCTGCAGATCGAGGAGCCGAGCAAGCGTCGCAGCTGGATTGTGCGGCGCTACGTGGCTGGCGCTGCGAACGTCACGCGCGGAGCGAGGGCAACGAAAGTCGCGCCGCCCGAGATCTCGGATTCGCCATGGTCCTCGAAGCAGGCTTGCCTGAAATGGGCCAAGGAGCCCCGCATCGGCCGGACGACTGCCCGCATTGGCACGTTCAATGTCGAGTGGTTTCCCGACGGGGAGAGCGGCGACAGGAGCACGGACGTCGAGTGGCTCGCTTGTGTCATCGCGAGCCTCGACGTCGACGCCCTCGCGGTGCAGGAATTCAAGACGACGCCCCACGCGAGTGCCAAGCTCCGCGAGCTCTTCACACATCTCGATCGCTTCACGACGGGCGCTTGGCGAGCCTCATTTGCCGAGTGTCCGGGCAACTCCGGAGCGCGCCAACACGTCGGTGTGCTTTCCGACAGTCGGCGCGTGACGGTCTCGGGCGCGACCACTCGCGCGGAGCTCAATCCTCACGGCAGCGCTTGTGGGGGTATGCTGCGCCCCGGACGTGAGGTGACGCTTACCTGGCCGAGCGGCCGTGCCCTCCGCTTCGTGTCGGTGCACTTCAAAGCCAAAGACGACGCGCGGGCCTATGCCCTCCGAACTCCGTCCTTCGAGGCGCTGGCCTCGGCATTCGAGTGGCGCGAGCAGGACATCGTGGTTGCCGGTGACTTCAACACGGCCGGCTGCGCCGACTGCGCCACGCCGCGCGCCTCGGTCGTCGAGCGCCAAGGACGCGCACAGAAGCTGAAAACCGCCGGCGCGTCGCTCGTGCCCGAGAGCGTAGGCTGTTCTTCTTACCACAACGGCCATCCCGGCTTGCTCGATGGTTTCGTCGTGAGCGAGGGTCTTCGGGGCGCGACGACGCAGCTAGCGGGACTCTGCGCCGAGCAAGCCTGCGAACCGACGCGGCAGGTCGAGAGGAGCTCCGCCAACCATGAGTTGAGCGACCATTGCCCGCTCGTGCTCCAGTTGCCATTCTAGCCCCGCATGGCGCGCAACTATTGGTTGGTCAAAACCGAGCCCGACGTCTTCTCGTGGCAGAAGTTCGTCAAGGACGGCAAGGCGACGTGGGACGGCGTGCGCAACTACACCGCCAGGAACAATTTGCGCGCGATGAAAAAGGGCGATCTGGCGCTTTTCTACCACTCGAACATCGGCAAAGAAGTGGTCGGCATCGCCGAGGTCACGCGTGAATTCTACCCCGACGCGACCGCGCATGGCGCGGATTGGAGCGTGGTCGATTTCGCTCCAGTGAAGCCCTTCAATCAGCCGGTGACGCTCAAGCAGGTGAAGGAAGAACCTTCACTGGTCGAGATGGCGCTGGTCAAACGCTCGCGCCTCAGCGTCCAACCCGTCTTGCCCAGCGAGTTCAAGAAGATCTTGAGCATGGGCAAGACGAAGGCCTAGAGCACTGCTGGTGCGGGCCCTGGACCGCACGTTCACACTCCGTCGGTGTCGGACGCGATATCGATCAGGGTGGTCAGCGCTTCGATCTCGCGCTTGGTGCGGAGTTCCTTCTGGCGGACCAGCTTGAGGTCGGCTTCCACCCGTCGCTGATCGACCTCGAGCTGCCTCAGCTTTTCTTTCAGCGCTTCACGTTCACTTTTCAGGCTGTCGATCGCAATCGCCACACGTTCTCCTTGCGGTTTCCGGCTGACCCGAGCGGGTAGCGGGCGCGGAGCCTACCGGACGCGGCGCAGAGCGCAAAGCCGAGAGATCAGGAAAAAACGGTGCGGTTGCGGCCGGTGGTTTTGGCTTTGTAGAGGCGTTCGTCCGCCAGCCGCACGAGGTCCTCCGGGCGCTGGCTGCCGGTGCATTCGAGCGTCGAGCAGCCAAGACTGATTGATACGCCGATATTCTTGCCTTCGTACAGAGCGGGCACCGCACTCACGCTCGTACGTAGACGTTCAGCCAGACGGACGCAGCCTTGCAGGTTCACGCCGCGAAGCAGCACGGTGAATTCCTCGCCGCCGATGCGAGCGAAGACGTCCTCGGCGCGCAGGCGGCTCTTGGCGATGCCCGCGACCTGGCGCAACACTGCATCACCGGCTGCGTGGCCGTGGGTGTCGTTGACCTTCTTGAAGTAGTCGATGTCGAACAAGATCAGCCCTGTCGGGGTCTTGTGGCGTACGGAGTAGGCGATTTCCGAAACCAGCCGCTCGTCGAAATGTTTGCGATTGTAGGCGCCGGTGAGCGCGTCGCGATTGCTGGACTCGTACAGCTTGTGTAGCAGCCGTTCTTGTTTGGTGTCGGTTAGCGAGTAGCGAAAGCCCACACGCGGTCCAAACTGGATGAAGTCTCCGTCACGGAGCTGTGCACGCGCACCCGCACGCACGCCTTGGATGACCGTCCCATTGCGCGCGCCCAGCTCGACCAAAAAATGGTGACCATCCTCGCGAACCAGACGAGCGTGATGCCGACTCACGCCAGTGTCGTCGATCACCAGATCGCTCGTCGGGTGACGACCGATTGAGATTTCATCCTTGTCCAGTGACAGTACTTGGCCCGCGTGGACGCCATCCATGCGCAGGAGCACCGCGCGATCGCGCCGCTCGAAGATCGAAGGAGGTGCTCCAATTTCGGTCGCGCGGCCCGTCTGTTCGGTGATGGGGTCGTCGGGCGCGGAATCGGCCCAGGAAGTGCGGTGGCTGCTTGGCACCGCAGGATGGCTGCCGGGCGCTACCAGCCGCCCCGTCTGTGGAGCCCCCGATCGACCGGCAAGCGCAGGCGGCAATGGGAGCTCGACCGGAGTCCTGCGAATCGCTGCCATCTCGGGACGAGTGATCGCTGTCGGGGAGCTTTGCCGCAAGCTGTTCAGCCGCATGGCCGCCGAACCCGATGCACTGTCCGAGCGGGGTGCCTCGCGGGTCTCGGCGGGAGCCGGGCGGGCAGCGCTGGAAAAGGTAGTGGGTTCTGGTGGCTCGAGGGGCTGTCGATCGGGGGCGCCGGACTGGCTCAAAACGTCACCTCAGGGAAGGCAACGGCCGGCTTGGCGAACAGGTAACCTTGCAGAAAGTCGCAGCCCAGCTCCACCAATACATCGCGTTCTGCAATTGTCTCGACGCCTTCGCCCACGACCAACATGCCCATGTCCTGGGAAAGGTTGACCATCGATCTGACCACCTTGCGCTTGGTCGGGCTCTTCTCGATGTCGCGAATCAAGCTCATGTCGAGCTTTACGAATTCGGGTTCCAGCAACGCGAAGCTGGTGAGGCCCGCGTAGCCTGCACCCAAGTCGTCGACGGCTATGCGGAAGCCCATTTCACGCAGCTGAGCGATGCGTTGCCGCAGGTCCGGCACTTCCGCGAGGCTGGCGCGTTCGGTCACTTCGAGCACGATCTGGTGCGAGAAGGGGGCTAGGGGCGAGTCGTCACTCAACAGCGTGGGATCGAGCAGATCACGCACGTGCAAGTTGACGAAGAAGGCCGGACTGTCGGTTGCGCTGGGGATCGAGCTGGCCGTGAGCTGTCGAATGGTGCGTCCCAACTCGTCGAGGCGCCCGAGGCGTTCGGCTGCGTCCAGTACGGCTCCCGGATGGGGAAACTCGGCGACCCGACTGCGCATCAAGCTCTCGAAGCCGAAGATGCGCTTGCCGTTCCAGTCGACAATGGGCTGAAAGGCTACCCAAAGGCTTTCCAGGCAGCGATCGAAGCTGCGGTTCAGCGAGTCGTGGTCGGTACCCATCGGGCTTTCCTGCCCGAGTATTTGCGCAGCCTGTTGCTTGACCTGCGCCATGCGATAGAGGCGCGCTGCCTTCTCGACGACGGAGTTCAGCTCTTTGGGCTCGACGGGCTTGGTCACGTAGCGGAACGCACCGACCTCGAGGGCGCGCGCAGCCGTACTGACGGTCGGTTCGCCCGTCAGCAGAACGATCGGCACCTGGCCGTCAATGCGGCGGATCGCATGCAGCAGGTCGAAGCCGTCCATGTCGGGCATGCCGATGTCGCTCAGGATGACGTCGAAACGTCCCTGCTCGACGGCCTTGAGGGCGGCGGGACCACTGCTAGCCACTGCGACCTGCGTGTTCATCTGCAGCAGAGTGCGCTCGAGCGCGCGCGCCGTTTCACGATCGTCGTCGACGATCAGAACGCGAATGGCGCGGCTGTGGGTCTCGCTGTCGGGGACTTCTGTCGTCCGTTGTACGAGTTCCCCTGGGCTATCTGAAACGCGACTGGCCACCGCTAGACTGCCAACGGTCACGGTTCCGCTCGACCGTTCCGGCGGGAACGAGCCACGGCCACGAAGGTTCGTGTGATCTTCGTCACCCCGCGGCCCTCCCTGAACGTGCTCCCTCATGGTTCGCTGGAACGGAGCGAAGGCCCGATGCCTTAAGCCGAAAGGCGGTTATTTGTACTTGCCGGATGTAGGTGGTGCCACCACGTCGTCGGGTTTGGGGCTGGTTTCCGCCGGTTTTGTGGTCGGGGCCGGGTCCCTGGGCTTCTTTTTCTTCACCGGCGCGGGTGAGACGAGAGGCGCGGCCGGCTCGGGGGCGACAGGGATGTCCAGCGGCGCCTCGGGTTCGCTGGGCTCAGCGAAGGTGCTCGGATGACTTTGCGATTCCGATTTGCAGCCCGCGACGAAATCGTCGGCCACGAATTCGCTCTCGCCCGACCCCGAGCGAGCCGAGCCCTCGGCGTCGCTGTAGCGCACGACGGTCGTGACCTGGCGCGTCCCCGCCCGCGAAGGCGAGCAGTACGACAAGTGGTAGTGCCTACCCCAGGCTTTGCGCACGCGCATGCCGAGGTCCTGCAGCCGCATCGGCAGATCGTCCCCGGCCTTGTAGAGGAAGCTGCCGTCCTCACCCAGCTGTCCCAGCGCCGGGATCTCGGCGCCTTCGGGGGTGATGGCGTAGTGCTCCGAGGCTGCACCTTCGAGCGCCGTGAACAGTTCACGATCGGTCTTGCGCCCTGCGAGATCGGGCCCCTGGGTGTGGACGACCAACGTGCCGAGCTTCACTCGCTTTTTGGACTTGCCAAGCTCGCTCGCCAGAATGTCGAGTGCCTGCAGGGTCGCGCCGTTCAGATCGCGCGAGGCATCCCCGCCTGCGAACGAACCGAGGTCGGGCAACTCGGGTTCGGTCGCTTCGCTCACGCGGGGATAGCTTGCCACCCGCTTCACCTGGGCCGAGCCGTCGAACGCCAACACAGTCACCGCTTGAGTGACCGTCACTTTTTCGACGAAATGCTGTGCTCCGCGCGTGAGGTGTCTCAGGAACGCGGCGTCCGGCTTGCCGCTCAAGTCCAGCAAGAGAACGGCGTGACCGATGGCGATTTCGTCGCGCGGCAGGAGGCGGAGCCCCACGTCGGGCGAACTCAAGCGAACGTCATTTTCGTAGACGGTGAAATTGCCGTCGTCCAAGAAGTCGACCGGCTCGCCGTTCTGTTCGACCGACAGGTAGAGCTGCACGTTGCTGGGAGGAGAGGTGATCGTTTGGGCCGTCTCGACACGCACGGACGAGAACAAGCCGCAGCCTCCGAGTAGCATCGTCGAAAGGAGCAAGAGAAGAGTCGAGCAAGAGCGATTCATTTCATTCCCAAACGACGCGCCCAGCGAGCGCATTCTGCAGCATGTCCAGCGTGCCGTGCGACATCTCCGTCGGCAACGCGTCCGGGGCGAACAATCGAGCCTCGCGGATCTCGACGGGATTGGTTGGACCCAAGACAGGCTCCTTGATGCTGGCGCTCACGACTACGGTGACGGCGTGAAATCGCGGGTCCCGCTTCGAGTCGGAGTAGACGCCCAGCAGCCAGCCGGGAGTGACGTTGCGAACGCCTGCCTCTTCCCAGAGCTCGCGTGGCAACGTACTGGTCAACGTCTCGCCCCACTCGACGGTCCCGCCGGGCAAGGCCCACAGGCCAGTATCGCCGCGCCGAATGAGCAGCACGCGGCCGTCCGCGGTGCGCGCCACGCCACAGATCCCGACGACGGGCCGTCGCAGGAGATGACGGAGGATCTCCTTCCCTATCGTCCACACCCCGGCTGGAATCTGCATGGCACCCGAGGATGCCCCACGTCCCGCCGGCATGCTACCAGGCTCGCCTTGTGGGGGTCCTCCGCTCGACTTTGTTGGTTTTGGCCTTCGGCGCGGGTGGCGCAGGCTGCGCGGGCTGTGCGCGCGAACAGCCGCCCGGCGCCGAGCGGGAGGCGCCTCTCCACCTCACCGTTGCCGCCTTGGGCGCCAGCAAGACGGTGAGCGATCCGGGAGCGGGTCAGTTGGACGTGCTGGGCAGCGCTGACGATCACCTGCCCTTCGAGCCGACCGGAAAGAGCTTGGCCAGCATCGCTTGGCGCACGTGGATCTACACCGACACCGGCCCTAACCGGACGCGCCTTGGCTACTTGCGTGCCGGCGCGGTCGTGGAGGCGCGCGGTCCCAGCATCGTCAACCCCGGCTGCGAAGGCGGTTGGTATCGCATCAACCCGCGCGGCTTCGTGTGTATTGGCAAGGGCGCGACCTTGAATCTCGAGCACCCGATCGTAGCGCAATCGGTGCGACGACCGATTCGCGGCGAGGCCTATCCCTACATCTACGCGATGAGCGACGAGCCGCCGCCGGAGCGCTACTTCCGCTTGCCGACAGCCGCACAGATGCGCCACGTCGAAGGCGCGCAGATTGCCGACCGCGCGCTTGCCTGGTTGCTCCGAGCCGAGGAGTCGGGCGTGGCCGAGCGCATGGGCGGACTCGGCACGCTGCCGTCGTTTCTGAGCCCCGTCACAGTGCTCGAGAAGCCTTACGGAGCGAAAAGCCACCTGCGTACGCAGATCACGGCCGGTCGCGTGGGGGCGGGAAGTGGCTTTGCTCTGGCCCATGTTTTTGCATGGGAACGGCGAGGCTTCGGTTTGACGACCGAGATGGATCTCTTGCCGCTCGATCGGCTGAAGATCTCCGAGCCCCAGGCGCTCTTCGGCGTGCAAATCCCCGACGGGCATTCCCCTTCGGTGGCGTTTCACGTCAAGGGAAGCATGACGCTTTGGAAGGAAACTCCGTACGGCTTCGCGCCCGCGGGCGAGCAGCGCGACAAGCGTGGCTTTCTGCTGACGGGCAAGAAGGGCAAAGGCGGCATGCTCGAAACGCAGGACGGCGTCTGGGTGGCGCGGGACAGCGTACGTCTGCTCGAGCCACGCGAAGGCTTCCCCAGCGTTGCCCATGGTTCGCGCAAATGGATCGACGTGTCGATTCAGAATCAGACCTTGGTCGCCTACGTCGGGCGGCAAGCGGTGTTCGCGACCCTGGTGAGCACGGGACGTGGCGAGATGGGAGACCCCGAAACGTCCCTAGCGACAGTGCGTGGCACCTTCATGATCAATGAAAAGTCGGTTTCGAGCACCATGGACGGCGACCAGGATCGCGCCGATTCCTACGAGCTGCTCGATGTGCCGTTCGTGCAATACTTCCACAAGGGCTTTGCGTTGCACGGAGCCTACTGGCACGACGAGTTCGGCAAGGCGCGCAGCCACGGCTGTATCAATCTTTCCGCACGAGACAGCGCCTTCTTGTTCGAATGGACCGACCCGCCCGTGCCGCCCGGCTGGCACGCCGTGCTCAACAAAGAGCGCGGCACCGTGGTCTACGTCAGGCGCTGAAAAGCGCAGCGGCACACTAGCCCGCACAGCGCGCGCCGGCCCGGCGCGTGTGTTCTTGGCGCTCCCCGGGCGCTCCTTGACACAAAGCGGCCTCGATTGGCTTGATCGGATCACGACAATGCTGAAGCTCAGCCTCAAAGATTTGCTCAAGCGCGCTCTGATGGTCGATGCGCAGCAAGTTCGCTTGGTCCCGGGACGCCGCACCATCGTCATCACGCCTGTCGGCGAGAACGAAGTCAGGGGCGACACGCAGACGCCCGAGCGCATCAACGCCATGTTGGAACCGGTGCTGACGAACGACGCGCGTCGCTCGCTTTCCACCGGCTGGGCCGAGTGGCAATTCGATTTGCCTGGTCACGGAATGGTGCGCGCCACCGCCGAGCTGAAGATGGGGCTCGTTCACGCTTCTTTCGATCTGACGGTCTCGGGCGAAGAGTTCGAAGCGCCGCCGACGCCGCAGCGCCCACCTGCACCCCACGCCAGCCCGACCGTCACGTCGCTCGAGGCCGCGCCCGTGACGACGTTGGAGACGGCAGCTGCCTTTCCACTCGGCAAGCCGCTGTTCAACCCCACTCAGCCGTCCATGCGCAAGCTCGACACGGTGCCACCTGCGCCCCATCGAGCGGAAATTGCTGGAGGTTCTGGCTCGACCGAGCAGATCGATCGCTTGTTGCGGCTCATGGTCGAGCGCAAGGCATCCGATTTGCACATCTCGACTACCGCGCCGCCGATGTTCCGGCTCGACGGCGACATGATCCCCGTGGAAGGCTTCTCCTCGTTCAGCGCGGAGGCGGTGCAGACCATGCTTTGGCCGATCGTGCCTGCGCGCAATCGGGAAGAGTTCGAGAAAGACAACGACACCGACTTTGCCTACGAAATCGCTGGCCTCGCTCGTTTTCGCTCCAATTTGTTCGTCGACCTGCGCGGCATGGGGGGCGTGTTTCGCCAGATCCCGACCAAGATCCTGACGGTCGAGCAATTGGGACTGCCCACGGAACTGCTTTCCTTGTGCAACTTGTCCAAGGGCTTGGTCGTGGTTACCGGACCGACGGGTTCTGGCAAGTCGACGACGCTGGCGGCTTTGGTCGATTACATCAACCGCACGCGCAAGGCGCACATCATCACCATCGAAGATCCGGTGGAGTTCGTGCACCAGAACCAAAATTCGCTGATCAACCAGCGACAAGTCGGGGAGCACACCGAGAGCTTCAAACGCGCGCTCCGCGCAGCGCTGCGCGAAGATCCCGATATCGTGTTGCTGGGCGAAATGCGCGATCTAGAGACGATCGCCATCGCCATGGAAACTGCAGAAACCGGCCACTTGGTCTTTGGGACGCTCCACACCTCGTCTGCCCCCAGCACCATCGACCGCATCATCGACCAGTTTCCGACCGATCAGCAGAACCAGGTCCGAACCATGCTCTCGACCAGCCTCAAGGGCGTGATTGCCCAGATGCTCTGCAAGAAGAAAGGCGGCGGGCGAGTTGCTGCGCTCGAAGTGATGATGGGCGTGCCCTCGATCGGCAATCTGATCCGCGAAGGCAAGATCTTCCAGATCCCTTCGGTGATTCAGACGTCGCGCAACATCGGCATGCGCATGATGAACGATAGCCTGTTCGATCTAGTCAAGAAGGGCATCGTCGACCCAGACGAAGCGCTGTCCAAATCGAACGAAAAATCGGGCCTGCAGCAGCAGTTTCGTACGGCCAACATCGCGTTTTCGGCCACGGCCTGACGGACATGCAGTACCGCAGGTTCGGCAAGACCAACAAGGCCCTCAGTGTGGTCACGCTCGGGGGCATGCGGTTTGACGATGGCTGGAGCAAGCCCAGAGATGCCCCGCATCGAGCGATGGTCGATCAATGCAAGAGCGTGCTGACGCGAGCGCTGGACGACGGCATCAACCACATCGAAACGGCCTATGGCTATGGCAAGAGCGAGTTCTGCTACGGCCAGGCGTTTCGGGAGCTCGGCATCGCCCGCGACCGCTACTACTTGATGACCAAGGGCGCCCCGCACACAGCTGACGCGACCCATCGCATGGTCGAAGAGCAACTGACTGGGCTGGGCACCGACTACATCGATTTTTACGGCTGGCACGGCCTGAACACGCACGAACTCTCCGGAGTGGCGCTCCAGGCTGGCGGTCCCGTCGAGACGCTCAAGAAGTACCAAGAACAGGGCGTCATCGGGCACGTCGGTTTCTCGACGCATGCGCCGCTCGACGTGATCGTGGGCGCCATCGAGTCGGGCGCCTTCGATTTCGTCAACTTGCACTACTACTATTTCTTCCAGCGCAACTGGGCCGCGATCCAGCTGGCCGAGTTGCGCGACATGGGCGTGTTCATCATCTCGCCCAACGACAAGGGCGGGCGGCTGTTCGAGGCGCCCCCATTGCTTCGCGACCTGACTGCTCCGCTCACTCCGATCCAGTTCAACGCGCGCTTCTGTTTGCGCTCGCCCGCAGTACACACGCTCTCCTTCGGCATGACCGAGCTTTCGCACTTCGACGAGATGCGGGGCATTTTGCCGGCTAGCGTACCGTTTACGGCGGAGGATCAGGCCATCTTCGAGCGCATGAACGCTAGGCTTTCGGTCGATCCGCTCAGCGCCTACGAGGGCTACGACTTGGTTGGGGATCCGAGCGGTATCAACATCGCCGAAGTGCTGCGCTTCCGCCGCATGTGGAAGTGTTACGACATGACCGCCTTTGGCAGCTACCGCTACAACATGCTCGAAGGCGACGGCAACTGGGTGCCGGGCCATTTCGCGACGCCCGACCGGGTCGCACGCGTCGACATGTCACGTGTGCCCGAGGGGATCCCCGTGAAAGAGATGCTCAGCGAAGTGCACGACCGCTTCTATTCGAGCAAGCCGCACGGCAGCTAGGCCCTCTCGAGCAACGCTCCCTCGAGCAACGCTCCCTCCAACGTACCTCACTCCAAAAGAGTGTAGAGATCACCGAGTACTTCCAGCGCGCTCTCGGCGTGGGGCAGGAAGCCGACCGGAACGGGGAGTCGCACGTAGACGCCCGCCTGCGCTGCGACTTCGCCGGGGACGTGCCACTTCTTTTCGTTCAGGCGTTCGGGTGGGTTGGCCAGCGGCTGGTTGACGTCCAGACTCTGACTGAGCGCTTGGAGCTGAACGCCGACGTCGGAACGCGCCTGGTCTCCAGCGTTGAACACGCACACTCCGACGCTCGAGGCTTTGCGGTCGATATCGCAAGTGCGCACTTCGCCGAGCGCTGCCAAGACGCGGCGTAGATAGGGCCCTTCTTGTGAGCGCATCGCGTCCTTGAGGCCCAGAGCCGCGTCCCGCGCGCGCGGGTCGTCCAGGTAACCCAGCATGCGCGCAGCGTGCAGGCGCACCGGCCGGTGGTTGGCCGAACCGAGCAGGGCGAAGAACGCGTCCGCGGGTGCGGCACCTTCGCCGCTCGGACCGAGCAGGCCGATGTCCGGTGAGCTGATCTCGAAATCGGTGCCGCGGGCTTCGGCCGACCACTTGATGGCTTGGCCGGGTCGCAGCGGCCCCTCGAAGTACAGCGGACGACTCTTCGTCGGCACGAGCTTGTCGCCTTGCTTCTCGAAGAACTGCACCAGCAGCGTGATCTCGTCGACCGGAGCGTCGCCGTTGTTGATGACGGCGACTTCGAGCTCGGTGCGCGCGTGGGTACGCGTTTGCAGGAGTCGTCGGTCGAGGAGCAACGCGGTCAAGCGCGGAATGGGACTCGGCCAGAGCGGCGAATCGGCGCGATCGCAGGCGCAGCGCCGCTCGATGGCAACTGTTTCGCCATCGGTCGCGGGGGATACCTCGCCATCACTGGGAACAGCCTCGTTGTCCTGCGCTAGGGCTGGATCGGGCAACCCGGGCGGCGGCACGAACATCGGTCGCGGCTCGGTCGGGCTGGAGGGCAAAAGTGCGTTGTCGGGTTCCGCTCGCCCGGCGGTTGGGCCTCGGTCTTCGCGCTGGAGCAAGCGTTGTCCCGTGACCAACGCCGTCAGGATGGCCGCAGCCAAGGTGACGCCGACAAGGCTCACGGTTCGCGGCAATAGCCCAGCGAGATTCGGCAACTCACGGGGCTTCATGGGCTCGGGCAGGCCCTGACCACGACTCAGTTCCGGATAGAAGCGTTCGAGTTCGTTCAAAAAGGCGGCGCGCGTTGCTTCTTCGCCAGGAGGGCTGAGGAACAGTCGTTGGTCGAACGAGTAGCCGAAAGCGAGCACGATCAGCGCGGCCACGATGCCGTAGCCCACAGCGCCCCAAGCGAGGCCGCCATTGCCCAGAAAGGGCGCGAGCGCCGCGGCGGTCAGGCTGGTGGCGACGGCCATGGACAAGGCACCAAAATGCAGGATCAGCCTGCGTCGGCGCAGCTCCGCGTGGGGCACGCCCGGTCCGTGGACGAAGCGCGTCAGCGTAAGCCGATCGTGCGGGAATCCGGGTTCGTCGAACTCGAGGTACAGTTCTTCCGATGTAGCGCGCGCCACGCGCACACTCGACCAGGGCACGATACGCCGCGTGCCGCTGGCCAGGGCGCCCGGAGCGTAGCCTTCGCTGTAGGCGGCAACACCGAACAAGCCGACGGAGAGGCCCGCGAGGGTGCACTCGAGTTCGACTTGGCCGACCGCATTGCTCTGCGCGGCGGCTCGGGCTGTTGCATAGATGCGCATGGTCGGTTCGGGGGCGCCTAGTGTAAGGTCAGTCTCGGCCATGCCCAAGCGAGAACCAGATGGCGAATCGGGCCGTGTGCTCGAGGCCGAACCGAAGGACGAAGATCAGCGTTTCGATCGGATTTTTCGGCCGCAGACGCTGGATGACTTCATCGGCCAGGACAAGCACAAGCAGAACCTCAAGGTCTACATCGAGGCCGCCAAGCGCCGCCGTGAGCCGCTCGATCATATCTTGCTCTCTGGCCCCCCCGGTCTTGGCAAGACGACGCTGGCTCACATCATGGCCAGCGAGATGGGCGTGAACCTGCACGTGTCGAGCGGCCCCGCGCTCGAGCACAAGGGTGTGCTGACCGGGCTGTTGACGCGTCTAGAGAAGAACGACGTGCTGTTCATCGACGAGATCCATCGCATGAACGCCACGGTCGAGGAGTCGCTCTACCCGGCAATGGAGGACTTTCGCATCGACATCCTGATGGGCGAGGGCGCCTTCGCCGAGAGCATCCCACTCGATCTCAAGCCTTTCACCCTGGTCGGTGCGACGACGCGTACGGGGCTTCTGACCAAACCCCTGCAAGAGCGCTTTGGCGTCAGCCTCCGTCTCGAATTCTACGACACAGACGATCTGACTCGTATCATCCAGCGCAGCGCCAGCCTGCTCGGGACGCCCTGCGACACCGCGGGAGCGCGCAGCTTGGCCGAACGTTCTCGGGGTACGCCGCGGGTCGCCAACCGCTTGATTCGACGCGTGCGCGATTTTGCCGAAGTGCACGGGGGCGGCAAGATCACTCGCGACATCGTCGAACTGACTTGCTCACGCCTCGAGATCGACGAAGTTGGACTCGACGTCATGGACCGCCGGCTGTTGCTCGTATTGATCGAGCACTACGAGGGAGGTCCAGTTGGCGTCGAGACCTTGGCCGCTGCCCTGGCCGAGCCGCGCGACACGATCGAGGACGTTTACGAACCGTATCTACTCCAGCAGGGTTTCTTGGGACGAACGCCACGCGGCCGCATCGCGACGCGCAAGGCCTACGAGCATTTGAAGCAGAAATTGCCTGGTGTCGGGCGAGGCCCGACCAATCAAGGCAGCTTGTTTTGAGCTGAGCGAATCGCGGGAAACAGCGGTTCGGCCGGGCCGAGATCACGCTCCCGGAGCTGCTTGGAAGTCGAGGTCCGCGTACTTTTCGATGATTGCGTGCACGCCGCCGTAGACGGCGCGATCCATCTGCGGATCGATGAGCGCGATCACGCGCGCGCCACTGGCGAGAGCGGCTTGCACCCCGGCCGGAGAGTCTTCGAAAATAACGCACTCGGTCGCGGCAACGCCAAGCCGCTCTGCGGCAGCCAAGAAGATGTCCGGCGCGGGCTTGGGCTTTTTCACCAATGGGTCGTCTCCACAGACGATCTCATCGAACAGCGAGAACCACGGATGCTTCTGGGTCTTGAGTTCGAACAGCTGGCGGAAGCTACTCGTGGCGACAGCCAGCGTTGCGCCACGCGCCTTGAGGCCGTTCACGAAAGCTTCGGCTCCGGCCATGGCGGGAGCGTTCTCGAGCAAGCGTTCGAGCACGGGCTTGCGTCGCGTCAACAGCTCTTCGGGCGTCAGTGGCAAGCCGAATTTTTCGATGACCAAGCGAGCGCTCTCGGGGGCGGTACGACCCATCATCGTCGACTTCGTCGCCCAATCGAGGATGGCGCCGAAGGGCGCGAGGACCTCGTCGTAGGCGACCGTGTAGAGCGGCTCGGTGTCGAGCAGGACGCCATCCATGTCGAACAAAACATGGCTCGAATCACCTGGAAAATTCATGGGCGCTCGACGATCAGGGGTTCGCGCATGCCGCGCAAAAGTGGGGGGAAGGGCGCAAAAGGCGGTTCGATCGGGATGCGGATCGTGAACTTGGAGCCGCGCGACAGCTCGCTCTCCACCTTGACCTCGCCACCATGCAGATGGACCAGGCGTTTGGTGATCGACAAGCCGAGACCAGTGCCCGTCCGCTGAGCCGCGCCGGCCGCCGATTGCTCGAACTCGTCGAAGATGCGCACCAGCGCCGTCTGGGCGATGCCTGGGCCCGTGTCCTCGACGGTGGTGACGATGCTTCCGCCCTCGCGCCGGACCTCGACTCGTACTCGGCCCGACGACGTGAACTTCACGGCGTTGTTGACCACATTGCCGAGCACCTGACGGATGCGTCGCCGGTCGGCTTGAGCCACCGTGTCACCAGCGGACGCATCGCGTGCGAGCTCCATGGTCAGTCCCTTCTGTTCGGCCGTGACACGAGCTTCGGTGACGACGTCCGTCGCCACCTGGAAGATGTCGAGAGCTTCCGGACTGAGCCGAAACTCGCCTGATTCCAGGGCGCTCAGCGTCAGGATGTCGTCGATCAGCGCCCGCAAGTGCTCGCCGCTCGTTCGCACGATCGTGAGATTTTCGCGCGATTCGTCCGACAACGGGCCGTCGATTTCGCTGAGCAGGACGTCGGCGAAGCCCAGGATGGCGTTGAGCGGCGTGCGCAGCTCGTGGCTGAGCGCAGACAGAAAAGCGGTGCGGTCGCGATCGAAGGCGTTGGCCTCACCGAGATCCTGGCGGTAAGCGCGCTCCGCTGCGTGAAACCGATCGAGCAACATGTTGAAGCTGGCGGTCAGTTGGCCCACCTGATCGATCGTGCGCACGGGAATCAAATGGCCTTCGGGCTCCTTGTCTTCGGCCGCCATGTTGACGATCAATCGACGGACGTAGAGCACGTCGGAGTGAACGTCGCGCGCAAGCGCCCAGGCTACGAAACCTGCAGCGGCGAGGAGCAGCGTGGCGAAGGTGAGGAGCGAGGTGACGAGTGAACTCTGCGCTAGCGCCGTCGAGGCGACGGGCGTCAGGGCGATGAGCCGGCGCCCCGGACCGGCGGCCGCGACGTACACGCTCTCGCCCGGGCGAATGGAAGGCCGCGGGCCTTCAGGGCCACGCAACAGAGGCGCGAGGTCATTGTCCGAAAGCGGCTGGCTCGGGCTTGCCTCGCGTACGCCGCTGGCGTTGGCCCAGATCAACGTCGTTTTGGTGGTGTGCGCAGCGTGATTCAGGAGTGCAGGAACTTCGGCATCGACCACCGAACCCAGGCGAGCGCCGAGCGCGGCAGTGAGCACATGCCCTTTGAACTCCGCGGTCTCCTCGGCCTGGCTGCTCAACTCGTGCAGGCCCAGGAAGGTCATGCTGAGCACCACGATGCTGCCGAGCAGAACCACGGCTGAAGGCGCGACGACGACGAAAGGAATGGCTTTGCGTCCGGGACGCTTGCCTCCGTGAGCCTTGAGCGCACCGAGCTGGATGGACGAGGTCGCGGGCGGAGCGCTCACCGCGTCTCGAACCCCGTGCATTGCGCGCGGGCTACGAACACTTCCAGATGTCCTGCCTCGAAATCGCGCCAAGCGATCAGCCATTCGCCAGCAGCCTGGCCGGCTATCAAGTGGGGCGCTGGTTGAAAGCCACTGACGCGGCTGATCACGCTGGGCTTACCTACGCCTTCAGCATCGATGGGCGCCAAAAACAGGCGGTCTCCAGCGAAATAGGCCACTGCTGTCGCGCCGTCGGGCGCGCGCGCAATCACCGGGCGCCGACCCGACGACGAGAAATCCCGATACCAGAGGGCGGCCTTCTGGCTGTGGGGCACCCAAGCCGCGTTGGCCCCGGCCGCCTCGTCGTCCCAGACGACCAAGCAACCATCGCGACTGCACGAGACCGAGGGCTCTGCCTGTCGCGGCACGCTACGAATCGTCACACTGTCGCCAGCCATCTGATCGCCCGCGCCAGGCGTCACGCCGTTCTGCAAACTGGAGTCGCCGAGCGGAATGCGAAGCAGGCGGATCTCGGTGAGGCCCGAGACCTGCTTGTAGCGGTAGGTGACGTAGAGGGTGTCGTCGAACACGTCGGCGGCGGGTTGGGAAGCTTCGCCGGTCTTGAGAGCCGTGAGCGGCAACACACGTTCACCCGGTCCGAGATCGCGACTCAGACGGCGGAGCACCAAGTCGGACTCGGTTCCGCCGTGCAGTTCGCTCCACAGAGCCAAGAATTGCCCTCCCGGAAGCGCAACGAACGACGGGAAATATTGCTCTTTGCGGTCCTTGGACACCAAACGGGCCGGCGAGCGAATGCGCCCGTCGGCTTCGAGGGCGCGCACGTAGACGCCGGGTTCCCGGTTTCCGGACTCCCAATAGAGCGTGGCGAACCCGTCGGGCAGTGCCGTCAAGAGCGGGTAGATCGCGGACGTCGCTTCGGGTGTGACGTTGCGGAGCGCGCCGACCCGGCGCAGGGAGTCGTCGAGTAGCGTGACGTAGACGTTGCGACGCTTTGGATCTTGGTGCGCGTCGGTCCAGGCCATGAGCACACCTTCGGTCCCGATGGCGATGCGTGCGTGCGATGCGGGAGTCGAAATGTCGAAAGGCCTCGGGCGCCCCATGCCTGCCATCTGACACGGTCCCGATGCCGTCAGCGCCACCTCGGCGTGCGCCAGCAAGGCGCCGGCGACGTTCGGATTTTCTCCGCGCGCGGCCTTGAGCGCCGTCATGGCCGCCTGGTGCTGATCGCTGCGAAACAGCCCCTGGGCCCTGGAGATCACCTCGGCGCCCGGTCCCTTCTCGGATAGCGCGCGCTTCTCGGGTTCTTTGCCCGAGGGTCGAGCTGGGCCTGTTGCAGCGCTGGGGCCTCCGCGCCCGAGCGCGCTCGGGTGCATGACGAACAACCAGAAGACGTAGCCGCTGAGCGCCGTGGTCGCGGCCACGAGCAACCAGGAAATGGCTCGCGCGCTGCCCTTGTCATTGCGGACGCTTGGTGGCTGGTTGCGGACGCTTGGCGGGTTGCCTTGGAGGTCGGGAGAGGGAATGGCGATCGAGCTGATGCTGCCGGGAACGGAGCCGTCTTTGGGGAACATCAGCGGATCGGGGCCTGAGCTCGGGTCGCCGACCTCGGCCAGCGATTGCTCGAGCGACTCGAGAAAGGCGCGACCAGTTTGGTAGCGTTTCGTGAGATCGGGGTGCAGCGCCCGCACGAACCATTCACTGAAACTGGCCGGTAAGTCGGGTCGAAATTCGCGCACGTCGGGCAACTGGCCGCGCGCGATTTGGGCCAAAATCATGGCGACGCCCTGCTGCACGTCCCAGACGGTGCGGCCAGTGAGACACTCGTAGACGATGCAGCCGAGAGCCCACAAATCGGCTCGATGATCGACTTCGCCTTGGCCACGCGCCTGCTCGGGGCTCATGTAGGCAGGCGTCCCGAACAGTGCTCCCTCGCGCGTGAGGCGTACGTTGCGCTCTTCCTCGCCGCTGCGCCCTTCGTAGAACTTCGCCAGACCAAAATCGACGAGTTTGGCCAGCATCTTTCCTTCGGTGTCGCGCGTCAGGAAGATGTTCTCGGGCTTCAGGTCGCGGTGCACGACACCCGCCTCGTGCGCTTTGCCCAGGCCTTTGACGACATGGCGCATGATCTTCAAGGTCGTCGAAACCTTGAGTTGGCGTACGCGCGTCATGCGGTCGTAGAGGCTTTCGCCTTCGAGCAGCTCCATGACCAGGAAGGGCCGGTCATGAAACATACCCGAGTCGTAGACTTCACAGATGTAAGGGCTGTGAATCGCGGCGGCGGCTCGCGCCTCGCGAATGAAGCGCTCGCGGACGACGCGCGACGTGATCAGCTCGGCGGAGAGGATCTTCACCGCAACGCGCTTGCCGATGTCGACATTCTCCGCCTCGTAGACGGCCGCCATGCCTCCGCGCCCAATCTCTTGAGTGACTCGGAACTTGCCCTCCAGAACGGTTCCAATGGGCACCTGGGAACTGTCGGAATGAGGCATGACGCGGAGCCCCTGCACCCTAGACGGCGGCGGGGGGGCAGCCAACCCGGCATGACCTGGCGAGTCTCAAGAATTCACTAATCGCAGTGAATTCAGCTTCGACCCGAGTGCGAAACAATTCCGAAACGCGGCCTCCGGTACCTCATGGGCAGACGCCGCTGCGGCGGCTTCGGTCACTGTGCGGTCATTCCCTACCCCCCTGTTGGGAGCGGGGAGGCCGCAGCAACCAGGTCCGAGGAGTCCGCGCGGCTCTGGGGGCAATCAACCCTCCCTACGGGGAGCACTGTTTCGGGAGAAGACCAATGAAGAAGGTCGAAGCGATCATCAAGCCGTTCAAGCTCGACGAAGTGAAGGACGCACTGTCGGAAGTAGGCGTCCAAGGCATGACCGTAACCGAGGTGAAGGGCTTCGGTCGCACCGGCGGCAAGAAGGAAGTGTACCGGGGCTCGGCCTACGTGGTGGACTTCGTTCCGAAGGTGAAGCTGGAGATTGTGGTGGCCGACGACCTCACCCACTCGGTGATCGACGCAATCGAGAAGAGCGCCAAGACCGGACGCATTGGCGACGGTAAGATTTTCGTGACGCCCGTGGACGAGGCCGTGCGCATTCGTACGGGCGAGCGCGGTGAAGAAGCGATCTGAAAGGATTCTTTTTTCGACCCAGGCGAGAGGAGGGACGTTCGGTGAAGCCGAGAGTCCCTCCTTTCATTTCGGGCCATTCCGGGCTTCAGTCCAGGACCACGGGGACGCATGGTCGACGAATTTCCGGACTCTACGCTCGAAATCACGCTCACCACGCAGCGAGAACAACTGCGATTGATCATGACGCCGGGACAGGCGTTGTTGATCGTTCTGGCCGGGGCACGCGTGGGGCACCGCCTGGTGCTCACCGATCAAACCTGTACGATTGGGCGGGGATCGGCAGCGACGCTCCAGCTCGAAGGCGACGCGGTCAGTCGCATCCACGCGCGCATCGAATCGCGGGCTGGGGTGCATTATTTAGTCGATTGCGAGTCGACCAACGGGTCGTTCGTCAACTACACGCGGGTGAAGGACACAGCGCTCCGTGACGGCGATCAGATCCAGATCGGCCATGTGCTTTGCAAGTACCTGGCAGGCGACAACATCGAGACCACCTACCACGAGGAATTTCGACGTCTCGTGCGGCGCGACGCGCTTACGGGCGCGTTGAACCGCGCGACTTTCGACGACGAGCTGCGCATCGCGCTGACAGCAGCTCCGCAGAAGGGCACTCGCCTCTGTCTGATCTTGTTCGACCTCGACCACTTCAAACGCATCAACGACGCGCACGGCCACACGGCCGGTGACTTGGCGCTCTCCGCCGTCGCCCGTGAAGTGAACGAACACATCCCGCTGCCACACCAGTTCGCGCGTGTGGGCGGAGAGGAGTTCGCCATCCTGTACGTCGGGGGCATCGACGCCGCGCGCGCCTATGCCGAAGAGGTGCGGCGACTCATCCAGAGGACCCCGGTGTCGTTCGAAGGCACTCACATTTGCGTCACGGCCAGCCTGGGCGTAGCCGAATGGACGGGGGGCGCCTCGGCGAGCGTCTACGAAGCTGCCGACAAACAGCTGTATCGAGCCAAAGACGGTGGCCGCAACCGTGTGGGTTGAAGCGAACGCGCTATCGCTGGCTTGTCTGCAGTGCTACGGACGAGCGTGACCGACGTACAAACCCCTGCGAATATCCTCCGGCTTGCTTGGAATGATTTTAGGCTCGACGCCATTCGCGGAGTAGTGACTCAGACGATCGGACGTCTCGAACAGTTGGCGCCGCGCGACGTGCTAGGCCGTGAACTGTCGTCGCTGGAGAACGAAGCGGCGCCAAGTCCGGTGCGCGAGGCGCTGCTGGCTTGCTGCCAAGAGTTACGCGAAGAGGGGGGTCTCACCGAGCCGCCGGCCGGCTCGGGGCGCACCAGCTTCACGACCCAGCCCGCAGCAGAGTGGGTGGAAAGCTACGGCAACGCGGTCGAGCGGTATCGTAAGGCTGCGGGTATCGATTTGACGGCTTCGCTCGCTCGACTCTGAAAGCCTGCTTCCAAGCGGTGCCTTTGACGGATTCGGTAGCCCGCCCGCAAGCTCGCGTCGATGCAACTGCTCATGCGGGCTCTGGTCCTGCCGTTTGCCACTACGGTGCTGGTCGCGTGTTCCAATACTCCAGCTGCCGACGGCGCTGCAGGCGGTAGCTCGTCGGGAGGAGCTGCCGACGGTGGGGCCGGTGGTAGCTCCTCGGGAGGCAGCAGTGCCGCCGGCGGGTCCACCTCAGACGGCGGCAGTGCGAGCGGCGGTAGTGCTGGCGGCTTCTTCGGTGCTTCGCGTTGTGAGCAAGGGCAGTTTGCTCTGTGCGACGGCTTCGAAGCCTCGACCATCGACAGCGAGCGTTGGACCATCGGCAAGTCGGAAGGCAACACGGTCGAGCGAGTGTCCGATCAGGCGGCGCGTGGCTCTGG
Source organism: Polyangiales bacterium (assembly GCA_038324055.1). GTDB lineage: Bacteria > Myxococcota_A > Polyangia > Polyangiales > Polyangiaceae > NIC37A-2. The sequence continues at coordinate 2,651 of JBBQHO010000023.1, read as the reverse complement.
CAGCGTGCACGTACGCACACAGAACGGTTTCGGCTACCTGAGTACGAGTTCGATTTTTCCGGCAGCAGGCAATGGCTATTTCGGTCGGGTGTTCCTGCGCGTGGCGCGCTACTCGACGGTCGATTGGGCGCACTGGACGGTGGCCGAGGCCGCCGGTACGGGCGACGGCTCGAAGATCCGCGTCGGCGGGCAGTACGTGACCAGCCAAGCCAAGAATCGTTGGGGCGTGGGCTCCGATGGTGGACCGACCGGCGACTGGACCAACCACGATACGGATCCGGGCGGCGCGCCGCTGGAGCCCTCGCTGGGCAGCTGGACCTGCCTCGAGTGGCAGCACGACGGAGCGACCAACACGACCCGCTTCTACGTGGACTCGATCGAGCATCCTTCACTCCTGACCACGGCCAGCGAGCACGGCGGCACGAACGTGCCCTACGAACTGCCGCAGATGAATTCGCTGTGGGTCGGCTGGTGGCAGTACCAGGCTGATCCGACTGCGTTCGACGTGTGGATCGACGAAGTCGCGCTCGACGACGCACGCATCGGCTGCGAGCGCTGAACGGAAAAAGCCCCCGCCGGAGCCGAGGCTTTTTCGAAGGCCGCCGACGGCGGACGCCCGGTGGGGCGCCCCGCTGCGGCGGTCGGGGCTGATCAGCCCTTCTTGCTCTTCTTGGCGGGAGCCTTGGCTGCGGCCTTTGCAGCGGGGGCCTTGGCAGCAGCGGGTTTGCCGGCTGCCTTGGGAGCGGCCTTGGCTGCGGACGGCCTCGAAGCAGAGAGCTTCTTGCCGAGCAGATCGGCAGCGATCTGGTTGGCGCGCGACGTGTCCTCCCAAGAGAACTCCTTGCGGCCAAAGTGACCGTAGGCCGCGGTGTCGCGGTACGTGTGCTTGAGCAGCTCGAGCTCGTCGATCAGTGCGGCCGGACGGAAGTCGAAATGCTCCTCCACGTAGGCGGCCAGACGCTGGTCGTCGACCTTGCCGGTGCCGAAGCTGTCGACGAACACGCCCATCGGCTTGGCAACGCCGATGGCGTAAGCCACCTGGACCTCGACCTTGTCGGCGACGCCGGCCGCCACCAGGTTCTTGGCTACGTAGCGTGCGTAGTAGCAAGCCGAACGATCGACCTTTGAAGGATCCTTGCCGCTGAAGGCGCCGCCGCCGTGGCGACCCATGCCGCCGTAGGTGTCGACGATGATCTTGCGGCCGGTGAGACCCGCGTCCCCGCAAGGTCCGCCCACCACGAAGCGACCGGTTGGGTTGATGAAGTACTTGGTCTTCTTGTCGAGCAGGTGAGCGGGCAGCGCCTTTTTCACCACGAGCTCCATCAGGGCCTCGGTCAGGGTCTTGTGCTTCACGCTCTCGGAATGCTGTGTGGAGAGAACGACAGCGTCGATGCGGCTCGGCTTGCCGTCCACATACTCGACGGTGACTTGGCTCTTGCCGTCGGGGCGGAGGAAGTCGACTTCCTTCTTCTTGCGAACGGCAGCCAAAATCTGCGTCAGTTTGTGGGCGTACATGATCGGTGCGGGCATCAGCTCGGGCGTCTCATTGACGGCGAAACCGAACATCAAACCCTGGTCGCCAGCGCCCTGCTCCTTGTACAGACCTTCGCCGGCGGTCACGCCCTGCGAGATGTCCGGAGACTGCTGCTCGACGGCCGTCAGGATCGCGCAGGTGTCTGCGTCGAAGCCCATGGCTGAGTCGGTGTAACCGATCTCCTTGATTGTCCTGCGCACGATTGCGGGGTAGTCGATCACGGTCTTGGACGTGATCTCACCAGCCAAGAGCACGAAGCCCGTCTTCACGGCAGTCTCGCAAGCTACGCGGCTGGTGCGGTCGCCCTTGAGTGCAGCGTCGAGCACGGCGTCGGAGATGGCGTCGCAGATCTTGTCGGGATGGCCTTCGGTGACGGACTCGGACGAGAAGACGTAGTTTTTCATGAATCTCCGTGGCGCGGGGTTCGGCGCTCAGCTGGCTGGGCACGAGTACGGCCCTGAAAGGGGAGGGGAATGCGCAATGGGACGCCCACTGCAGGCGGCCTCATAGGGCATTCCCGGACGAGGGGGAAGCCCTGCTCGGTCGGGTCGCCGCGCCAATTCATCGGCATTTTTGCCCTATCGGATGCGGTAGGCCTCGGGCATCGAACGTTTGAAGCTGAGCCGGAGCACTTCCTCGCCCCGAATCACCGTCAGCTTGATCTCGTCGCCCACCGGGCCCCCGAGCGCGCTCGACAGTTCGCGGTCCGACAGACTGCGGACGTCGCGCCCATCGACGAGCAAGATCTCGTCGCCAGGAACCAACCCAGCCCGACCCGCTGCCAAGGGAGCCGGCGCGTCACGCAAGAACACGCGCCCGTCGCCGCGCCGACCGATCACGGCGCCGATGGTGCCAGTAGGCGATGCGCCGCAGGCCGTGCAAGCCAGAAGAAGAGTGAGGAGCAAGCCGCGGTGTCGCATGTCGAGATCCCTGGGGCCTGCTCCACTTCACTTCAGTCCGGAGCTCAGCTCCGGTAGCCGGCGTTCACGTCGATGTAGCCGTGACCAAGATCGCACGTGGTGTACGTGAACCTGCCCGGTCCCGTGCCGAGCACGACTTCGATCACGTACTCGTCCTTCTTCATGCGCAAAGATGCCTCGGCATCCGCGGATGCTTC
>JBBQHO010000022.1:0-30336 GCA_038324055.1 Polyangiales bacterium | reverse complement strand
GCTCGGCAGTTCGAGGTAGCCCAGCTTTTTCAGGCTGGGCCATTGCGCCACCATCTGTAGAACGCCGCCCACCAGCGCGCCGAGGGCCATGGCCAAAATCTGCGGCCAACCGCGCGCCCCCAGCCAACCGGGCAGGACCAGAGAAAACCCGATGAAACTGACGTTCAGGAGCGCTGGCGAAAACGAACTCGCAAAGAAACGACCGCGGCTGTTCAGAGCCGCCACGCCCAGCGCTGCGGTGCCCATGAAGAAAATGTACGGAAAGAGCCAGCGCGTCAGCGACACCGTCAACGCGAACTGGTCGGGTCGCTGTGCAAAACCCGGGGCGAACAGTTCGACCAGCTGCGGCGCAAACACGACGCCCAGCACGCTGACCAGTACGAGAGCCGTCAGCGACAAGCCGCGCACAGCTCGAAAGTACGCGCGCGCCTGCGCGTCGCCTTCTTGAACCTGGATCTTGGTCAGCACCGGCAGGATTGCATTCTGCACGGCCCCTTCGGCGAGCAGCTGCCGGAGCAGGTTCGGCAGCTGGAATGCGACCATGAACGCGTCGGTCGCGCCGCGCGAGAAGGCAGCGGCCAAGACCGAGTCGCGCACGAGGCCGAGCAGGCGGCTGAGCAGGGTTCCCAGAGCCACGACGCCCGCGCGGCCGGTAATTTTCTTCTGCTCGCTGATCTGCGCGTCGCTCACGGCCCGCACCATAGCCAAGCGGGCCACGAAGGGCGATTTCTCGGGGCGTTTCAGCTGCCCATATGGGCCAGGATGGCTCGCTCGATCAGCTTGAGACCGATCGTGGTGTGCTCCCCCAATGACGCGAAACTCTGCTTCGCCGCGAGTTCGAGCAGCAAGGTGCGCAAGGGCCCGGGTAGCAGCACCGGCCCACCGCCACAGCTGCGACAAATCAGTCCGCCGCGTTCGGGGTTCACCCACGCCGATTGACCGACGCGACAAGGCTTGCTGCAACTCACGCAGCGCGACAGCTCCAGCCCCCAGCCCAGCCCTTCGAGCAGCTGCACGCCGAAGCTGGCCAAGAGCGAATCATGGTCGAGTTCGCTTGGCCCCTCCAGTTCGTCGAGTAACCGCTCGAGGGCCTCCCAGACGAGCGGTTCCGGCGTGTGGGGCGGGGCGGATTTCTTCACCCAAGAGAGCGCGCGGCCCGCCGTTTCCATCGCGCTCAGGCTTTCGGTGACGCGCTGCCGGGTGCGGCTCAGCTCGGCCTCTTTGAGGGTGAAGAGCTCGACGTGCGGGCGCCCTTGAACGCGCAGTACCAAGGTGTGTAGGGGCTCGAGAGCGCCACCGAAGCGTTTCTGGCTACGCCGTGCGCCCCGCGCCAGCGCGGCAATTTTACCGTACTGCTCGGTGAACAGATGGACGATGAAGTCGGCTTCGCCGTAGACCACACGACTGAGGAGAAGGCCGCGGACGGTCGTCTCGCTCGCGCCTGGGCTGGGGCTCAAACGGGACAGCTCGAGCGCGAGGCAGGACGCAGCTGCTCCGACAACTCTTGCGGCATGTCTCCGCCGCGGGGCTTGAGCACGATGCTGAGGGCCAGAGTGAACAGAATGAGCAACAGCACGAAGGCGATGGCGACACCTACGCGCCGACCGCGCGCCGGGCGCGCACCCGAGGACGGCATGGGCAAGGGAGTGACCCATGCGACGCGTCGGCTCGACGTGTAGCGCGCCAGCACATCCTCTTCTTCGACGCCCACGACGCGCGCGTACGACTTCAAGAACCCGCGCACGAAAACTTCGGCCGGCAACTCGTCGAACTGATCGGATTCGATGCGCTCGACGCTCGACGCGGGCACGCGGGTCGCGCGCGCGACCTCGGCGATGCTCATGCGCCGCTCTTCGCGGCGCTCACGGAGAAACTGACCAACGGACGTCATCGAGGGGGGCCAAACCAGGTGTCCCTCGAGGCAGCTGGCCCGCGGGGAAGACGTAGCCTACCCAGAAAAGCCTCAAAAAAAAGCGGGTGTCCTCACTGGAGAGACGAAAGCATCTTTCCGCACGCCCGGCCCGCGGGATTGGTCTTTTGGAGGCCAATGCAGCGATCGAGATCAGCGCGGGTCAGCTCGAGTTCGCCCAACTCGAAATGGACGCGAGCTCGTTCCAAGTACGCGTCCTGCAAGTTTCCGCAGCCAGCTGCGTCCGTTTCCAGGGCACGATCCAGCGCATCACGCGACGACTCGAGTTGGCCCACTTGGTGGTAGGCGACGCCAAGCCGGTAGTTCCCCACGCAGAACAACGGCTGAGCTGCGACTGCGCGGCGTAGGGCTGCGATGGCGTCCTTGACGTCACCCTTCTCCAGGTAGGCCCAACCGAGGTTTCCCCAGGCAATTTCAGGGGTCGCGTAAAGGATGTTCTCGGTGATGGGCAGGAGCAGAGCGACGGCTTCGGTCTGGCGCTTTTGGTGGATGTAGATGACGGCGAGCGTGTTTTGGGCTTCGATGTAGTCCGGTCGGCTCGAGATGGCTCGCTTGGCGTACGTCTCGGCCTCGCCCAGTCGACACTCGTCAATTTGGCTGTTTTGGCAGAAGTCCAGATAGATCAGACTGACCAGGTGTGAGGCATCCGAGTTGTCGCCGTCGAGTTCCGTTGCGCGTAGTGCGTGCTTGAGGGCTTCGCGCGGATCATGCTGTCGCCACCACAAATCGGCGGCCACGTCGAACTCGCTCTCGCTCATGCGAACCGGATCGCCGCCGGTCGACGAGCCAAACAAGGCACATCCCGGTAAGAGCAGCGCCGAACCCAGGACAATGGAAGCGAGCGACAGGCGAATCATGCCCGCCTCACATAGGGCAGGAGTTAATGAACGGCCAAGTTTTGGGCGCTTTTGCCTATTCGCGCATGTCCCGACCTGGGCTCAGCCCCAAGTGGGCCTCGCCGTCGATGTCATCCCCTCGCAGAAAGCCTTCGACGACGGGCAAGAGCTCGTTGTCGTACACCGGCCCATTCCAAAAATAGCGGACGTGGCCCTGGGCATCGAACAGGAACGTCGCTGGCAGGGCGCCCTTCCAGCGCGGGTGGAGAGCCCGTTTGAAGGCTCCCAGGGGTCGCTCCGCGATCCAGAGCGGTGGCGACTTGCCGTTGTCGCTCGCAAACTGAAGAGCTGCCGGGTAGCTCTCGGCTTCGTCCACTGACACGAACACCACATCGACCCCGCTCTGCTTCAGGTTGGCGCTCAGGCTCGTCAGCATCGGGAATTCACGTCGACAGGGCCCACACCAGCTGGCCCAGACGTTGACGATAGTCGCCTTGGCTCGGCTGCGCCCGAGTTGCTCCACGAGCTGCGGTCCGCCGATCACTTCGATGCCAAGGGCTTCGGGCACCGAAGCGGGGGCGGCGGACGACGAAGCGCTGGACGACGAAGCGCTGGGTCGTGGCGCTGGATCGGGGTCCGCATCCGGACTGCGCCGACACGCGGACGAAAGCAGGGCGAAGAACGCAGTCCCGAGCACGAGGCGAAGCACGGCGCCTAGCCTAGTGAAGAGTTGCCCGGGCGCGAGCTCCTCGCTAATCCGAGCAGGATGCAAACGGCTCTGGTGACTGGCGCTTCTTCCGGCATTGGCGCCGCCCTGACGCGAGAACTCTGCGCGCGGGGGCTCCGCGTCTTTGCCAGCGGACGAAACCAGGAGCGCTTGGCCGAACTCGCGACAGAAACGGGCTGCCAGTTCGCAGCCTTCGATCTGGGGCAACCCGAGTCCGCCGCGCAGCTGTACGCCGCCGCCAAGCACGCACTCGGCGGCGCACCCGACTTCGTGATCAATAACGCCGGCTTCAACACGGGCAAATCCGCATTCGTCGACACCTCCGATGCCGATCTCGATCGCCAGTACGCTGTCAATCTGCGCGCCCCGCTGATCATCGCGCGCGAAGCGCTGCGCGACATGAAGGCTCGCCGCAGTGGGCACTTGGTCAACGTGCTGTCAACCGTCGTCCTCCACGGCTGCGAGCTCGTGGCCCTCTACTCGGCCATGAAGCACGGCCTGCACGGCGCGACCCAGGTCTTGATCAAAGAAGCTCGACCCCACGGTGTGAAGGTCACGGGTGTGTACCCTGGCGGGACCGACAGCAGCTTTCGAGTCGAGGACCGCCCCGACTACCTTCAGCCGGCCAGCGTCGCGCACATGATCGCAGGCGTGTTGTTCGCCCCGGCCGACGTCGTGGTGCACGAACTTGCGTTCCGGCCGCTGGTCGAGACCAACTTTTGAAATTTGCTCGATTTTCCGCCGGGCGGGCGATTGAGCGAAACTGTGAAACGGCTCTTGAATTCGTGACGCGAGCCGCTAAGTTCCGCCGACCTTTCGCCGAGACCCCCAAGGTTTCGGCTTTCCGCGGACACCGCCCCAGTGGTGTTCGCAGCGACGAAATCCAACCTTTGGGTAGGCCGTTCGTCGAAGGAGGAAGGCATCCGGGGCGTAGCGCAGCCTGGTTAGCGCACTAGTCTGGGGGACTAGGGGTCGGCAGTTCGAATCTGCCCGCCCCGACGGATGGGGCCTCTGAGGTAACACTCAGGGGCCTTCCACTTTTTGAGGTGTGGATCGTTGGCGGCTCAGGGGCTGGTCTGGGCGCGGCTAAGCGCCAGCGCGCTCTCGTGTCAGCCGGAACGTTCTGTGCGAACATGAACCCCATGGCTGTTCCGGCCGCGGCCACTCATTTTCACGAACTGCTCCGAGAGCATTTTGGATCGCGCCTCAAGGAAGCCCGGCTCTTCGGTTCCTACGCGCGGGGCGAAGCCAACGAGGATTCCGATGTCGACGTCTTCGCGTTGATCGACGGGCTCTCGCACGAGGACAAGGTCGCCGCCGCGTATTTGGCTGCTGATACGATGTTGGCCGAGGGCGTCGCCGTGCAAAGCCTGGCTTGGAGCCCCCAGTACTTCGCCCGCATGCTCGAGCTCGAGCTCGGCCTGGCGCTCGACATCCAGAATGAAGGTATCGTGCTGTGACGAACGAAAATCGGGCCGTGCACGTGGCTGCAGAGATCGAGCGCGCCTTGCTGGCGCTGCGCGCGGCCGAGGCGCTCGCGGGCCTGGGCTTGTGGAGCGACGCAGTCAGCCGGGCCTACTACGCCGCTCTTCACTACGCAGTGGCGTTGCTACTGACAGAGGGCATCGAACCCAAGACTCATGGAGGGGTTGGCTCGATGCTCGGCTTGCACTTCGTTCGCACTGGCAAGCTTCCGCCAGAAGCTGGCGGCGAGTTGGCGCGCCTGGAGCAGTTTCGAACCGAAGCAGATTACAATCGTTTCTTCGTATTCACTGAGCATTCAGCCCAGGCGGAGCTCGCGGTTGCCCGGACCTTCTGCGATCGAGCTGCTGCTTTTCTGCAGAGCGCTGGCCATCCACGCTAAGGGCGCAGACGGGACCGCGTCCCGAAGCGCAACTCGACTGGGGCACGAACTGGCCTGCAGTCGCTGGCGCCTTTAGAATGGCGCGATGCTGTGGTCGCTCGTCAAGAACACCGAATGGGAGCCCCTGCTCGGGCTCCTGTCGCCAACCTTCTTCGATGTGGTCCCGGGCCGAATGCTCTTCGGTGAGCTCCGGGGCCTCACGTCGCGGTACCTCAGCACCTCGACCTATCGCGACGCATGCGAGCAGCGCAGCGCACGCCTCGAGCGGGCAGAGCTCCCTTTCGCCATCGTCGCTGCTCTGCCCAAGGTCACCGCGCCCACCTTCGATGCCTCGCGCGGCGACGATGTCCTCGCGCTCTACTTCCATCAGGTGCTTGGCGAAGGACCGGTACTGCTCGATCTTCGCGCGTCCGCATTCGAGCGGTCCGAAGATCGCTGGCTCTGGAAGCCCCAGCCCGCGATAGCCCTGTGGGGCGACGACTTTCGCACTGGCTGCCGGAATCTCTACACCGGGTACTACACGGGCGACGACGCTTGCTTCACCGCCGGTGCGCGGGCGCTCGGGCTCGGCGAGGCAGAAGCAGAGATCCGTGCGCAGTTTGGCGATACGCGCGCGGTGACATTCTCTTTGCGCGAGTTCCAGCAGCGATTTCACGCAGTGTTCCAGCGCTGCAAGGAGACCCGGTCGAAGCTTCATCCGGGGTTCCTGACTCTTGGTCTGGGCATTGCTACGCTCTACGAGCACCTTGAGGCAGTCGGCGTTCCGCTGGACGTCCACGCCGCATTCAACCGCATTCATGGAGCGCGCTCGTGAACCCATCTTCCCCCTCAGTCGTGTTCGTCATCGGCGCAGCGGGCGGCATTGGCAGCGCACTCTGCCGTCGTCTCGCGGCGCGCGGCGCGAAGCTCGTCCTCGCCGGGCGAAATGCGGAGACCTTGCGAGCCCTGGCGAGCGAGGTCGACGGCGACGTCATTGCCCTCGACGCCCGAGACTTCGAGGCCGTCAACGCTGCGGTGGCCACCACGGTCGAACGCCACGGTCGGCTCGATGGGGCAGTCAACCTTGCGGGCTCGATCGTTCTCAAGGCGGCTCATGCTACGTCAGCGCAGGATTGGGACGAGATCATCGCCACCAACCTTCGCACGGCGTTCGCGCTCGTTCGGGCGGTGGCGCCTGTGATGGGCCGTGCAGGAGGCGGGTCAGTGGTGCTGATGTCCTCGGCCGCTGCGCGCGTCGGGCTCGCTAACCACGATGCGCTCGCGGCGGCCAAGGCTGGTGTGACAGGCCTCGCCCTCTCTGCCGCGGCCACCTACGCGTCGCGCGGTGTACGGATCAACGTGGTCGCCCCCGGCCTGGTGCGGACACCACTCGCCGCGCGCCTCTTGAGCAACGAGGGCTCGCGCAAGGCCAGCGAGGCGATGCATGCGCTCGGTCGGATCGGAGAGCCGGAGGACGTTGCCAGCCTCCTCGATTGGCTCCTCGATCCGGCCCAGCGTTGGGTGACCGGCCAGGTCTTCGGTGTCGACGGCGGGCTCAGCACGCTTCGGGCGGGCTGACGATGAGCGTGAGCCTCCCCCGCGCCGCGCTGCTCCTCCAACTGGGCACGACGCTACCGCTCGTAGGGCTCATCTGGTTCGTACAGATCGTCGCCTATCCGCTCTTCGCTCGGGTCGGAGCTGATGCGTTCCCGGCCTACCACGAGGCGCACGCTCGTCTCATCACCTTTGTCGTTGCGCCGCTGATGGTCCTCGAGCTCGCCGGGGCGCTTGCCGGGGCAGTGACGGTGGATCCTGCGATGCCGCACGGCGCAGCATGGCTAGGCGCCGCGCTAGTCGTCATTGTGTGGCTCGTTACATTCTTCGGCTCGGTCCCGCAACATGCGGCTTTGACACGCGGCTTCGACGAACACGTGCACGCCGCCCTCGTCGCCACGAACTGGTTCCGCACAGCGGTGTGGACGCTCCGGGGCAGCCTGCTCGTAGGGGCAGTCGCGCGCGCGCTGCCCTGATCTACACAGTCCCAATGTCACTGCATGCGCTTCGACGGCGCATCAGGTGTTACCGCCGGGGGCGACCCCTCATGCCGCCACATCCTCCGGCTCGAGCGCTACCGGAGGGGCGCGCCGCGAGTTTTTTTGCAGGCGCGGAAGCGGAGGCAATTGCCGGCTCTTGGTCCAGCTCGGCGCCAGAGTTTTCGAAGGCCTGTCGGGCTGCGAACGGCGACGTGTTCCAGGCGTCTCAAGCGCTCGACGTGTCGCACGTGTTCTTGATGCGCCGAATCAAGGAGCACCCCCGAGCTGGGGAAGGCGCTTGAGGCTGCGCGCGAGGCGGCAGGCGCTCGGGACCGTCGGCGTTCGGCATCGGACGCGTAGCGTTCGAAGAAAAAGAAACACATTCACCTGGCTACTTTGAGCCGCCCCCGCGACCGGCGGATGAAGGGAAGGATCACAAGGCGCGTGAGACGTGAGACTCACAAAGCCAAAACGCCGCCTCCCTGGAGAGACGGCGCAGTGGCGTTGCGGAACAGGCGGAACGTTAGTTGGAGCCGCCCTCACCGCCGGCGCCGCCGTCCCCACCCGGACCAGCCGAGAGGTCGACGGTTGCTCCCTGGTATTCGACGTCATCGAAGCCATCGTTGCAGATCTTCGCCGTGAACGTGACGTCGCCCTGAAAGAGAACCTCGGTGCCCTTCTTCACGGTGATCGTCGCCTTGTCGCTTTCGGCTCCCCATCGAAGCCCTTCGACCTTTTTCGCGGGGCCATCGAATACTAGTTGGGGTGGAGTGTCGCCCTCGATTTCGTCATAGATGTCGTCCGCAATGCCAGAGCATCGGGCGGTGCGCTCATCTTCCGGCACGGAGCCGGTCGTCACATCGCAGGTGATCGGAGACGCAGCCTCGGAATCCCCGAAGTCTGAAGCGACAACGATCGTGTATTCAACGTCGTCGCCCGACAAGGGGGAGCTGAAAAGGAGAGTGGAGCCAGCAACACAGTCCGTTTCCCCGTCACCCATGCCGCCGTCGACCTTGGTCTCCGAGGAACACGCGAGGGGAGTGAGCAGGGCGAATAGCCAAAAAAGTGCAGTAAGTTTCATTTTGAAAACCTCGATTCAGAAGTCAGGACTCTGAGAGATGAAGCACTGCGCACCTTGCACACCAGATGAACGGCGCTCGTAGATTGAGCATCGTTCGATGCGCTCACTCCAAAGCGACGCATGTCGCAGGATCGACCGACAAGGGTGCTTTGCGCCCTCCGCTGGTCAATGATCCGTGTTGTTCCGCTGACATGCCAGCAAGTGGAAGCCCAAGAGAATCAAGCTCACTGCGGCTTATGGGTTCGCCGCAGATTGAGGCGCACTTGACGTCAGCCAGACCTGAAGTGCCCGTAAAATACGTGGCGCTCACTTCCAGCGCACACCCATCATAGCTGGCTATGAGGACCATCGCGTACTTCCCCGCATCGTTGGATTGCGAGAAGTGATAGTCGCCTGTGAGGGTGTAAGAGCCACCGAAGTCGAGTGGACACCCTTCCATGGAGAATGTCGCGTCGCTCCTGAACAGTGGATCTTCCCCGGGTCCGTAGGAGAATACCTGGGCGCTACGCACAGGATCTATTCCGCACGCGAAGGTCGACGCGCCCAATTGAAACAAGACGCCCAGATCCTTGAATCCCTCCCTCATCACAGGAAGCGCCGAGCTTTTATCGACTGACGAGCAGCCGAGGGCCGCAAAACAAGGAATCCAGCAAAGGGTTCTAGATTTCATCGAGGATCGAAGCATACGAAACTACCCTCGATCTGCCAAAACTGCGCAAAGTCACCTCCGCTGCTGTTTCCGGGCAGCAAAGAGAGTGAATTTGCGCTTCGACGGCGCATCAGGTGCTACCGCCGGGGGCGACCCCTCATGCCGCCACATCCTCCGGCTCGACCGCTACCGGAGGGGCGCGCCGCGAGTTTTTTTGCAGGCGCGGAAGCGGGCCAAAGTACGCGTCCAGCTTGTAGCCCTTGAAGCGACAGTAGGCCTGCAGTTGGGGCCGCGCGACGCGCATGGCCAACGCCAACACCATGGCGTCGTCGAGCTGACCGAGACCTAGAAGTGCATCCGGGATGATGTCTGCTGGGCTGACGGTGTAGAGCAACGCGCCCGTCAGCACTGCCAGGGAGCCCCAGGGGATTGAGCGGTACTCACCAGAGCGAAAGTCGTCGATGAGTTCGAGGCTCAGGGAAATCTGATTGGCAACGCTGTGCAGCCCCTCGGGGACCTTGCGGAACGGAGTGCCCACGCGCTTGCGGGCGTTGAACAGGGACAAGTACTTCTTGCCGATCCGTTCCTTCAGTGTCGGCTTGGTGCCCTCCGGCGGCACTGAACCAGGTCGCGAGAAGTGCGCGGGCGCCCCAGCGGAGGCAATTGCGGGCTCTTGGTCCAGCTCGGCGCCAGAGTTTTCGTTCTGCTCTGACGAGGCGCTGACTTGGTTCATGCGGCCAGAATCAGCAAGTGTGATGCCAACCTGTGCGAGCAGCTTGGCCGCCAGAACACCCGTATCGCTTGGCAAAGCGGTGTGGCGAGACGCCGCAGTGGGGCGCGCCGCGCCTATTGTGCGGGCCAACGCGCATCGCCAGCGACCAACCAAGGTAGCGCGGCGCGCGTGGCTCGCATGACTGGACCCGACGGCGTGTGCCCGGCCGGGGCAAACTCGACCCGCGCTTCGACGCCCGCTTGAACGAGCCACTGGGCCGGTTGCTGGGCGTGGTCGCGACACCACGGCGTTCCGCAAACGAACACGACGCGCCGTCCTCCAGAGGCTTTGAATTGCCGCGCCTTTTGCAGGCTCCAGTATTCGTAGCCGCCCTCGATCAGCGCCAGATGCGGAAAGTTCGCGCCGTGTGGCGCGATCATGCCGGCTCCCATGATGGCGCCCTGCGAGAAGCCCGCGTAGAGCCCTCCGTCGGCAGCTACCCGCGTGCCGAGAGCTCGGCGTGCAGCGGCAACGGCGGCCAAGACCTCTGTCTCGAGCGTGAGGTGAGTGCGGTAGAAATAGCCGCTCGGCTGGTCGTTGCGGGTGCGGACGCCGCGAGGGCAAACGATGATCGCACGGTTCTCGCTCAGCTGTCGCCAGTACTCGCACTCGAACTCGGCCACGCCTCCGGCTCCGTGCGACGCGACGATCAGCGGCAGAGGTTTTTCACTATGCGGGACGTAGAATACGGCGGGTTCGTGCCCGGCGACTTCGAGTTCGCCGAAGGCGCCGCTCGATTCCATGCGCGAACTCGTCGGCGCGGCCCGTTCTTCGTGAACCAGCGACTCGGCAGCGGGTACCTGCTCGGCTGGTGGTCCCGCGGAGCCGCAGGCGGCGATGGCGAGCGATGAGAGCGAGACGATGCAGCGCATGGAATGCAGGTGGCAGGATACGCGCCAAGCGTCACGCGCTGTGGCACTGTGACACTTTTGTCCGGGCGCTCGAGTGCATTCAGAAGGGCGATTCTGTAGATTTTGTGCCTGATTGGTGGCTTCCCAGACTCGGCATGGCGTTTGCTTTTGCATGGCGCATGGCCCTCTCGCCCCTCGGAGCTTCCCCCAAGTACGTTCGCCCCCGCAGCTTTGGCTACAAGGTGCAGGTCGCTGCGGAGCCGCTGGCAAACTGGGGACGTATGCTGGTGGGCGCGGCGCTGGGCGGCTTCGTTGGATTGATCCTGTGGAGCACGCTCTTGGCCTTGCCGTTCCGCTGGGCGTCGTCTTCGAGCGTCAGCTTCAACTTGGCCGGCGCGCTCTTCGTCTTGGCCGTCGTGGGCGGCGGCCTTCGCGGCCTCGCGCACGGACCGACGCGCTGAGGCGTTGCGTGCTGAGGCTTTGATGGCCGTCCGCAAGGCGGAGAAGTTGGGGGAATCATGGCAAACGTCGAAAAGGTTCTGAACGATACGCGCATCGCCATCCTGGCCACGAACGGTTTTGAGCAATCCGAACTCGAGGTGCCTCGCGACTCTTTGCGCAGGGCTGGCGCCGAGGTCGAGATCGTTTCGCTCGAAGAGGGCAAGATTCGCGGCTGGAAAGAGCAGAATTGGGGCGACGAGGTAACGGTCGATCGCGCCCTCGGGGACGTCTCGGCCGACCGCTACGCAGCGCTGGTCTTGCCCGGGGGCCAGATGAACCCGGACATCCTGCGTATGGATCCCGCCGTCGTGGCGTTCGTGCAAGCCTTCGCGGCTTTGGACAAGCCCATCGCGGCAATTTGCCACGGACCTTGGTTGCTGGTGGAGGCCGATCTGGTGCGCGGGCGAGAGCTCACGTCTTACTCCTCGATCCGCACGGACGTCACCAATGCTGGCGGAAACTGGGTCGATCAAGAGGTGGTCGTCGACGGCAATCTCATCACGAGCCGCAAGCCCGCGGACCTGACCGCCTTCTGCGCGGCTCTTGTCCAGGAACTCCGCGGCAAGGCCAACGCGGCGGCGGAATGAGAGCCTAAAACCCCTCGTGACAAGCGCTGGGTTTGCGACGAGAATCGCCGCAGTCGATTGGGACGTGTCGTCTCGATTCCGCAAATTCGGAGCACAATCAGATGGGTATCAGCAAAGCAAGCGCGACTTGGACCGGCGGCCTCAAGGAGGGGACTGGCGTGATGAAGCCAGCTCACGCGGGCGAAGCGCCGTTCTCTTTGGGCACGCGCTTCGAAGGCAAGCCGGGGACCAACCCCGAGGAAATGGTGGGGGCGGCCTTGAGCGGCTGTTTCTCGATGGCCCTGTCTCTGGGGCTCGAGATGGCTGGTTTGCATCCCGAATCGATTCAGACGAGCGCGCAGGTGCACTTGGACAAGGACGGCGAAGGCTTCGCGATTAGCAAGATCGAGCTCGTGACCGAGGTCAAAGTGGCTGGCGTCGACGACGCCAAGTTCCAGGCCATCGCGCTGGAAACCAAAAAGGGATGCCCCGTTTCCAAGGCACTCACGGGTACTGAAATCGTACTCTCGGCCAGCTTGGTCGGCTGAGAAGCCGTCTTGGGTTTTCGCCTTCCGCCCCTCGGCAAATGGGACGGCTCGTTCTTGCCGAGCGGGCTGTTTCGATCAACTCCGCTCGATCTGCGCATCGTCGGGCGGACGCTACTGCATGCAGCGTTGGTTGGAGTAGCGGCGGGCCTGGTCGGCGCGGCCTTGTTCGCCGCCATCGAGTATTTGCAAGTGCTCGTGCTCGAGCGCTATGTCGGCTACCGGCCGCTGCGCGCATTCGGTGAAGAGTTCGCGGCGGGCACTGAGCCTGGACGCTTTCAGCCGTGGCTCCTGTTGTTCGTGCCTGCGGTGGGCGGCTTGCTCACCGGCTGGGTAACGCGCTGGGCGCCCGAGACGCGGGGCGGCGGCGGCAACGCCATGATCTCGACCTTTCACCAACGCAACGCTTCGATTCCTCGACGCGTCGTCTGGATCAAGGCGATCGCTTCGATTGCGACGCTGGGCTCTGGCGGCGCAGGTGGTCGCGAGGGACCGACGATGCAGATCGGCGGCGCGTTGGGCGTGTGGGTGGCGCGCACGCTGGGCGTAGGCGCACGCGAACGTCGCATCCTGCTCGTGGCTGGTGTTGCTGCGGGCATCTCTGCGGTCTTTCGCACCCCGCTGGGCGCAGCCCTCTTGGCCGTCGAAATCTTGTATCGCGACGGCTTCGAGTCCGACGCCCTGATTCCGTCCGTCCTCTCGAGCGTCGTCGCCTATTCGGTCGTCATTTCGATCTTCGGTGAAAGCACGCTTTTTGGGCAGGTTCCGCGCTTTCCATTCGTTCCTGCGCACCTGCCGCTGTTCGCTCTGCTGGCGTTGGTGACGGCCGCAATGGGCGCGCTCTTCATCTGGGTCTTCGCTCACGCGCACAAGGCGTTCGACGCCATGCCTGTGCCCGCTTGGACCAAGCCCGCGCTGGGCGGCTTGCTGCTCGGCGCGTTGGTCGTGCCATTGGTGCTCTTCGTCGGCTTCCAGCTCGATGCGCCAGGTGAGGGGCTCGGGCTGCTGGGTGGTGGGTACGGCGCGGTGCAGATGGCCATCTCGGGCAACGTCCTCTTGCCAATCGGCTGGGCGGGTGTGGGCCTGTTGACGGCTCTGGCCTTCACCAAGATTCTTGCTTCGGCGCTCACCATCGGGTCCGGAGGAAGCGCGGGCGACTTCGCTCCTGCCTTGGCGGTCGGTGGCCTCTTGGGCGGCGCCTTCGGACGCGCGGCAGGGCTGCTTCTCGACGATCCGCGGCTGCAGCCCGGCGCTTTTGCCCTTGTGGGGATGAGCGCATTTTACGGCGGTATCGCCAACGCACCACTCAGCGCGCTGGTGCTCACTTGCGAGCTGGCCGGCAACTACGATCTGTTGGTGCCGCTCATGCTGTGTCAGGGCATCACCTTTGTCGCCCTCCGTAAGAAGTCGATCTACCCAGCGCAAGTCGCCACCCCTCAGGAATCGCCAGTGTATCGCGATCTTCTGCTCCGCAACGCGCTGGTCGAGGTCAAAGTGCAAGAAGTACTCCGGTCGTCGCGCGCGGTACCCATCGCATTCTTTCGGCTGAACACCTCGGCCGAGGAGATGTTGAAACTGGCGGCCGACGCGCATGAACAAGAAGTATTTCCGGTGACTTCTGAGGCGGGCAAGCTGCTCGGTGTCGTGACTTCGACCAGTCTGCGCGTGATGACGGCGAGTCCGGAGACCGCAAGCTGGACCTTTGCAGTCGACTTGATGGAGCGGGCGGCGACCGTGACGCCTTTGGACGATCTGAGTCGCGCCATGCGCGCGCTGGTCGACAGTGGCTTGCGCGAACTGCCGGTCGTCGACGCCAACGGGCAGGTGGTGGAACTCCTCGATGAGACCGACGTGGCGGGCATCTATCTCAAGGCAGTGCAGCGAGCGGAATCGGCAGATCGCCCGACGGCCTTTTGACGACTAGGCTGGGGGCGATGCGAAATCTCGTGCTGACCGCCCTGCTCCTAGCGCCCCTAGCTCTCAGCGCCTGCGTCACGACGGACTTTGTTCCGAGCAAGGCTGCTCGATCCCACGACCACTCACCCGTCACCGAACGGGCCAAGCTGGTGCAAGAAGCCGAGCTAAGAATCTTGGTCGCGTCGGGCGGTGAGGTGCTCGGTCAGCTGGAATCCGACGGAGCTGCGGCCTCGAGCTTCGAGAGCGTGCATGGCAACGCGAGCGAGGACGGCGCCGAAGAAGGTGGAAGTCACGTCGTGCTGCTCAAGTCGTGGACGGCCAAGCCGCAGCGCATGGCCGTTTCGAAGTCCGTTGAAGTGGCCGATCGCGAAGAAGGCGCCAAGCACGCGCGTTACTTGGTCGTCCGCGTGAAACCCGAGCACTGGGGCGATTTGCCAGATGCGCTTCGTCCCGTGCCGCTGGCGCAGTTTCGCGCCGTCGTGGCCGCAAGCATCAAAAAACATCAGGAAAAGCCCCGCATTTTGGCTCAGCCCGCAAGCCCAACGCAAGCCACTGGTCCTTCAGCGCCGCTACCTGCTGGCGCGATTGGCTTTGTACTCGGTTCGGCCGTCAGTGCGGGCGCAGAGAACTGCGTCTCGCTCGGCGGTGCGTTCGAAGCGGGCAGTGGGCGGCAGGCCAACTGTCGCGGCCCCCTCGAGGCGGGGCTGGACGTCAAAGCCACGGGCGTCGAGCTCGAGCTGTGCGAGGGCCAGATTTGTCGGGTGAGTATCGCGTTCCCGTCCGAGCCCGCGGATGCGCCCCTCCTGCAGGAGCGCTACAGCAGCGTGCGGGCGCGCTTGATCGAAAAGTACGGCGTCGCCACTTCAGAGAGTACGACGCCTGCGACCAGCAGTTGGAGCTGGGCCGAGGGCTCGACGGTCGAACTCGGTATCACGACTGAAGGCGCAGCGCCGTCGGCCATTGTGCGCGTCCGCTACACCTCGTCGGCAGGCGTGCGACAGGTCCGCGCCCAGGGGCTGTGAATGATTTGTCGTTCCGCGCAGCTCGTTGGCTTCACGCTGGCCGGGCTGGTTGCTTGCCAGGCCCCTGCTCCGTCGGTTCGGTCACCCGACGTGAGCCACGTGAAGGCCCCATTGCCGGAACCGCCAGCGCTACAGCCCCCGCCTGCAGTCCCCACGAGTTCGCCGCCAGCCGGCGGTGAAACGCAGGACGCGGTCCCGATCACCCCTCCCGTCTTGGTGGTGGCGCCCGCTCCACCCAAGCCGGTTTGCGTGGTGCTCTCGGTGGGAGCCGAGCAAGGCCTTGCGCACATTGGCGTGGTGGACGCCCTGCGCGAACGGGGAGTGAAGGTCGATTGCGTCGTCGGCACCAGCATGGGCGCGCTGGTCGGCGGCCTCTACGCCTCCGCGCCCCAAGCCGATCTGGGACGGCGCTACCGCGAGGTGTTCGAGCGCTATGCGGGGCAGGGGAGTGTCTCGGCCAGCGAGACAGCGTCCAATCTGTTGTTTGCGGCCGCTTCTGCCGTCGGCGCCGCCAAGGGCTGGGATCGTCTGCACAACGTATTGACTGCCTACCTGGGCGGGCAACGCATCGAAGCCTTGCCTGTGCCGTTCCGCACCGTGCACCAGTTGCTCACCGCAACCGGCGCGCAATCGCAGACCGTGCGTGGCGGTCCGCTCGCAGAAGAAATCGCTGCCAGCATCGCCAATCCGCTCATTTTTCCGGGGATCCCCATTCAGCAAGGCACCCGACTCGATCCAGGACTCGATCGAGTTTCGAGCGTGCCGCTCCAGACGGCGTGCGAAGAATTTCCCGGACATCAGTTTGTCGTCAGCAACGTGACGCCGAACCCCGTGTTCTTTTCGGCGAACATGGACTGTCCCTTTCAGGAGTTGCGCATCGCGCCAGGCGCGGTCGATCGGAGCCGGGCGCTTCGTGCTCTGGAACCCGAGTTCGGTCAGCTGGTGCGCGCGGGCTTCCGCGCGGCCGTCGAACGACTTGACTGGAAGACGCTACCGCAAGGCTTGGCGCCGACGCGTCCGCTCGAGTTCGTACGCGTGACGCTGACGGTCGAGGTCGCGACGCAGCAGCCCACAGGCGAGAGCTGGGATGCATTCGGCAATGAGCCAGATATCGTCGCGGATTTGCGCGTGCTTGCCTGCCCGGGGTGTGAGCCCCGGGGCAGCTCGGCCACTGAAACGCGTCACTTCGAGACCAGCGACAGCCGAAAGCTGCTGCACGATTGGGGCGTGTTGGCTCTGCGTCCAGGTTTTGTGCTCCGCACCCAGCTCAGCGATGCCGATGTGGACGGCGACGATTCAATTGGCGTGTTCGACGTCATTTACGATTCTGCCGTGACCGAACGGATGGTCCAGGGCGCCTGGGGCAAGGCTTGGCTCCGTTTCGGCCGAGGACGCTGACTTTCCGCGCGGTCGATCTCTGGCGGAGTTCGGCTCGAAAAGCCTGGAGCTGAGCCGTCGCCGGGAATAGCCCGCGCAAAGAGCGCGTCCCTCCTCTAGGATCGGGCTGCTTGTCGTTGCTTGGAAATATCGGATGGCGTCGAGGTCTGGCGCTCGGGGGCGCGGTCGGCTTGGTGCTGATGGCCGTGACGCTGATCGTGGCGGTGGCCTTGGAGCCGCTCCCCCACGGCCTGGCGAGCGGCGGACCCACGCCCAGCTTGCGCGTGCTGGACCGTGGGGGTCGCCTGCTGGGCGAAGTGACGCGAGAGGGCGAGCGCGTTGCGGCGGTAAGACTTTCTGACTTGCCGCCTCACGTGACAGCCGCAGTGCTGGCAGCCGAGGACGCGCGCTTCTTCTCGCACCCGGGCATCGACCCCTTCTCGATGTTGCGGGCGGCCGGGCAGGCGGTGTGGCACCGGCAACTCGTGTCGGGCGCGAGCACCATCACGCAGCAGCTCGCTCGCGCTCTGTTCGAACGACCGCGCACCTTGCGCGGTAAGTTGCAGGAGATTGTGGTGGCGCTTCGCATCGAGCACGAACTCGACAAGGCGACGATTTTGGAGGCGTACTTGAACCACATTGAGTTCGGCCCGCGGCTTGTTGGTCTGGAGGCGGCGAGTCGGGCCTTGTTCGACAAGCCGGCAGCGCGTCTCGACTTGGCTGAGGCAGCCTTACTCGTCGGCTTGCCCCGAGGTCCGAGCCTGTACGATCCAACGCGCGGCACCCAGCGTGCTCGGCGTCGGCGCGACCGCATTCTCGAACGTATGCGCGACAACGGCGTGGCAACCGACGACGTGGTCGATCGCGCCCTCCGCCAACCCATCGAGCTCCACAAGACCTACAAGACGGGTCGCGCACAGCATCTGTCGCGCGCTCTGGCCCAAGGTGCGATCGTGCCGGGGCTCGCTCCCGGCGTGCTCCGTGAAGCACGCACCACGCTCGATGGTGAGCTTCAGGCGGAGGTCGAGTCTCTGGCGCGAGTCACGGTCGAGCGACTGGTAGCGCAGGACGTGACGGCCGCCGCCGTGCTCGTGGTCGACAATGCCACGCGCGAGGTGCTGGCTTACGTGGGCTCGCAGGACTTCTGGTCAGCAGCCAGCTTCGGTCAAAATGACGGAGTGCGTGCGCTCCGTCAGCCCGGCTCAGCCCTGAAACCGTTCGTTTACGCGGCGGCCCTCACGCACCAGCGCTGGACCACGGCCAGCGTTCTGCCCGACGTCGAAATCCACTTGCCCACGACGCACGGCGACTACTCGCCGCGCAACTACGACGGTGAGTTTCATGGTCCCGTGCGACTACGCAGCGCTCTTGCGAACTCGCTCAACATTCCGGCGGTCTATGCCGCGCAGCGGACAGGTCCGGATCGCGTGCTCGCAACCTTGCACCGACTGGGTTTCGATTCACTGCGCGAAAGCGCCGCAGAATACGGTGCTGCCATTGCGCTGGGCGACGGTGAGGTGACGCTCGCCGAGCTGGCTGCCGCCTATGCGACGCTCGCCAGCGCGGGCGAATACCGCGGGCTGGTCTACCTGACGGAAGCGCGACGGAAAGATGGCTCATCTTTCGTTTTGGCTGAACCGCCGCAACGCCGGGCTCTCGCGCGTGACGTGGCGCGACTCATCGGTTCGGTTCTAGCGGACGACGAGGAACGGCAGGCATCCTTTGGTCGCGGTAGCGCACTCGAGCTGCCGTTTCCGGTGGCGGTCAAAACCGGCACATCCAAAGGGTATCGCGACAACTGGGCCGTCGGCTTTTCGAGTGAGCTGACCGTGGCCGTGTGGGTCGGCAACTTCGACGGGCACCCGATGAAGCAATCGAGTGGCGTCACCGGCGCAGGACCGCTCTTTCACGGCGTCATGTTGGCCGCGATGCGGGGGCGACCGGCCCTCGAGGTCGCATCGACCAGCGGCTTGATCGAGCGCGAAATCTGCTCGCTGAGTGGCGAGCTGCCCGGCCCCGCCTGCGTCCATCGCACCCGTGAGGTCTTTGCGCCCGGCAGCGCGCCCGAGCACGAGTGCTCGATGCACGAACTGGTCGGCGTTTTGCCCGACACGGGTCTGCGCGCTGGACCCCGGTGCAATGCGGCAGTCGAAAAGCCATTCGAGCTTTATGGTGAGCCGTACGTCGACTGGGCCAAAAAGGCGACGCGGCCGCTCGCGCCCACGGCCTTCGATCCACGTTGTCCTGGCACGATCGAGCGCCGGAGCGGCCCTCCACGCGTGGTCTATCCCTTCGATGGCGCACGCTTCACACGCGACCCAGCGCTCTCGACTGCACAGCAGGAGCTGGTCTTGCGCGCTGCGGGGGCGGACGGCTCACCGCTCTGGTTCGTACTCGATGGCAGACGGTTTGACCTTCGAGGCGGCAGTCATGAGCTACGCTGGCCGCTCGCTGTGGGCCGTCACACGCTCCGCGCCGAGTCGGCCGCTGGCGTCGGGCCGGCCGTCGTGTTCACTGTCGACTGACTCACCAGCTGGCGCGGTAGACGCGCTCTTCGGGAACGAACCCCTGACCGACGTCGGAAAACCCGAAATCCGTCTCGCCCGGCAAGGCTTCGACGACGGCGCCCGTCACCAGCACCTCGCCGGACTTGGCAGTGTCCTCGCCTAATTTACTGGCAAAGTTGACCTCGCGACCCCACACATTGCTGTCGCCAATGCGCAGGACCTGGCCGTAGCCGATGCCCACGCACAGCAGGATTTTCTCTTCGGGAGCGCGTTCGCGATTGTAGGCGTCGCAGGCTTCCTGCATGCGCCGCGCGCACCAAAGTGCGCGGTCAGGGCGACGAAACAGCAAGAGGTAGCTGTCTCCTTCGGCTTTGATCAAGAGCCCGTCGTGCGCGTCGACGATCGGCAAGAGCAGCTTGTGCTGCTCGTGGATGATCTGCAGAAAATGAAGGATGCCGAACTCCGCAACCTGACGCGAGAAACCCGAGAGGTCCGTGAACATCACCGACCAAGTTTCGCCGAACAGGTCCCAGATGCGCTGATCGATAGCTTCGACGGCTTCGCCGCTCGCTTGCGAGCGCTGCTCGATCAGCTTCCAGAGCCGTGCTTCGCTGCCGTTCAACCCGTCGTTCACCAAGCTCATGAAAAGCAGGCTAACAGATGCACTTGCCTCTCGTCTCCGGCCGATCCATCATCAATACGCTCTGCGGATGTTCGTTCGGCTGCGCTGACTCCTCACTGGTTTCTCTCAACCAGGTCAGATTGCGCCGAATTTCCCGCAGCGGCTTCTGCCCCCCATGCCGCGTCCCAAGACTCATTCCACCGCCGTTCCCGTCGTTCCCGTGATCGTCGTCGCACCCGGAGCCTCCGCCGCCGAGGCCGCGGGTCCGGTCGGTGAGCTCAAGAGCCTTCTGAAGGGGCTGAATTTCGCGGTCACGCATACCGTCTTGCAGCGGCACGCCCCCAAAGGCGCGGCGTCGATCGTGGGCGAAGGCAAACTGCAAGAGATCAAGGCGCTCGTGGCCGAAGTCGAAGCCGATTGGGACGAAACTCCTTTCCTGGCCTTTGCCAGCGAGATCAGCCCCAGCCAGCAGCGTGTTCTCGAGCGGGATCTGGAGACAGTCGTGCTCGACCGGACGGCGGTCATTCTGCGGGTGTTCGAAAGCCGCGCGCGCACGCGTCTGAGCAAGTTGGAAATCGAGCTTGCTCGGCTGATCTACAGCATGCCGCGCGTGCGCGACGACAAGGCACTCGACGATCGGGAGGGCGGCGGCGGGCGCGGTGGGCGTGGCAACTCGAACGTCGAACTCACCAAGCAGCAGTTTCGCAATCGCACCGCCGAGATCCGTCGCGAAATCGAGACACAGCAGGGCTTGCGCCGTACGCGCGAAAAGCGCCGCGAAGAGGCGCCGCGCGTCGCCTTGGTGGGCTACACCAACGCCGGCAAGTCTTCGTGGATGCGCGCGCTCACGGGAAGCGAAGTGCTGGTCGAAGACAAGCTGTTCGCCACTTTGGAGACGACGGTGCGCGCGCTCAGCCCGCCGACGGTTCCCCGAATTCTCGTTTCCGACACGGTGGGCTTCATCCAAGATCTACCCCACGCCTTGGTGGCGTCGTTTCGGTCGACTCTGGATGAGGCTCTGGAAACCGATCTGTTGCTCCATGTCGTCGACGCAGCCGACGCTCGCTGGCGCGAACACTTCGAGGTGACACGCGAGGTGCTTGCCGAGGTGGGAGCGACCGAGATACCGCTGCGGGTGGTGTTCAACAAGCTCGACTTGGTCACGGCCGAATTTCGCGCCGAGCTCGAAGCCGAGTTTCCCGACGCCTTCTTCGCCAGCGCTCACGACGCGAACGACGTAACGACGCTGCACGCAAAACTGATCGAATTTTTCGAGCAAGACTTGGGCGAGCACGTGCTCGAGGTGCCGTTCAGCGAGATGGGCAGGTTGCACGAGCTGCGCAACCAAGCGCGAGTGGTCAGCGAAGAGTACACCGAAGCCGGCATCAAGCTCACTGTGCGTACGGATCGTCAGACGCTGGAGCGTTTCGGTTTTGCCGAACGGAAGCCGGCCGACAAGGAAGCCTGGGAAGCCCCCTGACGCCGAAGCGTATTTTCAGCGCACTTCGATGAACTGGGCTGCTGTTCGGCCGAAGATTTCGGGCGCGTACATTTCTTCGGCGCGGGTGGGCGGCAAGACGAAGCGTCCCAGCGTCGTGGCGCGCGCCAAGTAGCGGTAGTGAAAGATGCCTGCCGGCAGGTGATCGACGAAAAACAGCACGCGGTCGTCGCGCAGCTCTCGGCGAAACTCACTCGATTGAAAAGCGTCACCGTGAGCGACGGCATCGTCGCTGGGTGGGTCCCAGGTGTCGGAACTCGAGCCGGAGATTCCGGTCCACGCAGCGCTGGTCGCGAGTCCCGAGTCGACGGCTTCGAGGCCGGCCGGCAGTGGATCGTCGAGCACGACGTAAGAGTGCGGGCTGGGGCTGACGACGACCAAATCGACCAGCACCAAGCTGCCGCCGGGCACGGTGCTGATGCTGCGCTCGGGTATGGGGCCCACGCCCGCGGCCAGTTCGGCGGGACTCGCGGTGCGGAGCGTCTTGCTGACGAAGAAGCCGCGATCGAGCACGTCGAGGGGGAGCTCCTTGCGGGCATAGCGCAGTCTCGCCTGGTAAAAGAGCGTGCCTTGGCCCTTCTTTTCGAAGACCAGGCGCTCGTTCGTGAGCTGCGCGGTGGGCACCAACTTCTCGAGACTCTGGGTCGAGCGCCCTTGGAAGTTGCCCTCGAATAGTTGATTGTCGCCCTGCCAAAACCGCGCACTGAAGCTGGGAACGACCTTCTCTTGAGCCTTTTGGTAGGCGTCGAGCGCCAAGAGCGCGAAAGCCGTTTCCTGCGTCGAACGCCAGGCGCCCTTGTCTCGCGACGCAAGCAAGCCGCGCGCCATGAGGCTAGCCAGCGGGTGGTTCGGATCGGCCGCCAAGAGCGCGCGCAGCACGAGCGCTCCGGTTCGCGTCGGGGAGTCCATGAGCGGCGCGTACTCGCTGCCCAGATTTTCTATGAAGTCTGCGCGATTGCCTTGCACCCGCAGACTGTTTTCGAGTTCGCGTGAAAGTGCAGTCACGTCGGCGGCCGGTTGCTTGCCAGTGGCCATGGCGTGGAGCAAGAAGGCTCGCGCGAACACCGGCAGTTCCTGGCGGCGCTCGAACAGGCCGTTCATGTAGCCGGCGTCAGGCGCGCCCAAAAGGGCCAGCACGTCGACGTAGAAGGCCGAGCTGACGAAGCCGAAATGCTCGTTCTTTTCGGCTAATTTACGGCGCAAGAAGTCGCGACCGGCGTCGAGAGCCGACTGGGGCACCGCAAAGCCACGCAGCTTGCCTTCGTGGAGCGCCCACAGAGCGTACGGAGAGACCCACAGCGAACTCTCGCTCGATTCGGGCCACATGCCGAAGCCGCCGTCGCCGCGCTGGCGCGCCAGCAGATCGGCCAGGGTCTTCTCGATCATCGCCTCGGGATTCTTGGGTAAGGCGGTACCGAAGCTCTGCGCCAGATCGCGCAGGGGTAGCAGAGGCAACAGGCGACTCGTCAACTGTTCCGTACAACCATACGGATACTCCAATAGTTGCTCGAAGCCGGCGTCGATACCCACGAGTGCCGTCGAGGCCGCGCCGAGTTCGAGGCTGCCTACGTCCCGACGGATGCTGGAGAGGTCTCCAAGTTGCTCGGCTGCGGCCTGAGCGGTTTCGCCGTAGGTGGCGACGGCTTCGAGGACGGCAGGCGATTGCACGCGTCGCTCGACCACGACCGCGTCCGTCGCCGTTTGACCCGCGCTGCTTGCGCTCACTTCAAAGCGGAAGCTGGCCGGCCCCACCTTGTCGCTGACCAAGGCAAAGCGCACCTCGCTCGAACCGTCGCGAGCAAGTTCGAGAGTGCGGGTCGACTCGCCACTGACCGCGAGTCCCTGGGCGGTCAGCTTGACCGTGACTTGGGCCGGGCCGAAGTTCTTGGCGCTGACCACGAGTCCTGCCTCGGCGCGATCACCGGCCCGCAAAAAGCGCGGGAGCGCTGGTCGCGCCATCAGCAGCTTGCTGGTGACGACTCGCTTCTCGGCGTAGCCGTAGCGATCGCCCAGCGAAGTGGCCACCGCCATGAGGCGATAGGTGGTCAGGCTCTCGGGTAACTTGAATCTGACGCGAGCTTTGCCGTCGGCGCTCGTCATGACCGCGGGGTTGAAGTAAGCGCTCTGGCGAAAGTCGCGACGGGCGCCAGCCTCCTCACCACCACCGCCGCCTTCGCTGCCTTTGTTGCGTCCAATTCCCAGGATTTGGGCCAGATCAGCGCTGACCTGAGCCAACGACTCGCGGGACTCCAAGGTGGCCGTGCGCAGCGGGCGAGGCGCGGTGAACACGGGCAGAGGATCGGGCGTCCGGTAGCCGATCAACGACAGCACCCCCTCGTCGACGGCGTAGACGGTGACCTCACTGACGGCTCCCTTGCCATTCGGATCCGTCACGCTCAGCGCGACGTCGATCTCTTCGCCTGGCTTGAAGTCGGTCTTGTTTGGAGTGAGTCCGACCGCGAGCCTGCGCGCCTCGGGATCGACCAGGAGCTCGACGTGGCCCGTCCGGAACGTGGGAGCACCGACGTCGGCGCGTCCGGGCGCGGCCGCCGCTGCGCTGCGTGGTCGCACGAGGTGCACGGCAACGTAGGCGTTGGGGCGCATGGCATCGGTGATCGGCACGTCGATCGTCGGCGTCGGTCCGCTCAGCGTCACACGCTTCTGGTAGCGCACGCCATCGCCTTCGATGGTGACCAGGGCGTCGGCCAACTTGAATGGCGACTTGACCAAAACATGTGCAATGTCTCCAGGTTTGTAGAACTTTTTGCCGCGCACCAACTCGACGCGTTGCGCATCGTCGTCCTGCCAGAAGCTCTCACCAGCGCCGAGCGCGTAGGCATCGATGGCTGCGCGGGTCTCGCGGCCCTTCTTGTCCTTGGCGCTCGCCAAGATCAAATAGTAGCCGGGCAGCTGGGTCGAAAGAGCGCAGCTGGCAAAGGCGGTCGTGCTTGTGGTGGTGCAAGACGAAACAGGTTCGTCGACGGCACGCATCTCGGAATGAGACTCGCCGCCCGTCGTTTCGCGCACCAGCGTCCAGCGCCGACGGACGAGTTGGAGCCTGACGGACTGCCCGGCGACGCGCGCGCCGCTCGGCGTCGCCACGAGCAAGCGCGGCTTGAATTCGTGCCCGGCCTCGATGAAGAACGGGTCCAGCGGCAAGAGGCCGATGTAGAAGTCGGCTGGATGCACGATCGTGGTCGAGCTACCGGCAACCGTCTGGCGGGACACGTCGCTGACTTCGGCGTCGAAGCTGACCAGCTCGGTACCGCGTTGGCCCGCCAAATCGAGCTGGAAAGGTCGCTCGAACGCGCCTTTCGCGTCGAGCTTGCCGTCTGAGCTATCGATCACTCCCGAACTCGGCGCGTGCTCGGGGTGCGAGGCGTCGAACGTGGTCGCATCGGTGATGACTTCTTCGAGGCCCGGCAGCGTCCAGCTGGTCTCGCTGCGCGTGATCCGAAAGGAGACTGGCGCCGAGCCCATGGGCGCGCCGAACAGGTAGTCGCCGTGCACCGTGAAGCGTGCGCGGTCCCCACGCACGTAGCTAGGCCGGTCGCTCGAGACGGTGGCAGCCATTTCGATCGGCTTGTACTCGGCGACCTCGAAGTAGGTCATCGCGCCGCGTTCGTCAGAGAGCTCCTTGATTTCGAGACGGTAGCCGCCGAGCGAGGCCGAGCCCGGAATACGTACCTTTTGAGCGAAGGTGCCAAAAGCGTTGGTCTTGATGGGGTAGGTTTCGAGCACGTCCCAATTGGGCGCGCGCAGCTCGAGAGTGAAGGCCCGATTGCTCAGGATTTCGTTCCCGGTCTCGGCTTCCCGGCGCAAAATACCTTTGAGTTCCACGGTGTCGCCCGGCCGATAGAGACCCCGCTCGGTGAACAACAGGCCGTAGCTCTGAGGCTTGCCGAACGGATCGGTGGGGACAGAAGCGCGCCAGGACGAAAGCGCGTCACTGACAGTACGGTAGGACCAATCGCTGCCTTTTTTGGCCACGACCAGGAGTTCGTCAGCGTTCCCCCGCGGGTCCTGGCCGAGTGCGCCTGGGGCGAGCGTTGCGAGGCCGTCTCGGTCCGTGACGACGCTCGCGCCGGGCTCGATGCCGGGTCCGACGACGCTGACTTCTGCGCCTGCCACGGGCTTTCCGCTACCCAGAGCCGTAATCCAAACGACCGACGTCGAGTCGCGGCTCAGTTTTGCACTGATGCCCAGATCGGTGACCTGGATGATCCGCATCGTGCGCTCTACATCGTGCTTACCGGGGAAACGGGAGGCGATCAGCAGAGGTCCGCGACCGCCCTGGGCTGCGAGCACAACGGCTGGATCGATGTTCTCTTGCGTCGGCTTGTTCGTCTCTTGGGTCGGTCGGATAACGCGCGACTTGCGATGAGCAGGTGCTACCAAGTTCTCGAAGGCCTTCGACGAATCTTGGTGATTGTTAGCCAAATGTTGGCTGACCTCCGCGAGGCTGAGCGGACTTACCCACAACGAGTACTGGGGCACGTTCACCGATGCGACGGGTATTCGTGCCTTGTTGCTGGGCTCGAAGTACTGGCCCGAGACGCCGATCTCGACGCGCGGCGCGTAGTCGTCCATGGGCAACTTTTGGCTGAAGGCGCTGCCCAGCGGCTGCCCGTACACGTCGCGCAGGCTCCCCGCGACGTGCACCGTGTAGGTCTCGCCGGGCATGAACGGAGCGTTCAGATCGATGTAGGAGGTGGTGTCGTCGTCATCGCGCCAGTTTTCCCAGGTGAGCGGCAGCGCGGGTTCGATGCGGACGGCACGCTTGAGATCTCGCATCTTCACTGGGTTACTCAGGCTGAGCCAAACCCCGCCGCCAGGCGCGCAGCGGCTCTTGGAGTTGTCACGACTGCAATCCAGATCGCTGACGGTGAGAGGACCGTAGGTCTCGAACGACAGCTTCTGCTCCGTGCCGGCGGGCAAGGGCCCCTCGCTGCCGCGCAGATTCGGGCCGACGACGATTTCGATCGTGCGGCCCGGTAACAGTGGCACCTGGGGGCGGAGTCGTACGTGCTTCGGTGCTTTTGGATCGGGCACTTCGAGCTGGAAAGCGAGCAAGGTGCGTTTGCCACGGGCGCTCGCCACCAGTGAGATGTTTTTCTGGAGTTCGGCCAGCGTCACCTGCTGGTTCAGGCGCAGATCGAAGGTCGTGCTGGGCACCAGACCGGTCTGGCCCGCACTCGGCGTCGATTCTGCGATGCGCGGGCGCGGGGTCGTGAAGTCGAACACGAAGTCTTCGCTCAGCGTTGCGCCGTCGAGCGAGTGCAAGCTGCGGGGGACACGGACTTGCACCTGAGTCGCTTGCGGCAGCGTTCCTGTCTCGGGAGCAAAAGCGAGCGCGCTGGTTCCGATCCATCGCCATTGGCCAGCGAGACTGGGCTCGATCACGATGGCTGGCGGGGTCTCGTCACCGGCCAGGCCCAGAGCGCGGAGCGGCTTGGAAAAGACGAGGCTCAGCTGCGCGCCGCCTACGACCTCGCCTCGAGGTCCAGCGAACACGACCCGGAACGGGCCGTCGTTGCGCGGGCCCGACTGCTCGTTTCCGAGCTGGAGCGTGCCCGTGGCTGCCACTTGCGGGGCTCGAGCGCTGGGCACGCAGGCGGCGGCCAAGCCGACCGCAAACCCCCAAGGGCGCAGGCGCGACAGGGAAGGAACTCGACGAACCCAGGAACCGATCAGCGGCATCACACCCGGGAGTCAGCAACGAACGTGCCGTCAGCGCAATGCCCGCACCAATGGGGCTTTTGCGCCCGTGCGGGCGCTTGCGGGGCCAAGGCCGTGGCCGCCGAGCCACTCCGCGTGGCCCGACGCCCACGGCTGTTTTTCAGAAATCGTCGCCCTTGCCGGCTTTTTCTTCCCAGGTGTCGGCGGCGGCCGAGACGCTGCCCATCGCGCTGCGCAGCTCCTCGGGATCGAGTGTGTCGATCAGGAGGTCGACGCTGGCCACGACCAATAGTTCATCGTCGAGATCGCGGATGCCGTAGCGCGCAAAGTAGAGGTTCTCGTTGCGAGTGAGCAAGTCCACGGCAGCATTCTTGCTGATGCCGCCGAACATGCCCTTCTTGTACTTGGCGGCCGGTGAATAGACGCACACACCGGAGCCGCTGGGGGTCTTGATGGCGCGAGCGTAGACCATTTGGCTGCGTCCGTCGTCAAAGCCGTAGCCGGCCACGAAGCGTTCACCGTCATCGTCGATCTTGCCCTTGACCCCAGCCAGCGTCGCCACCTCGCTGAATTTTTCGATGGTGGCCTTCTTTTCGGCGGCCGCCGCTGCTTCGTCGCTCATGCTTGAGTTCCTTGTTGGTATTGCTGAATGAGGAGATCGACTGCGCTCGGATGGAGACCCAATTCTCCGGCCAAGAGAGCGAGCCGAGTCTTTTCGTTATCCGAAAAGTTGTCGTCGAGAGCCGCGAACGCCACGAGTTGACGCATCAAGCTGGTGAGTTCGGTGGCTCGCAGTTTGGAGCGGCGGCTACTCTTGGCCGCCTTGAATTTCTCGAGCGAGAGCGCAGCCAGATCCTGCCCTGATTGGATCAGCTCGTCGAAATCGACGCCCGGCACAGTGAGCGCTTCGAGTCGTGAACGCACGGCCGGGTCGAGCGGACCGTCGGCGGTACCCACGAACAAGCCGCCCCAGAGCAAGAAACGACCGAGCAGGCTGTCTTCGCTGCTCGTGCCCGGGTGCGCGCTGCCGCTCGAGTCCATGATGCTCAAGAAGCGACGGATCTCTACATCGCCATTTTTGGTGCTGCC
Organism: Polyangiales bacterium; assembly: GCA_038324055.1. Classification (GTDB taxonomy): domain Bacteria; phylum Myxococcota_A; class Polyangia; order Polyangiales; family Polyangiaceae; genus NIC37A-2. Next base: position 2,291 of record JBBQHO010000022.1, on the reverse strand, counting down.
CGCTTTGTAGTCCCGCCAGAACGACTCGAGCGCCTTGATGCGAAGAGGAGGGAAGGGGTGCGAGTGCTCCCACAGGTCGGTCGCGCCTTCGTCCATCACTTCTTCGATCAACGACTCCCACTGAGCCGTGATTTCGCTTGGCTTGAGGCGCATGCCACCCAGCGAAAGTCCGGCCAGCGTCTTGACCAGGGCCGTCGTCGCTACATCCAGCTCCTCGCAGCACAAGAGGCCAACGCGATCGGCGCTGATCTCGGCCGCTCGTTGCCAACTGCGCAAGAGTTTCGAATGATCGTCCGAAACTCTGCCATTTTCTGCCAGAAATCCTGCAGCCACTTCAGTGTGACCGAACAAGGCGTGACCAAGCTCGTGACCGATCACGAATTCCAGCTCATCGCTGGTGAGCGTCTGGATGGCTCCACTCGACAGACCCACCAAGAATCGCGAACCCGTTTCGGACACGAACGCGTTGATTTCGCTGTCGGCGAACACGAAGGCTTCGAGGGGCTTGCCGACGTCGACACGCGCCTTGATGCGCTCCATCGAGACGCCCACGCTTGGCAACATGCCGTCCGAAACGCGCACGGCGCTGGCCAACATCTTGAGGCGCAGACGGCTGCGCGTTCGAAGCACTTCGACGCGCTTCTGCTCTTCTACCAGCGTCTTTTCTTTGCGGATGAGCTGCAAGAGCTCCACGTCGCCGCCATAGCGGGCAGACACGAGCATGCGCATGTCGGTCGTCTTCATTCGTTTCTCCCGGCGGACCGCAACCGGCCACCATCAAAACGCTATCAGTGGACCCGCGCCCGGGTAAGTCGGGCCAGCCAGCTCGCGCAAATTCGCCACTATTTCTGTGGAACGCTCGTGCCGAGCAGCTGCTTCGACACTTGGCGGATCAGAGGAAAGCCATTTTTGACGTCGTCTTGATCGATGGCCCAAAACATGCCGCCGCCCAAACGCTCGCGCTCGAGGAACTCGAGCTTCTTGGTGTACGAGATCTCATCGTCGTAGCTGATCCAAAAGCCGTTCTTCTTGTCGTAGGCGTGGGGCGTCTGGGTCATCGCGTCCCAGACGCGCGCATAGCGGCCTGCCTGGATCCACGCCTGAACGTGATGGGACGAGAGTGAGTCCTTGCCGCAGGGGCTGTCGGGGCCCGTCAGGGGGGCGGAGGCGCCCTTCTCGTCCTTTTTCACGCCCCCAAAGCCACGAGCATAGGTGGGCAAGCCCATGACGATCTTGGTGCGCGGCACACCGAGAGCTACGTAGGCCGCAACCGTCTCTTCGACGTCGCGACCACTATCGACTAGCGGCGCATTGTCGCCGATCTTCTTGTCCCAGTCGCCGTGGTAGTCGTAGGTCATCACGTTGATCCAATCGAGCGGCTCATGGATCAAGCTCAGCTGTTGGTGTTGGTAGAAGTACTGGCCTGCTGGCGAGGCGATGGTGAGCAAGAATTCGCGTTGGCCCGTGTGCAGAGCCTCCGCGTGAAAGTGGGCGCGAAATTCGCGCAAGAGGCTGGTGAAGTTCGCTGCGTCTTCGGGCTTGCCCCCGCGCTCGGCAGCGCCAGGAAACTCCCAGTCGATGTCGAGGCCGTCGAAGCCGTGCGCACGCAGAAAGTTCGTGGCCTGGCGGATGAAGTGGCCGCGCCGCTCCGCGCTGCTGGCCATCGCGGAGAAGATCCAAGCGGTAGGCTCGTCGTTGAAAGCCCAACCACCGACCGACAACAGCGTGCGCAAGTTGGGCTGACCCTTCTTGAGAGCATTGACCTCGGCGTACAGGCGAGAAACGTCTTCGGGGCTCGATGGTCCGAGTTCGAACGTGTCCTTGTCTTCGCTCGCGGTCACCGACGCGAACGCGTAGTTGATGTGGGTCAAGAGCGCGGCGGGGACGTCGCTGGTCTTGAACTCGCACGGTGCAGGGCGGGTGTGGCCCCAGTTGGTGAAATAGCCGATCACCCGGCGTTCGGTCGGTAACGGCGCGACCACTGTGGCGCTCGCGATGCTTTCGCTCGGTCGCTTGTGCGCAGTCTCCCAGCCCGAAGGCTGCACGGCCGCCTCGTCAGAAGCCAAAGCGAGTTGGGGAGCGGGCGGGGGCGGCGCGGCGGCGCAGCCGAGCAGCGTCGAAACGCAAAGGGGGAAACCGAGCACCGAAACGGGGAGGAATTCGAAAACACGGAACGAAGTGCGCATGGGCGGACGCTTTCACGCGCGCCGGACGCCCGACGTACATTTCGGGGCGCAGGCATTGGCAATTCAGTTGGAAGTGGAATCGAGCTGCTCGCCCTTTACCCAAGC